>DASVAC010000115.1:0-23454 GCA_036376535.1 Gemmatimonadaceae bacterium | reverse complement strand
GACCAGGACGGAGCCCTCTCAAGGCTCAAACACGGGTTCGAATCCCGTTACCGCTATGCCGAGGCCCCATCGTCTATCGGTTAGGACGGCACTCTTTCAAGGTGCAGAGAGGGGTTCGACTCCCCTTGGGGCTATGAGGGGAGATTGCAGGTCGTCGTCGGGGGGCTGTAGCTCAGCTGGTTAGAGTGCCGGTCTGTCACACCGGAGGTCGCGGGTTCGAGCCCCGTCAGCCCCGTTAGGCGTTAGCAGGTGCATGCTGCCCTGGTGGTGAAATTGGTAGACACGCCATCTTGAGGGGGTGGTGCCGAAAGGCGTCGCGGTTCGAGTCCGCGCCAGGGCATGTCGCCAGCGTAGCTCAGTGGTAGAGCACTCGATTCGTAATCGAGCGGTCCTCGGTTCAATCCCGAGCGCTGGCTCTCTTCGTTAGGCCAATCGTCGAGTTGCCGCGCTCCGCCCGCGACCAGCGCCTCGCGAGGCTCCGTCTCTCCGACGTCACGATGCAATCGGTGCGTGCAACGGTTGCCAGCGAGCGATTGACCTGAGACGAGGCTCAATCTCGCGCGGGATACCGTGGTCCGTCATTCGGTGTTCGTTTCGTGCTTTCCTACCCGTGGTCCGTCGTTCGGCGTGCGTCATCCGGCGAGGCCGTGGCCGGCTTCTCAGTCGCGTCATGGTGTGCGACGCACTGGTCACGAACAACGACGGACGGACGACGGGTAGGAAAACACGACACGAACAACGAAGGACGGACCACGGGGAGGCCGCACCCGTTGCATTGACCGGTTGAACCGGCCTTTCTTTGACTTTTGTGGCTCTTCTCCCAAATGAGTGGGTAGTTTTCGCACGCTCTTCAGATTTCTGGCCGCGCTCGCATCGCCGCTCTCGCCACCAACCGAGCGATCCTTACCTCACAGTTGAACACCTCACGATTTTTTCACTTCTGCTCCTCCATTGCGCAACACGCTTCTCGTCGCGCAGAACGATCGCCTACGATGAAAACCTCACAAAATCACCGAGTCGATCGGGAGAAGACCCACTTTTGTTATTCTTTTGAAGCAGTCGCCGTTTTCCCTGAACGCGACATACCGGCGGATGCTATCACCCTTTCAGACGGCTCCATTAGTAGCGCGTCCGCGTTATTTCGAGCACGCCCTCGCGTTAGGCGCGCACTTTCCTCCCGCAGTCGCGTCTGTGCCGACCACCGATAACAGCGGAGTAACGCGGCAATAACACGGCCCTCCGAACGTGCACCGTGTCCGACACGCGCACGCGTGTCGCTCCCGATCCCGCACGTAACGGAGGAAACCATGACCCGCTGCATCGCGTATCTGGCCGTCGCCGCGGCACTCGCCAACGCGCCAGGCCATTGTTCGCACGACAGCAGTGCATCGACGACAAGCGCCGGCAGCTCCTCGGGGGCCACCGGCAACTGGACGAGCCTCGGCGCCACCGCCTGCGCGACCTACTTCACACCGGACGTCACCAAGAACCTGCTCGCCGATCCGCCGGGCACGCCGAAGACGCTCAGCCCGCAAGCGTGCTCGCTCGAGACCAGTGGCGGCAACATCAGCGTGACACTGATCGCCGACAATGCCGCCGGGTTCGATGCGTTCTCGAAGAATCTGGCGGACCCGCACCCGCTCTCGGGCGTGGGCGACAAGGCCCTGCAGCACATGATCGGGATCGCCGCGTTCAAGGCGCCGTCGCGGGTGTGTACGATCGATGCGGTCGGCGCGCCGGGCTTCGTCAAGCTCTCCGGCGACGCGCTGGGTCAGGCGTTGGGCGCCGTGTGCAACAGGTTGTTCGCCGCCAGCCCCTGACGCCCGTTAGGCGGAGAGATGTCAGTTCCGGCTGCCCGAGACCTGCACGGTGACGACGGTGGGGACGACGACCGTGGAATCGCCGCTCGTCCACGAGCACGGCATCGTGAGACCGCCGGTGAGCGCGATGTTGCCGTTCTCCACCGCGCCGCCCATCGCGTCCGAGACCGCTTGCGTGAAGTCGCACGAAGGCATCGCCGCCTGGAGGAACGAGACGGCCTGAAGCGGCGTGAGACCCGGGTCGCCGAAGTGCGTGATCCTGACCGAGCCGCCGGTGGCCAACGTGCCGATCACGGCACCGGAGCCGCCGCCGCTCTTGATGGTGAACGAGCCGCTGAACGAGCCGTCGCTCGCCGGCGTGCCTAACGAGATCGTGCCGAGCGTCTGGGGCAGCGTGGCCGAGCCGCTGATGCTCGATGCGGTCATCGTCGTTTGGAAGAAGACGTCGTACGAGCCGGCGACCGCGCCGCTCGAGTCGGTCAGGCTGCTGCACCCGGCGGCGAGCGCCGCCGCCAGAACGCCGACATAGCGAAACTGCATTCCATCCTCCGGGAGTGTGCACGCTGTGGTTCGCTCCCGTGGAGACGGATCGCCGGCGCCGACGTCACCGGCCTCATCCGATCCGACTAACGGTACGCCTCCGCTTGGATCCCGTAGAGCTCGGCGTACTGGCCTCCGCGGGCCAGCAGATCCTCGTGCGAACCGACCTCGACCAATCGCGCGCCGTCGAGCACGATGATCAGGTCGGCCATGCGCACGGTCGAGAAGCGGTGGGAGACGAGAATCGTGATGCGGCTGCTGCGACGTGTGCGCGCCGCGCTCGCGAAACGCTCGAACAGCGCGTGCTCGGTTTCGGCGTCGAGCGCGGCGGTGGGCTCGTCGAGGACGAGCAGCAATGGATCGTCGCGCATGAAACCGCGGGCGAGCGCGAGCTTCTGCCACTGGCCGAACGAGACATCCACACCGCCGGGCCACGTGGGGCCGAGCTGCGTGTCGAGGCCGGATGCCAAGCGATCGACCACGTCGGTGGCTCCAGCGCGCTCGACCGCTGCGCCGACGGCAATCGCATCATCGACGCGGGGGACATCGCCCACGCCGACCGTGTGTTGGGCGCGCAGCTCGAATTTGTAGAAATCCTGGAACGCGCCGGCGAGTCGCGCGCGCCACGCGTCGGCGTCGACGCGCGCGAGTGGAACATCGTCCAGGTCGATCGCGCCCGATGTGGGCGCGTACATCTTGGCGAGCAACTTGATGAGTGTCGACTTGCCCGCCCCGTTTTCGCCGACGATGGCGACGACCGCGCCCGCCGGAATGGCAACCGAGACATCGTCGAGCACGAGGCGCGACGTTCCCGGGTAGGCGAATGACACGTGCTCGAGCCGGATGCCTTCGCGCAGTGCGTTAGGCACCGGCAGGTCGGCGGCCGCGGTGAGCGACGCGGCGTAGTCCTCGAGCCATGCCAGCCGGCGGGAGCCGTCCATCCACACGCCCCGCAGGAATCCGATTTCGCCGACGGTCGCGCCCACGTACGCGGACAACCGCGCGCCGGCGGCGAGGACGAGCAGCACGTCGCCCGCCGATGCGCGGAGCACGTATGCCACGAGCACCACTGCGCCAACGTAGGCGGAACCGAACACCGCCCACGCGAGTGTGTGCCACACGGCCGACATGTTGCGCGCGGACGCGACCGGTCCGTACCAGCGCTCCCATGCGGCGCGCCGGTCCGTGGCGAGTCGCGGGCCGATGTTCGTGACGCGCACTTCCTTCCCCGGCTGCGCCGTCGTCGCGAGCGCGAAGAGATGCCGCGCCAGGCGCGCCGGCTGCGCCACGCGTTCTTGCGTGCGGCGCTCGACTGCCGGGCGCCATGACGCCGTGAGCACGGTGGGCAGAGCGAACGCCGCGAGCAGCGCGAGCACCGGATCGATCGACACGAGCAGCGCGATCGTCACCGCGAGCCGCAAGATCCACGACGCCGTGGCGAAGACCGACATGTACATGTGGTCGAGTACGAACATCTGGTTGCGGAGCACGGACAACCGGTCGAGATAGTCGGGGCGCTCGTGGTGCGCGATGGTCGCGATCGTCGCCTGAAGCCGTGCGACGTGCGACTCGAGCGCGATCGTGACCTTGTCGCGGAACGTGCGTTGGACGCGCGTACTCACGGTGCGCAGGAACCAGGTTGCCGCCGCGGAGAGTCCCAGGCCTAACGCAGAGAAGAGCACGACGCGCGGCGCGTGGCGCGCGACGCCGTCGCCCAGGAACTTGAGCCACAGCGCGATGAACGCATCGGGCAGCGCGGCGAACAGCACGAGCAGGAACGACGTGGCCATGAGGCCGGGCTCGTGCTGGTAGCCGAGCGTACAGAGCCGCCACATGGAGGAGAGGGCGGGCGGCAGCGCGTCGGGCGACGGGCGCTCAGAGGACATCATACGTCATCTCTTCCTCGCCCTCGATCACGGCGAAGCGCTTGGCCTGGAGGGCGAACATGGTGCGGTACCGGCCGCCTAACGCGACGAGCTCGTCGTGCGTGCCCAGCTCCACCACGCGTCCGTGCTCGAGCACGCAGATGCGGTCGGCGTGGCGGACGGTGGAGAAGCGGTGCGAGATGAGCAGGGTCGTGCACTGGCGCGTCGCGCCGAGGATGCGGTCGAAGATCTCGGCTTCGCCGCGGACGTCGAGCTGCGCGGTGGGCTCGTCCAGCAGGACCAGGCCCGCGCCGCGCGAGACCGCGCAGAGCGCACGGGCGAGCGCCACGCGCTGCCACTGGCCGCCGGAGAGATCCGTGCCGTCGTCGTAGCCGCGCGCGAGCACCGTGTCGAGGCGCGCGAGCCGGGCGGCGCCGGCGGCCTCGAGTGCGGCGTCGATCGCCTCGTCGGGCGCTCCGTTAGGCGCGACGTTGTCCCGCAGCGGCAGCTCGAAGCGGATGAAATCCTGGAACACCGCCGTCACGCGCTCGCGCCAGGCGTCGATCGACAGCTCGCGCAGATCCACGCCATCGATTTCGATCGCGCCCGCCTGCGGGTCGTACAGCCGGCAGAGCAGCTTGGCCAGCGTCGTCTTGCCCGCGCCGTTCTGTCCGACGATGGCCATCGACGACCCGGCGGGGATCACGAGATCGAAGTGCTCGAGCACCGGGGCGCCGCCCGGATACGCGAACGTCACGTCGCGGAAGCGGATCTCGCGTGCGGGCATGCCTAACGCAGGGCGGCGCCCGGGCGGCAGCGCGCCGGCCGCCGCCATGGCCGGTTCGAGCCGGAGGACCGCGGCCACCGGCGACGACGCGCTGTCGAGCGACCAGTTGAGTCCCCCGAACGCGATCATCGACACGCCGATCGCCGACTGCGCGAACACCACCAGTGCGCCTAACGATATCCGCCCCGCCGACGCGTCGCGCGCGAGCATCGCGAACACGAGCAGGTTCGCCGCCACCACGATCACGGTACTCGAGGCGAGCGGTTTCTCCCGCAGCCGCGTGGCCTCGTACTGCAGACGGTGCAGGAGCGTGCGCCGCGCGATGAATCGGTCGAGCGTCCAGTCGGCCAGTCCGAACAGGCGCAGCTCCTTGGCCGGCGCCGGGTCCACCGCGAGCCGGTAGGCATACTCGGCGTCCCGCCGCGCGGCACGCACGGGCTCGGTGTTCCGGTCGAACCACACGCCGCTCTCGCGCAGGAACCAATGCGTGAACAGCCATGCGCCGGCGAGCACGATGGGCGCCCACCACGCGTACCCGAACAGGACGATGGCGCACGCGAACCCGCCGATCATCTCGACGAGGCCGCCGGCGATGAAGTCCATGTCGATGTAGAGCGGCGGGCCCGTGATGCCAAGGTCGAAATCGCGCGCGACCACCAGATCGCTCGCGAGCGCCGGGTTCTCGAGGTGGCCCAGGCCCGGCGGCCGCAGGCAGGCGTCCGTTAGGCGGTCGTACAGCCACGCCGCGGTGCGGTCGCCCAGATTCGCGCTGATCGCCTGATGGATTGGCGCGAGCACCTGCAACACGATGAACACCGCGCCCGCGAACGCGAGGGGAACGATGAGAGGCCGCCCTTGCTGGACGGCCCCGACCAACACGCCCATCGCGATCGCAAACACCGCCGGCAGCGCGCCGCGTAGCATCACGGCCACCCACCACGCTGCGGCGAGCGGCCTATCCGCCTTCGGCAGGACCCCGAAGAATTGCCATTCCTTGCGTGCGCGCAGCCGGTCGATCAGAACACGTATCGCAGGCTAATGTTGCCGTAGAACTGCGCCTTGTACGGCGCGGGAATGATGTAGCCATCTCCGCGTCCCCCGTCCTGCGATTGCGCGAGCGAAGCGATGTTGGGGCCGACGAAGAGGAACCCATAGTACGTGCTCCCGGCCAGGTTGTCACCACCCGCGGAGACATCGAGCAGCCAATTCCGCGTCACGCTTGTCTTGTAGCCGACTTTGATGCCGAGCAGGTCGTAAGAGCGCACCCACGTCGAGTTGTCGAACGTGACCGGCACCTTCGACACGTACTGGTACGTCCCGTCGGCATACACGCCGGTGCGGGTTGCCAGGTCGACGCCCGCGTTCACCATGTGGCGCGGCACGCGCGGGACGTTGTTGCCGGAGAAGTCGACGGTTTGTGCGTTGTCGTTGTTGTCGCTCTTGAAGTCGGTGAATGTGGCGTCGGTGAACGCGTACGACGCCCATGGGCGCACGCTCGAGATCGGACGCGACGTGTCGCTCACGGCGAGGTAGCTGAGCGACAGCTCGACGCCGCGGTTGCGCTGCTTGCCGGCGTTGGTCGTGAACGTTACCGAGTTTGCCGTTTCGGTCATGAGCTTGTCGGTGTTCTCGATGTCGAACAGGGAGAGCTGTCCCGTTAGGCGCTGGTCGAGGAAGGTGCCCTGGGTGCCCACTTCGTACTGCACGGCATGCTCGGGCTTGAGGCTCAGATCCACGGTGCCGTCGCTGGCGACGCTGTTGCTCAACAGGGGCGGCGTGTAGCCGCGGCTCACGCTCGCGTACACGAGCGCGTTACCGTGGATCTCCTTACTCACCGAGATGCGCGGGTCGAAGGCCCAGTCGAACGAACGAGTCTGTACCTGCGTCGTGTCGAACAGCGCGCCAGCATTGAGCATGTTGCGGATGTTGAACTGATTCTTGTTGAGGCTCGCGCCGGCCGTGATCGTCACGGCCTCGGGCAGCGCGAAGCTCCACTCGGTGAAAATCGACGACGCGGTGGCGCTGTTCTCCTGGTCCGTGGGTCGTTCGGGGAAGGGCGGCGCGGGAATGATGAACACGCCGTTGGTCGTGAGGTTCGATTGCTGCACCGACGCGCCGAGCGTTCCGCTCACGCCCGTGCTCGCGCCGAGCTGCCCGGTGAAGCCGAACTGGGACCGCGCGCCGAAGTTGAACTGGTTGACGTCGGTGAAGCCGTGTGCGAACGGCTGGCCCGAATTGCGGCCGACGCCGAACACGGTGGTCTGATTGGTGACGTGGTCGCCCAACCGGTACTGGTCCGTTAGGCCGGTGATGAAGCTGGTGACGCGGATGTGCGAGTCGTTCGCCAGATACGCCGCGTTGCTCTCGGGCACCCGCCCGTAGAACGGCGTGCTGTCGATCTCGCCCGCCAGCTCCTCGAACGAGCGATTGTAGGAGAAGTACGCCGACAGCGTCTGCGTGTTGCCCACCACCATGTCGCCGGCGGCACGAAAGTAATCCTTGGTGGAGCCGCTGTGCGGACGGAACGAGTCGTACGTCTGATGGCCGTAGTTGAGCGAGAGGTCGCCGTTGTCGTTGGCGGTTTCGAACGACGTGTTGGTGCGCACGAGGCCGTCGGTGCCGGTCACCACCTGCTGCCCGATGCTCGTCGCGTTAGGCGACGGCCGGGCCGTATTGAGCAGCACCGTGCCGCCGATGGAGCTGTTGTAGAGGCTCGACGCCGGCCCTTTGATCACGAGGGCGTTGCCTAACGTCGAGTAATCGACGTCGTCGAGCACCGTCGCGCCGGTCGCGTCGGTGATCGGGATGTCGTTCAGGAAAACCTGGTAGCCAAGTCCGTTGGCGTTGGGGCTGTTGCCGCTGGTGCTCGGGTAGTAGCCGCGCAGCGTGATCCGCGCGCCGCCCCACGGCGTGCGCGATTGCATGAACACGCCCGGCACGGTGTTGATCGCGCTCTGGAGACTCAACCCGCTCGATCGATCGAGGTCGTGCTGCGTGAGCTCCGCCGTCGAGGGAGCCGGACTGTTCGCCACAACCTGCACGCCGGCGAGCTTCACGGGCGCGACCGACAGCCGGATGTGAATCGCGGCCGATGGGTTCGTGACTTGGACGTCCTTGGTCGTGTAGCCAATTGCCGAAATGGTGATGCGCTCGATGTCGCCGGCCGACGTAAGTCTGAATGCGCCGGACGCGTCCGTCGTCGTGCGGACGGTCGTATCGGCCCCGGTGACAATGGCCCCGGCGATCGGTGCCCCGTTCTGATGGTCGACGACCGTTCCATGGACGGATGTCTGGGCGTGCAAGACGACTGGCGTCGCGAGCGCGAAGAGGGCAGCGACGTACCTATGCATGCAACTGGTTCCTCTTTTGGAGACGTGAAGCGAGTGGTACCGAACCTCGATTGGGTCGAAGCAAGTTCAAAGCATACGAGGCAGCTACGCGTTTCGAGCGCGCGACGTTGTAATCTTCCCGTAATGTTCGCCAGATTGCAGTGGCGTCCGTGAGCAAACTGATGAACGTCGTGGGTCGCGCTTTTCGGACTTGAGAGGGAATCAGGCTGGAGCTACGTTGCTGCACAGCAAGACAGTACGCGGGCGTAATTCAGTTGGTAGAATGCCAGCTTCCCAAGCTGGACGTCGCCGGTTCGAGTCCGGTCGCCCGCTCTCTCGAAAGCACTTTGTAGGAAATGAACCGAGAGGCGGCTGATCACCAACGGTGACCAGCCGCTTTTTCGTGGGCTCGGCCTTACCGCACCACTTCACCTCTGAGTGGTTCTCGCTCCACTCTCGTTCGCACGGACGACCGGATGGCGATATAGAGCAGGAATCCCACCGGCCCGAAGAGGAAGGTCAGCACCAGTACTGGGACGACGAGCAGGTGCGAGATACCGCGCCGCTGGGCGTCGCGCGCTTCCCACCCGCCCACGAACAGATCGAATGCCAGGTAGTGCGTCCAGCCAGCGAGGAGCGCCCACTGATTGTCGAAGAGCGTCTTCACTCCGCCTAACGATGCGAAGGATCCCTCGCTCCGCGGGAACGTCCAGATGACCAGCGCCGCGTAGACGACAGCGAGCAGCGAAGGGATCACCACCGGTACCATTGCCTTCGCCCAACGCGCTCGCGGGAGGAGCACCAGCGGGAGCCATGCGGCGATGGTGATCATGTTCAGGAGTGAGAATAGCCGCTCGGCCGTCATGCGATCATCCTCCTGCTCGCGTTCGACGCAATCCAACCGAAGGCGATGGCGCTGAGCACGGCCCATAGCGTGATCGAGGCGATTGAAAGGGCATCGGGTGCGACCACGCTCCTTCCACGCAGCGCCTCCCAGAGTTGGAGGACAAAAAGCGATGCGTAGCTCGCCGAGACGGCCAACACTGCCCGTACGCGGTCCTTCTCGCTCGTGCGGCGCCAGCGCCTGAGCGCCACCGCCACGAGCGCCAGGGCCTGTAGCGCGTGGAGGCCGATGAAGTGCGGCACGCGCACGTCGCCGTGCTCGCTGCTCCAGTGGGTTACCGGCATGCCGGGCCCGCCGTCCACACCGCCTACCGTGTGCGCTCCGATCACGGTCATACCCTGGCCTGATCGCGCGGCTTCCAACTGCGCAGACGTGGGGCGCGTCATGAGAGCCCCGGTGAGTGCTCCGACGATGGTGAGCGTCATCCCAAGTCTCAGCGCCCATCCGAGCGCGCGGTCGCCGAAGTGCTCACGCCAGAGCGCCACCGCCACGGCCACGCTGGCAAGAGTCTGCAGCATGATCGCCGTACCCATGATGATGAACAGCGTGCGGTCGAGTGGCGTGGCGTTGTTGAAGTGGCTCGTGGTCCCCCGTGCGGCCTGCACGTCGATGATTCCGACCTCGAGGACGAAGACGACGGCGGTCGTCCAGCCCACCACCTTGCGCATCCTCGGCCAACCGCCGAGCCAGGTGAAAACCCAGGCCAGCGTTAGGCTGTAGATGGCGGTCGAGATGCCGAACTTGAACGGCTTGAGCCACGCCGGCGCGCCGGTGATGACGCGCGGGTCGAGGAATATGCCGACGAGCGATGGAACGGACACGGCGAGCATCAAGAGCCCGACTGCCATGAGAGGAGGACTCGCCCGCCAGAGCCGGACAGTAAGCGCAGCGGTCTGGCTCGCGGCGGACGGCAGGGTGGTGCGTGGTCTCGATTCCATGGGTACCTTCCATCAATGTTAACGTCGTCAACATAAGGGTAAGGCCACGAGTTGACGGTGTCAACATCGCCATGCTATCATCAGGGTGTATGCCCGCCAACCGAAACGCCGCACGCAAGCCGCGCCGCCCCTACCATCACGGCAACCTCCGTCGTGCCCTCCTCGACGAGGCGCTCGCCACGATCCGCGCCGACGGCGTTGATGCGCTGACGCTCCGTTCGATCGGCGAGCGCCTCGGGGTATCGCGCACGGCGCTGTATCGACACTTCGCCGACAAGGCCGCACTGCTCACGGCGGTAGCCACAGAGGGATTTCGCGCATTGCATGAGCGGCTCGTTGCGGCGTGGGAGGAAGGTGGCCGCGGCGACGCGGCGTTCTCGGCGATGGGGGTTGCCTACGTTCACTTCGCCGTGGCTAACCCGTCGCACTATCGCGTCATGTTCGGCGGCTTCGTCGAGCGCGAGCCGCGCGATCCGGAGCTGACCGTCGAGGCGGAGGGTGCGTTCAAGGCCCTGGTTGGCGCCCTCGCCGCGTTGCAGCGTGCGGGAGTCATGCGCAGCGGCGACGACACGCTGCTCATGGCCCGCCACGTCTGGGCGCTGGTGCACGGGATCGCCATGCTCGCGGTCGACGGCCAGCTCCGCGAGCCGGGTGCCGTCGAGACGCTCATGCGCTACGCCTTCGAGCGGCTGCGCAGCGGGATCGCGACCGACGCCCGATCGCAACCCGCTCCGGGCGACAATAGTCTATCGCCAGCCTAACGCGGGCGCGACGTGCGTGAGGATGGATTCAATCACGTGCGAATTGTATTCGACGCCGAGTGTGTTAGGCACAGTCAGAAGCAGCGTGTCGGCTTCCGCGATGGCCTCATCCTGTCTCAATTCTTCGACTAACACGTCCGGCTCAGCAGCGTAGGACCGACCGAACACGGCCCGCATGTTATCGATGACTCCGATCTGATCACGGCGTTCATCGCGACCGAAGTACGCGTGGTCGCGGTCGGTCATCAACGGGAAGATGGATCGCGACACCGAGACGCGCGGCTCACGGGTATGCCCGGCATCTGCCCACGCTTGCCGGAAGATGCGGATCTGGCGAGCCTGCTGGACGTGAAAGGGCTCGCCCGACTCGTCCTCCTTGAGCGTGGAGCTTTGCATGTTCATCCCGTGCTTTGCCGCCCAGATCGCAGTTGAATTGGACGCCGAGCCCCACCAGATCCGATCGCGCAGTCCCGGTGCATGCGGCTCGAGCCGAAGCAGCCCGGGCGGATTCGGAAACATTGGCCGAGGATTGGGTTGGGCGAACCCATCGCCTTTCAGAAGCCCGAGAAAAACCTCGGCATGACGACGGCCCATGTCTGCATCGGTTCCGCCCTCCGACGGCGTGTAGCCGAAGTGACGCCAACCTTCGATAACCTGTTCCGGGGAGCCGCGGCTGATTCCGAGTTGGAGTCGGCCGTTGCTGATCAGGTCAGCCGCGCTCGCGTCCTCGACCATGTAGAACGGATTCTCGTACCGCATGTCAATAACGGCCGTTCCGATCTCGATGCGACTCGTTCTTGCGCCTACCGCGGCGAGAAGCGGGAAGGGGGACGCGAGCTGCTGCGCAAAGTGATGTACGCGAAAGTAGGCGCCGTCCGCGCCAAGCTCCTCTGCCGCGACAGCCAATTCAATCGACTGCTGTAGGGCATCGCGCGCGGACCGCGTGGCTGATGGGCGCGATGCGCTCCAATGACCAAAGGATAGGAAGCCGATTTTCTTCATGAGCTGAAGTTTATGTTCCGGGACCCACATGACACACCCGCATCACGCGCATGAAGCGCCCGCTACGCACGACAAGCACGCGGGGCATAGCGTCGAGATGTTCAGGCAGAAGTTCTGGGGCACGCTCGCCCTGAGCATTCCGACGCTTGTCTGGGCGCCGATGCTCCAGCGGTGGTTCCACTACGCCGCGCCGACGTTCCACGGTGCTCGCTTCATACCAGCGATCTTCGGTGCCGGCGTGTTCTTCTACGGCGGCTGGGTATTCATTCGCGGCGCGCGAAGCGAGCTCGCCGATCGTCGCCCCGGAATGATGACCCTCATCGCACTCGCGATCAGCGTCGCGTTCCTCTTCAGCTTGGCGGTGACGTTCGGCTATCCCGGAATGGATCTCTGGTGGGAGCTCGCGACGCTCGTGACCATCATGGTCCTCGGCCACTGGATCGAGATGCGATCGATTGCGCAGGCGAGCGGCGCGCTCAAAGAGCTGACGAAGCTCCTGCCGTCCACGGCCACGCGCGTGAACGGTGACGCACTCGAGGACGTTCCACTCACCGACCTGCGCGTTGGCGATGTGGTGCTGATTCGCCCGGGCGGCAGCGTCCCGACCGACGGCGATGTCATCGAAGGCGAGAGCGACGTCGATGAGTCGATGATCACGGGTGAGTCGGTGCCGGTGACGAAGAAAGCCGGCAGCGAGGTCGTCGGCGGTACGCTCAACGGATCTGGATCGCTCCGCATCCGCATCACGCACGTTGGTGATGACACGGCGCTCGCGGGCATGATGCGGCTCGTCGAGCAGGCGCAGACGTCGCGCTCTCGCGCGCAGGCGTTGGCGGATCGCGCCGCGTTCGCGCTCACGATCATTGCGATCGTCGCGGCGATCCTGACATTCGTCGGCTGGACCGTCGCGGGCGCGTCGCCGTCGTTCGCGATCGAGCGCGTCGTGACGGTGCTCGTGATCGCCTGCCCGCATGCGTTAGGCCTGGCGATTCCACTCGTCGTCGCGATCTCCACCACCATTGGGGCACGCAACGGACTGCTCGTGCGCGACCGGCGCGGCCTCGAGGACGCGCGCAATCTCAACGCGATCTTCGTCGACAAAACCGGCACGCTCACTCGAGGCGAATTCCGCGTCGTCGATGTCGTCACCACGCTGGACATGCCGCCGGATGACGCATTGCGGCTGGCCGCCGCCGTCGAGCGCGATTCCGAACATCCGATTGCACGCGGTATTGTGGCGACGGCGACGGAACGCAGACTCGAGGTGCCGTCGGCATCCGGTTTTGTCGCGACGGCAGGGCAGGGCGTCAGCGCCATGGTGGACCACCGGAAGGTGAGCGTGGGCGGTCCTGCGATGTTGCGGCAGCTCGATGTGCGACTCCCGTCCGAGCTCGCTGATGCGGTGCGGCGCTCGTCCGAGCGTGGCCAAGCAACGATCACGCTAGTCGAAGACGGCAAGGCGCGCGCGGTGCTCGCGATCGCCGACGCCGTTAGGCCGGAGTCGCGCGAAGCGGTCCAGCGGCTCGAGGCGCAAGGCGTGCGCGTCATCATGATCACCGGCGACGCGGAACCGGTGGCGCGTGCGGTCGCATCCGATGTCGGGATCACCGAGGTGTTCGCGCAGGTGCTGCCCGAGCAGAAGGCAGCGAAGATCCAGGACGTGAAGCGCTCGGGCGTGCGCGTCGGAATGGTGGGCGACGGTGTGAACGACGCGCCGGCATTGCTAACGGCAGACGTCGGTATCGCGATCGGGGCCGGGACCAACGTGGCGGTCGAAGCCGGCGACGTGGTACTCGTCCGCAGTGACCCGCGGGACATTCCGCGCATCATCGAGCTGAGTCGCGCGACCTATCGCAAGATGGTGCAGAACCTGTGGTGGGCGGCGGGATACAACGTCGTCGCGCTTCCGCTGGCAGCCGGTGTGGCGGCTCGCTGGGGCATCGTGATGCAGCCGGCGGTCGGCGCGGTGCTCATGTCGCTGAGCACGATCATCGTCGCAGCCAACGCGCAACTTCTGCGACGCGTTCGCCTCTAACGAAGTGTCAGGCCCAGTGGCACGTTGTGCTGGAAGCAGGTCCGCGACACCTTGGGGGCACCGCGACGCCGTGGCACCAGACCAAAGCGAAATCGAGATCCGCCCACAGGTCGTCGTCGCGCGCGATACCGTGGTCCGTCATTCGTTGTTCGTTTCGTGTTTTCCTACCAGTGGTCCGTCCATCGTTGTTCGTGATCTGTGCGTCGCAGAAACATGATGCGACCTGAGAAGCCGGCCACGGCCGTCACCGGATGACGAACACCGAACGACGGACCACGGGTAGGAAAACACGAAACGAACAACGAATGACGGACCACGGGGAGTTGCCCGCAGCGATTCTCTCAGTGGTACGGTTTTGTAGCTTTCGCCGACGTTGCCCAATGACTGTACCTGCCGACGGGTACCCCTCGCTCAGCTGATTCCGTAAAGACTGACGGCAGGGCGAGACCGTGCGCCTAACACGCCGGTAGTCACCGCAGAACACGAGCGGCATGATTGCACTGATCACGGTGCCATATGACAGCGGTCGACGCGCTCTGCGAATGGGCGGCGGTCCGTTGCGACTCCTCGAAGCCGGCGCCATTCGGCGCCTTGAAGCTGCGCGCCACTCCGTTCGCCACGTGCCGATCGAGTTGAGCGACCAGTTTTGGACCGAGATTGGCGCGGCACGTCGTCTTCAGCAGCTGATCGCGGTCGCCGTACGCGACGCCGTGAGTCGCGGAGAGCGGCCAATCGTACTCGCCGGGAATTGCAATTCGTCGGTCGGCACTGTCGCAGGCGTCGGCGCTGCGGAGATCGGCGTTATCTGGCTCGACGCGCACCCCGACCTCGAGATGCCGGAAACGACGCCGAGCGGATTCTTTGACGGACAGGCGCTCTCGACGCTAACAGGACGCTGTTGGCGTCAAATTACCAGTACCGTGCCTCATTTTTCCCCTGTGCCGCCGGACAGAGTGCTGGTTGTTGGTGGACGCGAGGCGAGTGACGCGGAGCACCGTGCGCTCGAATCCTTCGAGTGGATGCGCGAGGACATGATGTCTTCGGATACACCGCTCGATCGTTTGGCGAGTCGTGTGCGGAACGTCTATCTGCACATCGATCTCGACGTTCACGGTGTCGAATCTCTTCGGGCGAATGAATACGCGTCGGCGGGCGGCCCGACACCAGGCCAGGTGCGCGCGTTCGTTGAGCGGGTTGCCGCCCGGTTCGAGATCGTCGCCGCGGCGTTGACTGCCTTCGACCCTATGGCGGACCTCGACGGTCACGCGGCGAATGCAGCGCTCGAGCTGCTCGACGTGCTCGCCGCGGGACGCGGAATCGCGTACGCCTAACGCGCCGACGCCGACAATTGCTGCCGCCGGGTGCGTATGCGACCCCGCTGCTACAGGGGCATCGAGCTTTCGATGGCTCGCAGGCACATCAGCAATCCAACGACGAGTGCGACGGCGCCAGTGAGCCGCGCGATGCGCGCACCGCCGGGTCCGATACGCTCGGCGGTGATCGCCGCGGTGATGACCAACATCATGCGTGCGTCCATCAGGCCCGCGACGAACAGAACCGCCATTGGCGCAGCGCAACTGAGTCCACAGTCGACACCGAGCCTTACGCCGTCGCTCCACGCCGTCATGAGGGTTTTCCCGACCGCGCGTGCAGGCACACATGCCTCGCGGCAGCGGAGCAGTTGATTCGCTTTCCATCGTGAACGTTGGATGACGCCCGCGCACAGAATGATGGCGCCTGCAGCCCACGGCGCGAAGGGCGGATCCGCCGGCGAAGCCGTGTCGGCCGGCGACGCGGCGGTCATCGCGAACAATGCCAGAGCGATGACCGTCCACACGCCCGCGTAGCCCGCGGCGAAGAGCGCCGTCCGTTGGGCGGATCGCAGGTCGCGGATCGCGCGTAGATGGCCATGGTAGCGCCAGACGACGGGCGCGATCGATGGCAGCATCATCGCCACCATCATCGCGACCGATGTCAGCGCCATCAGGGCCGGAGACACCATCGACATCGCGCTCACCGCGCCGGATACATGTCGCGGTGGCGGAGCCACATGCCGCGCTCGTTGCGGCCTAACGGAGCGCGGTCGAGCCACTGGTACATGCTCCACAGCCCGTCGAGCCCGCGCGCGAACGTCGAGTACGTGTGGTAGACCTCGCCGTCGCGCAAGGCGAACGCGCTCAAGCCCGGCCGCTCGCGCAGGTACGTGGCCACATCGGTTCCGGTGGACGCGGCGTACTGACCCACCGGCGCCTCGGGGCCGAGCTGCTTCCACTCGGCGAGGGTCCGCTTCATCACTGCTTCCGGCATCGCGGATTCGCGCCGATAGTTGTACTCGATGCCGCCGCTGCGCTGCTCGAGCTCCGTGAACGCGACGCTGAAGTCGAAGTTGAAGTTGTCGCCGAACGAAGATGCCCAGGGGAACGTCCACCCCATGCGCTGCTTGTACGCCGAGAGCTTGGCGAGCGGTGCACGCGACACCGCGAACATCGACACATCGTGATTCTCGAGATGCACGACGACTCCGTTGAAGCCATCGGCGATGCTCGAGCACGACGGGCAGCCCGCCGTGTAGTCGGGGCCGAACATGAAGTGGTAGACGAGGAGTTGCGAGCGTCCGCGGAACAGGTCGGCCAGGGACGCGCTCCCGTGTTCCGTGTCGAACCGGTAATTCTTTTCGACTCGGACCCAGGGCAGCGCCTGTCGCTGGCGAGCGATCTCGTCGCCGCGGCGGGTCAATTCTTTTTCGGCCTCGAGCAGCTCGAGTCGAGCCTTCAGCCATTCGTCGCGAGTTCCGGTCACGGTGGTCGTCATGGTCGTGCTCTCCATGTTGGGTGTGGGTATGGACGGTTAGGCGGACGGCACGACGCGGGTCGGGCGCACCTCGACCACGTCGCAGTGATCGAACGGCGCGCGCTTCGCCCACGCGACTGCCGCGTCCTGATCGGGCACGTCGATGATGCACACGCCGCCAAGCTGCGCCGTCGTGTGGGCGTGCGGGCCGGGCTCGACGCGGGGCGCGCCGGCACCCGAGCGAACGGTGGTGGTGGTGTCCGGCGGCTCGATGCCCAGCGTCGTTAGGAGGATGCCGGCGCCCTGCAGCGTGCCCACGTAGCGTCCGAACGCTCCGTTGGCGGCGTCGCGATGCGCGGGATCGGTCCGGTCGGCGAACTGCGACGCCGTCTGATAAATCAGCAATGAGTAGTGCACCTGGTCTCTCCTGTCGTGCGCTGGTCAACGTGGCGGCCGTCGTCTTACGAGCAGCCGGTGGACGAGCGATAGTGTAGGAGCGGGCTGTTCGCGGGTGTGAGTAACAAGTGTGACGGGATTCCAATGGACTCGATGATCCATGCTGCCGCCCGCGCGCTCGCGGCCGGCGATCCGTTAGGCGCGCTCAACCGTGTGGCGCTGCGCGACGACGCGGCCGCGCTCGCGCTGCGCGGGATCGCCATGGCGCAGCTCGGAGATCTCGACCGCGCGCGCGCGTTGCTCCGGCGTGCGGCGAAGGCGTTCGGACCTCGAGAGGCCGTGGCGCGCGCGCGCTGCGCGGTGGCCGAAGCGGAAATCGCTCTCGTCACGCGCGACCTCGGCTGGCCGGTCAAGGCGCTCGAGGCGGCGCAGGCAACGCTGGCGGGTCACGGCGACGTCGTGAATGCCGCGCACGCGCGGCATCTCATGGCTCGCCGTCTGCTGCTCACGGGACACCTGGATGACGCGGACCGCGCCATCGCCGATCTCGACGTGTCGCTGTTTCCGCCGGCGTCGAGAGCCGCGTTCGAGCTCGTGGTCGCCGGCATCGCGCTCCGGCGGCTGCGCACGCGAGCAGCGCGCGACGCGCTCGCGCGCGCGAGGGTCGCGGCCGAGGCGGCCGGAATTGCGTCGCTCGTGGCCGAGGTGGAACGGGCGTCCGTCGTCCTGGACGCGCCCGCGGCTCGCCTCACTGGGCGCGGCGGCGACCGGTCGCTCGTGCTCGAGGATGTCGAAGCCGTACTGGCATCGGAGGCGCTGATCGTGGATGCATGCCGCAACGCCGTTAGGCACTCGGGCGCGTCGGTGTCGCTCGCGACGCGCCCGGTACTGTTCGCGCTCGCCCGCGCGCTGGGCGAAGCGTGGCCCGACGACGTGGCGCGCGACGTGCTCCTCGCGCGCGCGTTCGGCGCCAAGGACATCGATGACTCGCACCGCGCGCGACTGCGCGTCGAGATTGGACGGCTTCGCGTTGCGTTGCGCCGGAGCGCCGAGATCCGCGCGACGAAGCGGGGGTTTGCGCTCGTGCCGCGGCGTGCGACCGACGTGCTGGTGCTGGCGCGGCCGGTCGACGAGGAACATGCATCGGTGCTCGCGCTGCTCGACGATGGCGAGGCCTGGTCGACATCGGCGCTCGCTCTCGCGCTCGGCGCGAGTCAGCGCACGCTGCAGCGAGCGCTGGAGGATCTCGCACGCGAGGGGAAGGTGCAGCCGTTCGGTCGCGGCCGCGCCCGGCGCTGGATCATGCCTCCCGTCTCCGGATTCACGACGGCATTGTTACTCCCCGCGGCACTGCCAATCGGTTAGGCTGATATCATGCGCAAACGCACTGCAGAGATCATTCGCGAATACGGCCCGTTCCCGCGGGCGAACGTGGCCGGCGTCACGTACGACGGGCGGTCGGTCTGGTTTGCCGCCGGTGATGCGGTGCGCGCATTCGACCCGGCAACTGGCGAGGAGCAACGCGCGATCGATGTGCCGGCACACGCCGGAACCGCGTTCGATGGCGAGTTCTTGTATCAGATCGCCGAGCAGCGAATCCAGAAGATCGATCCGAAAACCCGGCGCGTCGTGTCGACGATTCCCGCGCCGGGCGCCGGCGGCGATTCGGGACTCGCGTGGGCGGAAGGGACGCTCTGGGTAGGTGAGTATCACGCGCGCAAGATTCATCAGATCGACCCCGCGACCGGCGCGATTCTTCGCACGATCGAGTCGAACCGGTTCGTCACGGGTGTCACCTGGGTCGACGGCGAGCTGTGGCACGCCACGTGGGAGGGCGACGAGAGCGATCTGCGCCGCATCGATCCACGCACCGGCGCCGTGCTCGAGCGCCTAACGATGCCCCCCGATGTCAAGATCTCGGGGCTCGAATCGGATGGGAGCGATCGGTTCTATTGCGGCGGCGGGAAGAGCGGGACGGTGCGAGCCGTGCGCCGGCCGAGACCAGGTGGGCATTCAGGGAGCAGTGGTTGACCCAGGCGGCGACGCCGGGATTCGCGACGCCCGATACGCGCAGTGCAATCGGCGTGCGTACCGCCCATGCCGCCGGCGATCGTTCGCGCCCTCCACGTTTGACACGATCTCGTAACGAGCATTGCCGAGTCGCCAGCGGCCGCCTCGATTCAACCCGCAGGTTCCTCGGCGGTCCTTGCCGAGGATCAATCGCCCCAACCGAGTGAGGAGCGGATCACATGGCCGACCAGGAACCAGTGCGCATCGTGCTGACCGAGGAGCAGCGGAATCTCGTCAAGCGGTTGTCGGGGCAACACGTGGAAGCCATCGAGCTCGAGGCAGAGGACGCCCAACCATCGGCCGGACCACTCCGGTTCCGCTGGCGTTTGTCGGCTGCCACCGGCATTCCGCGACGGGCTTGGGAGTTTGCCGATGATTCGTCGGGCGACGACAAGAGCGAAAAGCCGTCCTCGGACTAGCCGCGGCTCACTGCAGCGCCCGCGACACGACGGGCATGACTAACGCACGGAATGCATCGTTGGCCTCGACCGCCGAGAGGGCGCAACCGCGATCTGTCCACCACTCGAGGACGAGCACGAACGTCGCAGCGACGTGCCGCGCCAGGAGCTCGGGCGACACAGCACCGATCTTCATCGCGCCGGATCCCGTCCCGAGATCACGGGCCACGAGCTCGGCGAGTACCTGCCGCAGGTGATCGTGCACGACCTTCTGGCGCCCGTGCGCTCCCGGCTTTGCGTTAGGCGCGCGATGGGTTGCAATGTGCCGCAAGATCGGCAGGCTGAATCTGACGACGTGGTCGACGGATGCGGTGGAGGGTGACGACGCGACGCTGCGCGCGCCAACCATGTCGCGGATGCCGCTCACGAGCAGCTCGTCTTTGTCTCGAAAATGCGCGTAGAACGTCGATCGCCCGACGTTCGCGCGGGCCAAGATCTCCTTCACGACGATCTCGTCGTAGGCTTTCTCGTGGATCAACGATGAGAGCGCGTCGTGCAGAAGCCGCTCGGTTTTTTCGACGCGACGATCTTTGCGTTGGTCGCCCGTCAGATACGCCCCCTGTGTCCAGTCGCCCAACGTGGTGAACACGTCGAGCGAATCTGTTCCGAACCGAACATTGCGCGGTAGAGCGTTCTGTGCGCCCGCTCCGTTCCGGTTAAGGTATTCGTCAGACGGCCCAACTGGGGGATTCCGTGATGACCAAGCAGGGAGCGCCCACGCTCCAGACGAAAGGCATCGTGCTGCACTCGGCGGCACGCTACTACGATTTGCTGGCCTGGTGGATGACGCGCGGGCGCGAGCGCGCATTCCGCGAGCGACTGGTCGAGCTCGCGGGCATCGAGCCGGGTGAGGCGGTCCTCGACATCGGCTGCGGAACGGGCAGCCTCGCGCTCGCTGCCAAGCAGCGCGTCGGTGCGCGCGGAGAGGTGTACGGCATCGACGCGTCGCCCGAGATGATTGCGAGAGCCCGGCGCAAAGGCACGAAGGCTGGATCGACTGTGGTCTTCGAGACAGGCGTCGCCGAGACGCTGCCGTTTCCCGACGCGCGCTTCGACGTCGTGCTGAGCACGCTCATGCTGCATCACCTGCCTCGTCCGGTGCGAGAGCAGTGCGTGCGCGAGGCGCGCCGCGTGTTGCGGCAAGGTGGCCGGCTACTCGCCGTCGATTTCGAGAACAGCGCTCGCGAGCAAGGTGGACTGCTCGATCGCATGCATCGCCACGGTGGTATTGCGCTCGACGACATCGTCCGGCTGCTCGTCGGCGCCGGGTTCCGTGTGGTGCGGAAGGGGCCGGTTGGGCTGCGGAATCTGCAGTTCGTGCTCGCCTCGTCACCGATAGCGGTATGATCATCATACCAGACGATGGCGGTAGCCCGTTCAGGTTCTGCAGTTGACGTAGCTCGCGGCAGTCGCGAACGTGCGAGATGCGACTCCGAGCGGACACAGTCTCGAAAACCGACCGTGTCGCGAGCACTGCTGCTGCGTCCGGCGTTACAATCGCCACGGCGCTCATGGTTCTCACGAGCGTGCCGGCTCGCGTGATTCCCATGTCGAGTCCCGCGCCCGCGCACGAGACGGAGCGCGCGCACCGGATCGCATACGTGAGTCCGGATGCCAAGCCGCCGGTGGTGCGCAGCAAAGCGGAGGTCCGGACGCGGGCGCGCGTGTCGCCGCGACCGGAGCCCGCGACCGCCGTGCACTCGAGGCTCGCGGCGCCGCCACCCGATCCCGTCGCGGCGGATTCGAGTGTCGGCGCCCGACCTTCGCCTAACGCGACGCGATCGGCCGTCTCGGATTTCCAGCGACGCTGGACCGCACACGGAGTGTCGCCGCTGCTCTTGCCCGACGCGCCGACGGCGCCTGCCTACGGCGGCGGAGCAACGCCACCGAGCACGGCCGTGCGCATCCCGACCTCTGGCGTCGATCGCGATGCGCAGCTGCGAGCGCAAGAGATGGCAGACCGGGCTGCGCGGGCGGCCGGCGTGCCCGTGTCCGCTCGCGGCGGAATTACCATAGATGCGCCCATTCCGTTCGGCGGACCGTCGAACGCGCAGCGCAAACGCGACAGCACCATCAATGCGCAGACGAAAGCCGTGTTGGTGCGCGTGCGGCAGCGGCTCGACTCGATAGCCGCTGCCCGACGGCGTCACGCCGACTCGCTCGCCGCGCTCGAAAAGCGTCCGTAAGGCGCGTGCGGCATCGCTCCGCCAGGGTGTCGATCGAGGTCGCGTGAGCGAAACCGATCGATCGCCGGTCGCCGAGATCTACGAGACGCTGCGCGCTCTCCAAGTGGGGTGGGGAGTCGAGCTCGGACGCCCAACGGGAGCCGGTTGGATTTCCGGTGACGAGTTCCGCGACGCGAGCGGCGGACACTTCCGTGCGCTCCTCGAGCGCATCGGCGCGCGGTCGCAGACGGATGACCGTCGGACGATCGCGGGCTCGTTCGCGCTCCACTTCGGATGGACGTCGGCGATGGCCATCGCCCCGTTCCTGCGCTTTCGCTGCGTGCCCGACTGCTCGCTCGCCAATATCGCCATTCGATTCAACCAATCGGCGTACGTCGATGGGACGGCCGTGTTCGAGGCGCGCGGCACCGTCGTCGCGGACGACCCGCGCGCGCACCATCCCTCCATGCGCACTGTGCCTAACGATCGCGCGTTGCTGCGCGCGCTTCGCGACGACCTCGTCGCGCAGTCCGCCCCCGTCGTCGCGACCGTGTTCACCTGGTCGGCGTTCGCCGAGCGCGCGATCTGGGGCGTCCTCACGTCCGTATGGGCGTCGCATTTCGTCGCGCTGTGGCCGGCCCACGATGACCAGCAACCACTCGCGCGCATGCTCGACGAATTCTTCGCGGGCGATGACGTCGTTGCCGAGATGCGGCCGGAGGTGACGGCGGTCGAATCGGGCCGCCGCGTACATCTCCACTTGCGCCGCGCGAGCTGCTGCCGCTTCTACCTCGTTCCGGCCGGCGGGTTGTGTACGAGCTGTCCACTCGTGTCCGAGAACGAGCGGCACGCGCCACCCGCCACCTAAGTGGTCCTGTTCCGAATTGCGGTGACGTAACATCTCGCGGCAGGAAGAGAGAGCGTCTCCGGCCCATCGAAGCCATTGACCTCGCCACCGAGGCTCAGTCTGGCGCGGGATTCAGTGCGTCATCCGTTGTTGGTTTCCTGCTTGCCTACCCGTGGTCCGTCCTTCGTTGTTCGTCACCCGGCGGCGGCCGTGGCCTGCGTGCGCGGATCATGGCCGTCTCGCCGCGGCCGTCCATCATCGGTCGGGCGCAGGTCGCATCACGTTCGCTCGGACCAGCGCTGATCACGACCAACGCATGACGGACCACGGGTCGGAAAGCACGAAACGAAGAACGAATGACGGAGCACGGGGACCTGCCCCCTCAATCGGCTCGACTCGGTTCGTTCGTTGCACTCCCCGGCTTTCTCCGTCACCGAACTCCCCCGTTGCCCCTCGCTTGCGCCAATGGTCAGTCCACTACATATTGCTGCCGACTACCTGTAGCGGAGCACCTATGGCACGCGATGCATCCGGCGGGCGCGGTCCGTTGGGCGCCGGCACGCTGGAGATGCTGATCCTCAAGTCCCTGAGCGCCGCGCCCATGCACGGGTACGCGATCGCGCAGCACATCGAACGGCTGTCCCAGGACGTGTTGTCGGTCGAGCAGGGCTCGCTCTATCCCGCGCTCGAGCGGCTGCAGGTGAAAGGATGGGTGAGGTCCAAGTGGGGGCCTACGCCGACCGGCCG
>DASVAC010000114.1:0-10956 GCA_036376535.1 Gemmatimonadaceae bacterium | reverse complement strand
CTCGAGTACGAAGAGCGTCACGGTGAAGTAGGCGTGGTCGCGACATCGCGAAATCCGCGCAGCCGCGCGAACGAACAGAAGGCGCCCACCCCGGGCGCCTTTTTTTTCGTGGGCTGATTCAATCGGTGCGTGCAACGGTTGCCATCGACTGACCTGACGACGAGGCGTAATCTCGCGCGGGATATCGCGGTCCGTCATTCGTTGTGCGTTTCGTGTTTCCCACCCGTGGTCCGTCGTTCGGTGTTCGTCATCCGGCGACGGCCGTAGCCGGCTTCTCAGGTCGCATCATGTTTCGCTGGACGCACTGGTCACGAACAACGACGGACGGACCACGGGTAGGAAAGCACGAAACGAACAACGAATGACTAACCACGGGACGTTGCCCGCGACGCCGGCTCCAGCCAATAGGGAGGGACCACACGCCGCAGAATGGCCCGTCGTGTCCGGTCGTCCGTCTCCACGTGGGCGTCGGTGCCGGCCGCACCCGTTGCATTGACCGGTTGACGGGCTTGTTCCGGCTACAGGTGCCGGCCCATTTAGTAGTGGTTCAGTTTCGTGCGATTCGGGCGCGGCCGTTGAGCGACTCGGGACGCGTGAGACCTGCGGCGTCTCCCGAATCCGCCTCCGACGATGTTGAAAGCCTCACGCCTGTGAACGCGGACGAGGCGGACACGGACGGACAAAACAGGAACGTCGTTGTTGTGTCGGAAGCGGACATCGCGAGCAATGACAAATAGGTCCGCCTTGTCCGGCTGTGTCCGGGTGTGTCCGCTTCAAACTCGTAGATGCCTGTCAGGCAGCGGAGGCGGACACGCGAGACCCTGCTGACCTCTCGGGAAAGTCGACGTGCAAACTGAATCAGCACGGAGCGGACACAACCGGACAAAGCCGGCAAACCGGGAATGCCGTTGTCTTTCTCGGGGCAGGTACTCGAGCACTTTGAAATTGCTTGCCTTGTCCGGCTTTGTCCGGGCGTGTCCGATCTCTCAGTTCCAGAACTGCCACCTCACACCGTACGTGAGCAACTGCCGCGGCTGCGCGTAGCCCGGGACGATCTCGTAGATCGGCGGATTGATGCCGTAGGTCGAATGGAAGAAAATCACCGCATCGATGATGCGCACTTCGATGCTGCCCACGAGCACGTGGCTGAAAACCGCGAACGGCGCGTTGTTGTCGAACGTCTCGTCGGTTGTCGTCGTCGGAAACAGGACGTTCTGGCGGAATTCGTGCGCGATCGAGCCGCGGAATCCGAAGTTGCCGCTGGGGAAGCGGTTCAGCCACTTCGTGTCGAGGTACAACTCCTCACGCGTCTGCACCTGCGGGCGATAGTACCCGTTGTTCGAGTACCGCACGCCCCAGACGTCGGCGCCGATGTCCTTGTAGAACTTTCCGCGAATGGAGCCATAGATGCCCGTCGCCGGTATGGCGCGGCGTGCGACGAAGCTCGTGTCGTACGCCGATAGGCCCGGCACGAGTGTCGCGTCGCGCCGCAGGATGCCGCCGGTGAGCCACGCGTTGAACACCTTGAGTCCCACTTCGAGCCTAACGGCGACCTGTTCGCCGCCGTCCGCGCCGCCGCCGTGCCGGTGCGTCACCGCGCCGGTCACCGAGAAAAAGTCGAGCGGGGTGAACCGCGCCGATGCTTCCTCGGTGGACGTCGTGTCCGGCCCCCGGTAGTCGGCGAAGAACGACACCGCCAACTCCTTGCGCTCGTACGCGAGGCGCGCCTCGAGCGAGTTCAGGGTAGTGTTAGGCAAAAAGTGCAGACGGTCGGCGGCGCTCAGCCGCAAGCCCCAGCGCGTGAAGCCGCCGGTGGCCACGAGCTGCTTGGCGGACATGGTCGTGTCCGCGGAGTCGGCCGGCGCGAAATCGAGTGGCGCGTGGAAGCCCGAGTGCTCGGCGAACTGCTCCGTGGCCACCATCACCTGCGCCCACGAACCCGAATCTGGATCGCCGTAGCCCGCGCGCAGGTACGCGTCGGTGCGCGTGCGGTCCTGTTCCGGCACGACGCCGTTCACGCCCGAGACCAGATCCTGGTCCTGTTCGTCGCGCGTGCGACTGGCGCGAATCGCGTACGCATCGATGCTCCACGGACCCTTCGCCCAACCGAGACGGCCGGTGAGCGCGAGCTCGTCGCCGCCGCCGATGCTCGGACTGGAGTTGGTGCCGTACTGCTGGCCCGCCAACTGCAACGCCATGCCGTTGCCGTACCGCTTGCCGTAGAACCCGCGATAGAGGTTCGTGCCTTCGTCGCCCGTTAGGACGTCGACGCGCGTGTTGGTCGACGTGCGCTGCACGCGCCAACTGCGCAGGTAAACGCGCAGCTCGTCGGCGCCGCGCTCGACGGATACTTCCTCGAGCGAGAACAGCTGCACCTCGGCTGCGTCCAGCGCGCCCGGCGAGCGCGGGTCGAGATTCTCGATCTCGACTCCGTCATAGAAGTAGCGCACGCGCGCCGGATTCCCGAGATACGCGGCGTATTGCGGCGACGAAACCCATCCGGATCGAAACGCGGTGACGCCCGGAATCAGCTTCAGCAGATCGAGAAGATTGATCGCACCGGACGCGTAGATCTGATCGCGATCCCAATGGTACTGCGCGCCGATGCCCACCAACTGCGGGAGCTCGGCGTGCGCGAGCGGTGCTTTGATCGTGTCCTTGGGGACCTGCGTCGTGTCGCTCGTCGTATCGGAATGCGTCGTGTCCGACGGCATGGGCACGGCGTGCTGGGATGTATCGGCCTTGGCGCCGGTGGTGTCCCTGCGCGCGGTCGTGTCCCGGCGCGTGGTATCCGGGCGCGTGGTATCGCGCGGCGCCGGTACAGCCTGCGCGGCCGCCGTCCCGCCGAGGGCGAGCGCGAGCAGCACCAGCCACGGCGCGCGCCTAACGGAACGGCGGGCGAGCGTCAGCGCGCCCTCCCCCGCACCAGCTCGACGAACGTGCCCACCGGGACCCCCGTGGGCCCCTTGGGGATGTACGTGAGGTCGGACTCCGAGTACGCCGTGCCGGCAATATCGAGGTGCACCCAGGCGACGTCCTCGGCGAACTCCTTGAGGAACATCGCCGCCGTGCACGCGCCGGCGGGACGCCCGCCCGTGTTCTTGATGTCGGCGACGTCGCTCCTGATGAGATCCTTGTACTCGTCGAACAGGGGGAGCTGCCATCCGGGCTCGCCCGCGCGCGTGCCGGCCGCCAGGACGTCGGACACGAGTGCGTCGTCGGTGCCGAACACGCCGCTGGCGGTATGGCCTAACGCAATCACGCACGCGCCGGTGAGCGTCGCGGCATCGACGACCGCCGATGGCGAGAACCGCCGCGCGTACGACAGCACGTCAGCCAGCACCAGCCGTCCCTCGGCGTCGGTGTTGATCACTTCGATGGTCTTGCCGAGGTGGCTGCGGACGACGTCGCCGGGATTCACGGCCGTACCCGACGGCATGTTCGTGGTGCTGCCCACGAGGCCGACGACGTTCACGGGCAGCGCGAGCCGCGCGATCGATTCCATCGCGCCTAACACACCGGCCGCGCCGCACATGTCGAACTTCATCGCCTCCATGCCCTGCGCCGGCTTGATCGAGATGCCGCCCGAGTCGAAGCACAGACCTTTGCCGACGAGCGCGATCGGCTTGGCACCCGCCGGTCCGTGCTTGTACTCCAGCGCGATGAGCTTGGGATCCTGCGGCGTGCCCTGCGCCACGCACAGGAACGAGCCCATCTGCTCTTTCTCCATCTCCGCGCGGCCGAGGACCGTGACCTGCATGCCGTGTCGCGCGGCGATCTCGCGCGCGGTGTCGGCAAGGTAGGACGGCGTACACAGATTCCCGGGCATCATCGCGAGACGGCGCGCGAGCGCCATCCCTTCGCCGATCGCGATGCCGCGGTCCACAGCCTGCGCGGCCGCCGCATCGTCGCACAAGATCACGGCCGACTCGAGCTCAGGGCGGCGCTCATCGACCGGCGGCGGCGTCTTGAGATCGGCATACTCCCATGCGCCCAGGAGCAGCCCGACGGTCACCGCCTCGACCGTGTCCGCGCTGCGTCCGCCGTCGTACCACGCGAGCGCGCCCGCGCCGAGCTTGCGCGCCTGGCGCGCGCCGATGCTCGCGGCGCGGCGCAGCGCGCCCGGCACGTCGGACGGGTCGCCTAACCCAACGAGCAGCACGCGCTGCGGATTGGCGCCGCCGGCGGCCCCCGACAGGTGCAGCACCTCGTCGCGGCCGCCGCGGAACTCGCGCCGGCTCAGCGTGTGCCCGAGCGTCCCGCCGAGCTTCGCGTCGAGCGCCGCGAGGTCGGGCGGCAGCGTCGGATGCTTGCGAAACGCAAGGACGAGCAGCGGGACATCGACGGCGTCGGCGGCGGATCGGCGCGTGCTGACACGAAGGGGCATTGCTCCAGGCTCCACAGTGAGCAACGGAGCGAACGCGGCAGTGCCGCGCCCGCTCCGGCAGGTGACGGACCAGAAATCCGCTGGAAGTTACCGCCGTTTCTACCACACGGAACCCCTCCGGTTCCCGGGCCGGGCGGCTTGCGCGCACAAGGTTTCCTCGCGCCGACGTGCGATGCCGTCGCGACCGTGGCGGCTGCACGGTCTTCGCCTAACGAAACCCGCCGGCGTGCTGCATTCATTGTATTGAATTGCGGCCTGCGCCGCGGCAAACTTCTCCGGGTACACCACGCCGAGGAGTCGCACGCCATGGCCGGTTATTCGGGGACGCCGCTCGCCGACAAGCTCGGCATCAAGGCAGGCATGTCGCTGTGCACCGCGAATGCGCCGGCCGAATACACGTCGATCGTCCACCCGATGCCCGATGGCGTGACGCTCGTGACGCGCGCGACGCGCACCACGGACATGGTCCATGTGTTTGCATCGCGCGCCGCCGACCTCGATACGGCACTCAAACGCTATCGGCGCACGCTCGGCCCGACGGCGGTGGTGTGGGTGTCGTGGCCGAAGAAGTCGGCGAAGGTGCCGACCGACATCACCGAAGACACGGTGCGCGCGCTCGCGCTGCCCCTTGGCTTCGTGGACGTGAAAGTGTGCGCCGTCGACGCGACGTGGTCCGGACTCAAGCTCGTCGTCCGCAAGGCCCTGCGTTAGCACTCATCGCCTATCTCATGCATCTCTTCGAGCCACTGCCGCTGCGCGGCGTCACGCTGCGCAACCGCATCGTCGTGTCCCCCATGTGCCAGTACTCGAGCGAGGATGGATTCGCCACCGATTGGCACCTCGTCCACCTCGGGCAGTTCGCGGCCGGCGGCGCGGCCATGGTCCTAACGGAAGCGACGGCCGTGACCGCGGACGGTCGCATCAGCCCGCAGGACTTGGGCGTCTGGAAGGACGAGCACGTCGACATGCTCGCGCGGATCGGGCGATTCGTGGCGTCGCAGGGCGCGGTGTTCGGCATGCAGCTGGCGCACGCCGGACGTAAGGCGAGCACGGGCCGGCCATGGGAAGGCGGCGGTCCCGTTGGCGTCGACGCCGGCGGATGGACACATCTCGCGGCGCCGAGTGCTCTGCCCTTCGACGAGCATTATCAGACGCCCGATGCGCTCGACGCCGCGGGCATTGCTCGCGTCGTGTCGGCGTTTCGTCGCGCGGCGGAGCGCGCGCTCGCGGCGGGAATGGAGGTGATCGAGCTGCACGCCGCGCACGGGTACTTGTTGCACCAGTTCCTCTCGCCGCTGTCCAACGTGCGCACGGATGCGTACGGCGGATCGTTCGAGCATCGCATCCGACTCGTGCTCGAGGTGGTCGCGAGCGTACGCGAGGTATGGCCGGAGCGGTTGCCGCTGCTCGTGCGTCTCTCCGTCACCGATTGGCGCGACGACGGGTGGACGCCGGACCAATCGGTGGCGCTGGCGCGCCGGTTAGGCGAGAGCGGCGTGGACGCGATCGATTGCAGCTCGGGCGGCGTGGTGCCCAAGGTGCAGATTCCCATGGGACCCGGATATCACGCGGCATTCGCGGAACGCATTCGGCGCGAGGGCGGCGTGCGGAGCGCGGTGGTCGGGTACATCACCGGCGCGGCGCAGGCGGACACGATCGTGCGATCGGGTCAGGCCGACATGGTCGTGATGGCGCGGGAGCTCCTGCGGCGCCCGCACTGGCCGCTCGCGGCGGCGCACGAGTTGGGCCAGGAGGTGCGGTGGCCGCCGCAATATCTTCGGGCGAAGCCGCGCTGAGCGCGCCAGCCGCCTAACGGGGCAGCGTCGCCGCAAAAAACGCCAGCACGCGCCGCTCGTATTCGGAACGGTCGGAGGCGTGGAGATCCTCGTGTCCGGCGCCGGGCACAGCCCAGAACGTCTTCGGCTCGTGCGCGCGAGCAAAGAGGGCCTGCGCCTCATCGAGGTGCGTGTCGCGGTCGGCGGTGCCGGACATGATGAAGAGCGGCTCCCGGACCTGGGCGATGTGATCGATCGGGCGCAGCGCGGCGGGGTCGATCCCGAATCGTGGGCGGAGCTGCGCGAGAAACAGCGGCTCGAGCGCCATGCCTAACGGGCCGGCGTGCGCGGCGAGGCGGTCTCGTACCGCCGCGTCGATCGTCGGATACACGGACTCGAGCACGAGCGCGTCCACGTCGAGCGGCGCCCTGCCTAACAACGCGGCCGCGCCGCCCATCGACACGCCGATGGCGCCGATGCGCTCGCCCGGGGCGCGGCGCCGCAGGTACGCGACGGCGGCGGCAGCGTCCGCGGCTTCCGTCGCGCCGAACGTGATGCGCCTTCCCGAGCTTTCCCCCTCGGCGTGAAAATCGAACAACAGGACGCCGTACCCCGCTTGCGTGAGGAATCGCGCCCGGCCGATCATGGCGCGCCGATCGGCGTGGATCCCGTGCATGAGCACGATGGCGCCGCGTCCGGGTTGGCCACGTACCAGCCATCCGCGAAGGGTATCGCCGGCGGCCGTGGTGAAGGACACGGTTTCAGCGTTAGGAAGCGGGTCCCGGCCGACACGCGTGCGATGGGGTCCGGTGACCACGGATGCCGCGACCCACACGGCGGCGATGACAAGGACGATGGCGCCGGCGAGCGCAGCCGCGAGGCGCCGCGGCCACCGGCGCGCCGAGCGGGTGCCTCCGTTAGGCCGGCGGCCGGCCCGCGTGCCTACCGCTTGGGCGGGAACAGCGTCGCGAGCTCCGGAACCTGGCCCGCCGGTGTCCACCCCGCCATGCCGTGTCGCCAGACGAGCGTCTCCGGTGTGAGCGTGCCGGGTACGGCCAGCGCGCTCTGGTCTACCGGTCCTGTGCGCTGTCCGCCCACTGCATAGTACCACGCCACCGACGGAAGCGGCGGGGGCTCGTACGCACCGACGACCGGCGCGGCCGACGCCGCGGACGCCGCTGCGCGTTGACCGAGCGCCGCGCCCATCCCGATGCCGACACCGGCCGCCGCGCCGCCGCTCGGATTGCGCGCCGCGTCGCGGATCGCGTCAGCGCTCTGCAACTGCGTGTACGTGTCGAGCTGCCCGCGCAACATGCTCATGCGCGTCTGTTGGTCCAACGTCGACTCGACCTCGCTCGGCAGCGACACGTTCTCGATCACGAACTGCGTGATGCTCAGACCATATTGGTCGAACTGCGGCGCGACCCGCTGCTGCACGAGCGTGCCGACCTCGGCGTACTTGGCGGACAACTCGTAGATCGAGATGCCGCCTTCCGCGAGTACGCCGCTCACTTTGGCCACGATGAGATCGCGCAGTTGGTCGACGATCTGGTCCGTCTCGAAGCCGGCGGTGGTGCCACTCAACTGCTCGACGAACGTCCGCGGGTCGACCAACCGCATCGCGTAGGTCCCGTACGCGCGCAAGCGGACGGGCCCCAGTTGGGCATCGCGCACGATGACCGGGTTCGTCGTGCCCCACTTCTGGTCGACGAACTGCCGAGTGCTAACGAAGAGGACGTCGGCCTTGAACGGGCTCGCGAATCCGTACTTCCAACCTTGCAGCGTGGACAGCACCGGCATGCTCGCCGTCGTGAGCTCGTGGCGGCCGGGCTGGTAGACGTCGGCGATGCGTCCCTGGTCGATGAGCATCGCCGCCTGCGCGGGCCGCACGATGAGCTGCGCGCCGTTCTTGATTTCGTTCTGCGGGCGCGAGAAGCGCCACGCCATCGTCGTGTCGGTCTGATCGGGCCATTCGATGATGTCGATCAGCTCGCCGGTAATGAATTCACGCAGCGTCATGTGTGGCTCCGCGGTGCGCTCGTCAGGGTCAATGGAAGATCGCGTCGAACAACGAGCGCAGGCTCACGCGCTGCGCGTCGGGCGATTGGACGTGCATGGTAAAGCTCACGACGCCGGATGCGCCGGGGGTGAGGAGCGATGGGTCCACGAGGCCTAACGCACGCTGCTCAACGGCGCGTTGGGCGTCGTCACGTTGCTGCATCTGCTGCATGCCGCCCTTGGCGACGAAGTCCAGCACGCCGCGCAGCTCGTCCTTCTCGAACCACACGCCGTGGTTCTTGCACACGTCGATCACGATGCCCGACGCGTGCGCGAAATTGACGCGGTTCATCACCTTCGCGCACTCGGGGCAATGCACGTAGCGCACGGGCGATGGGTGCGCGATGGTTGCCGATCCCGGCAGACATCCGGTGGCCGCGGCGACGAGCCCGCGTGCGTCCTTGTCGGTGCAGAGCGCGCTGAAGGCGTCCGGCGCGAGCCACGAGCTTCCGCACTTCGCGCACTGGTGCATGGTCGTCGCGCCCACCTGCACCGCCGGCATGTCGCCTCTGCATCCGGGACATTTCAGTACGGGTCCGCCGACGGCTACGCTCGGATCGACGGATTTCGCACCGCAGTGCGGGCAGAACTGGGAGCCCACGAGCATCGATCCCATGCAGGCCGGGCACGCGACCATCGCGAGGCGGGAGCCGCAGTACTCGCACTGCGTCGCATCCGGTCGCGCCGGGGCGCCGCAGCTGGGGCAGTTGAGCGATGTGGGCATCGATCGATGGACGTTCGGCGCGCTGTTGGCAGAGCTGGGCTGCGGTCGTATCGGAAGGACGGCGCGTTGGGCCGTCGCGTCACCAGCTCAGCTCGCCGATCATCGCCGCGTACGCGTCGATCCCGTCCCAGACGTTCTGCAGCCGGACGTTTTCGTTTGCCGCGTGCTGATTGTCGTCGTGATTCGCCACCGGTAGGCCGACCAGCGGCACGTGAAAGATGTCGTCGAAGACGTAGAGCGGTACGCTTCCGCCGAGCATCGGTGCGACGGCGACCGGCTGGTCGGATGCACGGCCGGCTGCCGTGATGACCGCGCGCGCGGCAGGCGACGACATGCTCGAGCGAAACGCGGCGTACCCGACGTCCCAGTCGATCTTGATGATCTTGGCGTGCGCGCGCCGAGTGGCGAGATCGGGCGTGTCCGTGACGATGGTCCAGCCCGTCGAGCGGAGAAACGACTCGAGCTCCGCGCGCACCGTGTCCGGCTTCTGGTTAGGCACCAACCGAAAGTCCATCGAGACTTCGGCGTCGGTGGGAATGGCGTTCGCCGCTTCGCTGCCGACCTTCCCCGCTCTTACGCCGCGCACGTTGAGCGCCGGGCGCATGATGGCGTCCATCAGGCTCCCGCCGGACTCGCTGCGCGCGATCTGGAATTCGTCTTTCAGTTGGTCCTCGACGGGCGGCACTGCCGCGATCGCAGCGCGCTCCGCTTTGGTCAGGGGGCGGACGTCGTGTAGGAAGCCGGGAATGCGGACGCGCCCGTCCGGCGCGCGGAGGTCGGCGATCAGCTGGGCGGCCATGGCGGCCGGGTTGGGCACCCAGTTGCCGTAGTGTCCATCGTGGAGCGCTCTGATCGGCCCGTAGATGGTCGCATCGAGTCCGATCGTGCCGCGCGCGCCGAAGTAGAGCAGCGGACGCCCGGACTGGTGGACCGGTCCGTCGCCGATGAGCCAGAGGTCGGATGACAGCGCATCGTGGTTCGCGCGCAGGATGTCGGCGAGGTGCGGGGACCCGGCCTCTTCCTCGCCTTCCCACACGACCTTGATGTTGACCGACGGTTTTCTGCCTAACGCCTTGAGCGCATCGAAGGCGGCGAGGAACGCGATCTCGGAGAGCTTGTCGTCGCCGGTCGAGCGCCCGTAGAGGCGCCACTCCGGGTCGTACGGCGGCGCGACCGCCGCCCAGTCGACGACCCGGCTGCCGGCGCCTAACGGAGCGGTGCGCATCACCGGCTCGAACGGAGGGGTGGCCCACTGCGACGGGGTGACCGGCTGGCCGTCGTAGTGCGCGTAGAACACGACGGTGCGCGTGGCGCCGGGTGTGGTCAGCGATCCGAACACGACCGGCGGCGCATCGGGCACCGACAGCAGCCGGGTGTCGAACCCGCGCGACTGGAGTTGTTGCTCGAGGTACGCGGCCGCCGCCGCGGTGCCGGACGGATTCGCGGCGACGCTCGGGAAGCGGAGCAGATGATCGAATTGCGCGATGATCTGCGTCTCGTGCGCGGCGCGCCACCCATCCACCTGGCGTTTCAGGTCATCACCGTGCGCGGTCGTGCCGAACAGCGCGGCCACGATCAGCATCGCGCTCCGTCGCGGTCGCATGTGGACGCTCTCGATTGTGGGGGGCGGCAGGACGAGGTCCTGCGCATGCTTCAACGCGGGCGGACCACCGGAACCGCGCGTTGCCTAACTGCAAGTGCCCGAGGCGAGAATCGAACTCGCATGCCGTTGCCGGCGCGGGATTTTGAGTCCCGTGCGTCTACCAGTTCCGCCACCCGGGCGAGACTGGCAATTTAGCGGTGCTCATCGCGCGGCTCAACGGTAGGTCGTGCGTCGTTTGCGCTGGTACTCGTCGGCCTATCGCGCTACGTTCGCAGTTGAAATGAGTCCGACTGTACGACGCGCCGCGGGATATCGCTGGCCGGTTCAACCGGTCAATGCAACGGGTGCGGCCTCCCCGTGGTCCGTCATGCGTAGTTCGTTTCGTGTTGTCCTACCCGTCGTCCGTCCG
>DASVAC010000113.1:0-27653 GCA_036376535.1 Gemmatimonadaceae bacterium | reverse complement strand
AGCAGCAGATAGAGCGTGCCGCGCACGAGGTCGACCCAGAAGTTGCCTAACGTGCCGGCCGACCGCCGCACGATGCCGCGCACGAGCGCCATCGCGAGCGCGATGCCCGTGGCCGCCGAGACGAAGTTGTGAAACGTCAATTGCGTCATCTGCGACAGATACGACATCGTCGTTTCGCCGGCGTACGACTGCCAGTTCGTGTTCGTCGTGAACGACGCCGCGGTCTCGAAGGCCTGTCGGTCCGGCACGGCGCCCAACCCTTGTGGGTTGAGCGGCAACACATGCTGCAGCCGCAGCACGGCGTACGTGAGCAGCATGGATGCCGCGCTGAACGCGAGCATCGAGACCGTGTACCGCGTCCAGTGCTGGTCTTCGCGCGCGTCGATGCCGGCGATGCGGTAGATGAATCGCTCCACCGGCGCGAGCCACGTGAGCGACCCATCGAACACGCGCACCATGTAGACGCCGAGCGGCTTCGTGATGAGCAGCACGAGGATCGAGAAGATCCCGATCTGCAGCCAGCCGTTCGCAGTCATGTCAGAACCGCTCCGGCCGGAGCAACGTGTACAGCAGGTAGACCAGCACCATCCCCGCGACGATGCCGGTGACGATCATGTCCGCGGTCACTGGGACTGTTCGTCGGCATCGTGCCGCGCCCCCAGGGCTTCGCACGCGCGCACATAGCCGACCATGAGCGCGAAGAACGCGATGGTGCCGAGGACGTACAGAACGTCCAACATGTACGTTGATTCCCGATTGTTCCGTCGTAGAGCGCATCACGCAGCCGACGGACTTCGCCGCGCGAGATTACTCTAGGCGATGTGACGTCAACGCCGCGTCAAAATCGGAGTGTTAGACGCCTAAAAAAACCGTCAATATAGGGCGGACGGTGCGGACAAAGCCGGACCGCTCGGCTGGGGCGCCAGGGGAATCACCGGCGGTTGGCATTTACGACGGGGGGGTCAAGGGCGAATTAAATCGCCGCGTGCAACGGTTGCCATCGACTGACCTGACGACGAGGCTCAATCTCGCGCGGGATACCGTGGTCCGTCAGTCGTTGTTCGTTTCGTGTTTTCCTACCGGTGGTCCGTCCATCGTTGTTCGTGATCAGTGCGTCGCGAAACATGATGCGACCTGAGAAGCCGGCCACGGCCGTCGCCGGATGACGCACACCGAACGACGGACCACGGGTAGGAATACACGAAACGAACAACGAATGACCGACCACGGGAAGTTGCCCGCCACCGCAACCGACCGATCAGCGCTTTGCCCGGCGTGTTCGTGCTTTGTCCGTTTCAACATGAGCGTAAAGATCAGCCACGCTACGCCGGCGATACAATACCGACGCCAACGTCGTCCACCGCGGGCAACCGCAACGAGAAGACGCTGCCGCCGCCGGGCCGCGGCTCGTACCCCACGTCCCCACCCTGCGCCTCGGCCAGCCCGCGCGCGATCGTTAGGCCAAGGCCGGAGCCGCCGATGTCGGCGGGTACGCCGGGCGGACGGTAGAAGGGCTCGAAGATCCGCTCCTGCTCGGCGGCGGGCACGCCTGGTCCGCGGTCGGACACCTGGAACACGAGCATCGAGCCGTCGCGGACCACCTCCAGCTCCACCGGCGTACCGGGCGCCCCGTACTTGAGCGCGTTCTCCACCAGGTTGCCTAACGCACGAAGCGCGTGGACGAAGTCGAAGCGACCGAGGAGCATCGGGGCGTGGAGGCCGTTGCGGGCGCCCGTGTGGACGACGATCTCCCGGCCGTGCAATACGCCCGCCACCCGCTGGCGCACGGCGCCGATCAGGTCCTCGGCCGCGTTCACCTCCGGCGACAGGACCAACGCGCCGCCCATCAGGCGCGACAGGTCGAGCAGATCGCCCACCACGCGGCCCAAGCGGTCGGCTTCCTCTTCGATGGATGTCGCGCGCGCGTCGCCCGCGTGCGCGCCCTCTTCCTCGATCGCGCCGGCGAGCGCCTTGATCGTGGTGAGCGGCGTGCGCAAATCGTGCGACACCGCGGCCAGTAAGGCGTTCTTGAGCCGGTCGGCCTCGCGGAGCGCCTCGGCATGCGCGGCCTCATCCGTTAGGCGCAGGCGTTCGACGCCCAACGCGGCGTAGTAGGCCAGCGCGTCGAGGAATTGCCGCTGGTCGGCGCGCAAGGCGATCGAGGGGGCGCCCGCCGCGCGCAGCACGCCCACCGTACGCTCGCGCACGCGCAGCGGCAGGAGCAGCGTGCGCACGCCGCCGCCCACGAGCCAGAACGCGCCTAACGCCGGACCGGACTGTGCCACCGCCTGCACCGGCGCCACGTGCGTGAGGCCGTCCACCCGCACCATCGCCGGCAGCCCGTGCGCACCCACCCACGCCGCGAGCGACACGTCATCCTCCGGCGCGGCTTCCGCGCAGCCGTCGCCCGCGTGCGCCACGCGCTCGAGCTGGACGCGCTCGGGCGACGTGCTGTCCTCGGGGCCGCCGCGCCGCAGGTAGATCTCGCAGCAGCCGAGTGCCAGCGCCGACTGGATCACGTCGGCGATGGCGCGCAAGGCCTCATCGGCGCGGGCGGCGTTGAGCGCCTCCGCGCCTAACGCAGCGAGCCGCTCGACCTCCGCAGCATGGCGCCGCGCCACCTCCGCCCGCTCCTGCGCGCGGCTCAGCAACTGCGTCGCCACCACGCTCGTGAGCAGGAACGCCACCAGCACCAGCCAGTCCAGCGGATTGCTCACCACCACCGTCCCGTACGGCGGCAGGAACAGGTAGTCGAAGAGCAAGAAGGCGACGACCGCGAGCACGAGTCCCATCGCGCGTCCGCCCGCCGCGCTCCCGCCCAAGACGATGAGCAGGAACACGAGCGCCACGTGCGCCTTGTCCAACGACGACCGCACCGCCACCATCGCGGCCGTCGACACCGCGAGCGCGAGGGCCGCGATGAGCCACGCGCGCACGCGCGCCCGCACGACGTCGCTATCCGGCATCGCGCTCCGCGTCTAACGTCAGGCGGTAGCCCACGCCGGGCTCGGTGAGGATGAACAACGGCTGGTACGGATCGCGCTCGAGCTTGCGCCGCAAATGCGCGACGTACACGCGCAGATAGTGCGCGGTGTCGCCGTACGTGTTCCCCCATACCGCGTGGTACAGTTGACGGTGCGTCACCGGACGATCCGCGTGCCGCACGAGCACCTCGAGCAGCGACCACTCGGTGGGCGTGAGGTGAATGACCTCGCCGGTCGCGCGCCGCGTAACCGCGCGCCGCGCGAGGTCGATCTCGAGATCGCCGCTGCCCACGGACACCGGCGCGTCGCCACCTGGTACGCGCGGCATCCGCGCGCGCCGAAGCTGCGCCCGCACGCGCGCGCGGAGCTCGGCAAGGCTGAACGGCTTCGTCACGTAGTCATCGGCGCCCGCGTCGAGCAACGCCACCTTTTCGTCTTCGGCATGACGCGCCGTTAGGACGATGATCGGCGCCGTCGACCACCGCCTGAGCGCGCGCACCACCTCGAGCCCTTCCATGTCGGGCAAGCCGAGGTCGACGAGCACGAGGTCGGGGCGCTGCGACTTCGCGAGCGACAAGCCCGTCGCGCCCGACTCGGCGTCGATCATCTCGACGTCGTCCGACGACAGCGCGTCGCGCACCGCCGCGCGAATCTTCGCCTCGTCATCGATGATCAGCACCGAGAGGCGAGTACCGGCCTCCGCCGTTGGGCCGGCGCGGGTGTCGCGGTTGGGCATTCTGGACGTGGTCATGGGTCGGCCGTCTCCGACTCAAAGGTACGGCACGGCGGTCGCCCCCGCCTCACCATACGCTCGAGCCCGCCAGCCTCACCACACCTTGCAGGGCTCTTCCGCAGCGCGTACGGTGGAGTGGGTTCGGGTTCGACCATCCACCCCAATGGAGGTGTGCATGCGCCCTCTGTCTTTCATCACAGCAGTTGTTGCCGCCGCGTGTTTCGCTGCGCCGATCACGCTGAACGCGCAAGCGACTGCGACCACCGCGACAGTCACCTGCAAGGACGGTTCGTCGTCGAAGGCCGGCAAGGGTGCGTGCTCGCACCATGGCGGCGTGAACAAGAGCGCCGCGGCATCGTCGGCGGCGACGTCGAGTCCGTCACCCGCCGCGGCGCCGGCGAGTCCCGCGCCGGCCGCCGCCGCTGCGACGTCGTCGCCCAAGGCCGCGACGTCGACAGCCAAGGCCGGCACCAGTGCGTCCGAGAACAACGATCCGACGGGTGCGATCGCCAAGTGCAAGGATGGACTCTACTCACACAGCAAGCATCGCTCGGGGAGTTGCTCGCGGCACGGCGGCGTCGCGCAATGGTTGCAGCCGAAGCCGTGATGACCTTGTAGCGGACGGGCATCCGTCCGGGAGGACGCCATGGGACTGCTCGATAACGTGACCGGCAAAGCGAACGAGATCGAGTCCGCGATCCAGCAGGGCTCGGAGCACGCCGGTCTCATGGGACATGTCACCGATTTCGTGCACGCGCACCCGGGCGGGCTCGCGGGTCTCGTGCAGACGTTCCGCGAGAAGGGACTCGGCGACGTCGTGAATTCGTGGATCTCGCGCGAGCGCAACCAGCCGGTGACGGCCGCGCAGATCGAGAGTGTGTTAGGCAACGACACGGTGCAAGCCCTGGCCGCGAAGGTTGGCGTGTCGACGTCGACGATTGCCACGGGGCTGGCGACCGTGTTGCCGCAGGTGGTGGACAAGCTCACGCCGCAAGGGACGCTGCCCGCTGCATCGGGTGCACCAGCGGCGCCAGAGCCCGAGCCGCCACGGGCGACGGCCTAACGATTTACGGGGTACCGTCCGGCGTTTCTCGCGCCGGACGGCCACCCACCCCCTGCCTGTCTGGACTTCTACGTAGAGGTTCCAAAGGATAACGACAAGGATACAAGGGATGGGGAAGATCTCTCCGATGCGAAGGAGAGTACTGTGCATGCCCGCCATCCAACGCTTCGATGCACCTGCCTAACGACCCATCGCAACTTACCGATCTGCACCGAAGCGGCTTTATCCGCTCTTTCCGTTCTTTTCTGCCGTTTCCGTTTCAACATGAGCGAAGAAGCTCTCCAACCAGCTATTCCAGAGGGGAGCCGGGGACGACTTCTACGCTTATGTTGAAACGGAAAAAGCAGAAAACAACGGAAAGAGCAGATCGCTCGGCGGCGGCGGCGAGCGCGGCGATGCGAGCGGGCCTTCTCCCACCGTCCTAATTCCTGCAAAATCACCCACACGATTCCACGAAGCGCCGTTTTCCTTTAAGCGCTTTTACGGAGGTGCCAGCACCCCCAAGCACGCCTTAGCCAGCCCGGCTATCGACGTGTTCGACGAGCGGCATCACCTGCTCCGCAAACCGCTCCATTTCCTCGAGCTGCGGACTGCACTGCAGCAACAGCAGATTGAGCCCGGCCTTCTCGAGATCCATGATCCGCTCCGCGATCTGCTCGGGCGTTCCGACTAACCCAGCCCTGAGACCGCGGTTGGACACGGAATAATCCTCGAGACTCACGCGCTGCTCGAGCTTCGTGTTCGTGATCCAGTCCTGATAGTTGGTGTAGCCCGGCGATCCCGGCGACACGTTCGTGATCCGTTCGAGCTCGCGCCGCGCCTCGGCTTCCGTGTCGCGCACGATCGCATAGGCCGCCATGCCGTATGTCATCGGCTCCGGATCCACGGTGTCGCGGCGGCGGCGCATGTCCGCGATCTTCGGCTCGATCCGCTCCGGCGGATCGCCGTGCATCACGTACGCGTCGCACGCGCGCGCAATCAATGCCTTCGCTGCCTCAGACTCGCCACCCGCATAGAGCGTTGGGCGCGGCCGGCGTGCCGGCTTGGGCTCCACCACCAGATCGTCGACGTTATAGTACCGGCCGTGGTACGAGAACGACGGCTCGTGCCACGCGCCATCCAGGACGTCGAGCCACTCCGACGTGCGCGCATAGCGGTCGTCGTGCTGGTCGAACTGCACGCCGTACCGCCGCGCTTCGTCGGACCACCAGCTCGACACGACATTGAGCGCCAGCCGGCCATTCGAGATCTGGTCGATGTTCGCCGCCTGCTTGGCGAGGATGGACGGCGAATGGAACGTCGGCCTAACGGCAACCATGAGCTCCAATCGCTCGGTCACCGCCGCCAGCGCCGCCGCCGTCGACCATGCATCGAGAGCCGGCGCGTCGATCCCCTTGATGTCGTTGAGAAAGAGCTCGGCGATGAGCGTGATGTCGTAGCCGATCTGCTCGCTCCGCCGAGCGAGGCGGCTCACGTACGCCCAACTGCTCTCCATGTTCTCGTCCGGCACGTTGCGCAGCCACCCGCCGAACACCGGAAGCCAATACCCATACCGCATTACGCCGCCTCCACCTTCGTCAAGCCCGCGCGCGCCTCGAGGTAGTCCACCAGCCGCGCGAAGGGGTCGAATCCGATGACGTTAGGCGCGTCGGCCACGAAGTTGGACAACGCGTTCACATCGTAGAAGTAGTGCCGGCCGTCGCGATCGTCGACGAGATACTCGATCCCGCCCACGTCCAGCTTCGCGGCCCGCGCGATCCGCTCCACCTGCGCGATGATCTCGCGCGACGGGTGCGCCGCCTCCACCCGCATGCCGGTCTTGGGCGCGTCGATCGCGCACGCGCCGCGCACGAGCTCGACGCCGTCGGTGCGCTGACACGCGTCGGCCGGACACAGGTCGAACGAGCCGGTCGCCGGATACACGTTGATCGCGTAGAGATAGGTGCCGCCCAACGTCTCGACGCGCGTGATGTGCCCGTCGCGCAGCGGACACGACTCCTGCACCAGCGCCACGCCGTCGACGCCTAACGCAACCGAGCCGCGCGCGGCCTCGTCGGCCAGCGCCTGCGGCGTGTCGTAGCGCACGATGCCGGCGCCGCTCCCGCCCACGTTGGCCTTCACCAACACCGGGAACCGGAGCCCCGCCGCGGCGCTCGGCGCGTCCCCCGCATCGTTGATCACCACGGCGCGCGGATACGGCATGCCTAACCCGTCGAGCAGATCGAGCTGCGTGGCTTTCGACAACTCGAGCGCGTAGACGGCCGATCCATTCACCGTCGGCACCCCGATGCGCTCCAGGTGCCGCAGCCAGTGCAGCGTGTAGTACAAGGACTGCGCGTGCCCGCGCAGGTACGCCGATGGACTCGCGCGATTGAACACGAGCGAATACGGCGACTCGCGCTCCGACGGATCGAACCGGTGCGACGCCGCATCGAGCCGCACGTACGGCGTCCCCCGGCGATCGAGCTCGGCGAACACCGGCCGGAACCAGTCGGGATGCTCGTGGAAGATCGCAATCGGTCGAGCAACGACGGACATACGCGTCAACTCCCCATGGTAGACGAAGACCTGACCTCCGGCGCGGCGCGCAGGCCCTCGGCCAACGCCAGCGCCTCGTCGGCCGCCGCCCGCACCCGCCCCAACAGCTTTGCGTTAGGCACCAGCTCGGTGAACTCGGCGTCCGTGCCGTAGATGCCCGCGGCCACCACCACCGCGCCCACACTCGCGAGCAACGGACGCAGCCCGTGGTCGATGCAGAGCGCGTGCGCGGGCCCGCCGCCGGTCGCGATCGGAATCGCCACCTTCCCGCCTAACGCGCCGGGCGCGAACAGATCGCAGAACACCTTGAGCAGCCCGCTGTAGGTCGCGCGGTACACCGGCGTGCTCACGGCTACAATCTCTGCGGACGCCACCGACGCGAGCGCCAGCTGGACGTCCGAGGATGCCCGCCGGCCAAGCAGCGCGTCCGCGGGCAAGGCCGCCAGGTCGATCAGCGTCGTGGCCGCGCCGGATTCGCCGAACGCAGCCAGCACGTCCTCCAGCAGACGCCGCGACTTCGAAGACGCCGACGGGCTGCCCGAAACGCCGACGACGGAAAAACGATTTGAGTTCAAAGGACCCATTGCCACACGCATCTTAGACGGGCGTGCACACCTCGGTCAAGCGCGTGCGCCCCGCTCTCCACGGACGACGCCACTCTCGCACGGCGAGCTCTTCGACAGCGCCCAAACGACCGGCACGCAGATCGTCCAACGCGCTCCGGCCATCGAGGTCGCCGCGCGGCTCGCCGAGCCACTGCCGCACCACTTCATCGTCCGCATACACGTCGCGCAGCAGCGCCAACACGAACCGCAAACATCGCAACCGGCGCGCGGTGCGCAGCAACGTGCTGTCGCCGATGCTGCTCAGAGGAAGTCCGACCTGCGCCGCGAGCTCGGCGTGCGTCGGGATCCTGGCACCAGGTCCACAGAGCCACAGCTCGAGCTCGTCCCTACTCATCGCTTCGGTCATCGCCCTTCACCCTCCGCCACGCGGTCCGTCCCGAGCCCCTGCGAGTGGCCCGCCCGCGCAGCAGCCATTACAATAGTAGTTCGGTGTATCTTCGGTTTCGGAAGCTAGCGGGGCCGGCTCACCACCACAAGGGAGCCGTGATCCGGACGTCACCTGCTTTCAAAATGAATTGCGACCGGTGGCGCTGATTCGATGAGGTTTGAGGAGTCGGAGAAGCCCATCGTCGCGCATGCCGAGTTGCCTTATCACGCTGGAGCCGAGCAACTTATGTCTATGCCTTCGACTCAGCCGCGCCGCTGGACGGAAGAAGAGGTTGCACGTCTCATCGACGAACGTCCGGGCTACACGCCCAGATATGAGCTCGTCGACGGGGAGCTGTTGGTTACGTCGCCCCCGACAAAGCGGCACCAGCGCGTTCTCGTCGAGCTCGGATTCCGGCTGCGCTCGTACCTCACAGCGCAACGGATTGGCGAAGTACTACTCGGGCCGGTCGACCTCCGCTTGCGTCCAGGGACGCGCTTCGAGCCCGATCTCTGTGTGGTTGCGGCGCCTAACGGAAGGCTGTCCGCGGCCGTCGACCCGATTCGCCAGGCGATCCTCGTCTGCGAAGCGCTGTCGCCCAGCTCGCTGCGCCATGATCGCTTCACCAAGCGTCGCGCCTTCCAGCGCGACGGTATCCCGGACTACTGGATCGTGGACGGCACGGCCGACGCGTTCGAGGTCTGGCACCCTGATGATGAACGCGCCGCCACGGTCGGCGATCGCCTAACGTGGCGGCCGCACGGCTGCACGGCGTCGTTCGAGCTCGACGTGAAGGAGTTTTTTGCGAGTATCGCGGACGGCGCGCCGTTGCGCTGACACTCGCGCCCTGGCATTCTTCGGGCGCCGCCTCACGGCGTCCCCATGACGCACACGGATCTCGCTCCGAGCACGATCCAACCGACACCCTCACAGCGCCGCGCGATCGAGGCCGAGCCGCGGGCGCTGCTCGTGCTCGCCGGTCCCGGCGCAGGCAAGACGTACTGTCTCATCTCGCGCATCGCCTACTTGATCGAGCACCACAGCTTCGATCCGGCGAGGATCTGCGCGTTCACGTTCACCAACAAGGCCGCTGGAGAAATCGCGCACCGCCTCGAGACGCGCCCGGGCCTCGAGGGTGTCGCTCGGCAGATCACACGGGGCACCATCCACGCGTTCTGTGCGGAGCTCCTGCGCGAGTACGGCGAGGAGATCGGGCTCGACCCCGGCTTCGGCATCGCCGACGAAGACTACCAGTTAGGCGTGCTCCGCCGCATCGAAGGCCCGCGGCGCTGGCATCGCCGGACCCTCACCCAATTCTCGGCGTTCCGATTCCGGAACATCGGCCTGCACCACGACACGCTGGTGCTGTTCGACAAGTACGAACGACACCTCGAGCGGCGCAACGTACTCGACTTCGACCACCTCGTGATCAAAGCCGCCGAGCTCCTGGATCGCTCGCCGCGCGCGGCCGAGATCCGGACACGGTGGGATGTCGTGCTGGTCGACGAATTCCAGGACTTGAATCGCGTGCAGTATCGCGTGATCCGCGCGCTGGCCCAGGACCATCGCCACGTGTTCGCCGTGGGCGACGACGAGCAGTCGATCTACTCGTGGGCCGGGGCCGACCGCGCCGTGTTCACGACGTTCGACCAGGAGTTTCAGTTAGGCGACCGCCGCATCCACCTCGAGGAGAACTGGCGGTGCCCGCGAACGGTGTTTTCGCTCGCGCGCACGCTCATCGAGCACAATCCGCCGATCTTCACCGACAAGGTCGTGCCTCGCGCCGGTCGCGGCGACACGTACGACGTACAAGCGGTGAATTTCGAGACCGACGACGCTGAAGCCGCATGGTTAGTCGACGACATCGCGCGCGACCGGCTTGGAGCTCCCGAGCTCGACTTGGGCGATGTCGCCGTGCTGTACCGCAAGCACGAGATTGGTGAGCGGCTCGAGTCCGAGTTCGTGAATGCCGGCATCCCGTGCCGATTGGCGCCGGGCCGCGCGTTGGCCGAAGACCCCGTTGTCTCCTACCTGATCGCCGCCGTGCGGGTGATCGCGTGGCCCGACGACCCGCTGCTGCGCGATGCGTTTCTGCGCACGGTGCTGCCGCAGTCGATTCTGCTCGAGGCGGAAGCGATGCAGACGGCGGCGGCAAACGACTTGCGCGTGAAGCTGGGCCACATGCAGGCGCGTCTGCCGCGGCACGATGAGCGCGGAAAGCAGATTCGCCGCGCGACGGCGGACCTGCGCAACCTCGAGGCGTTGGGCAAGCAGCACCCATCGATTGGCGCGTTGGTCCAGGAGCTGCTCTCGCGCCGGGTTGGGATGCTGCAGTCGGTGCTGCGCGACCACCTCGACGAAATCACCGACCCGGCGTCCGTGCCCGAGGTGGTGCAGCTTGCCGACCGCCTGCGCGATGCGCGCGCGCGCCAGGCTCGCCTCTGGATCTCTCCGTTAGGCGGCGCCGAGGTCGCCCTCGCCGGCATGCTCGGCGACCTCAACGTGCGATCGACGCGCGGCGAGGCGCCGCCGGACCCTGCCCTGCACCTCACACCGGCCGATGCGCCGTCGCTCGGGCTTCCGTTAGCCATCTTCAAAGCGGCGCAGCTCCTCGAGATGAGCGATACGCGGTCGGCTTTCAGCAACTACACGGCGATCGACCTCGAGACCACGAGCACGGTACCGGCCACGGCCGAGGTCGTGGAGATCGCCGCCGTGCGCGTGCGCGACGGCAGGGTCGTCGACCAGTATTCGGCGCTGGTCAAGCCGAAGGGACCGATCCCGCCCGACGCGAGCGCCACGCACCACATTTACGACGCGGATGTCGCCGGCGCATCATCGATCGCCCACGTGTGGCCGGCGTTCCGGTCGTTCTGCGGCGAGGACGTGATCGTGGCGCACAACGGCCACCACTTCGATTTCCCGATCCTCAAGCGCACGGCCAAGGAGCTGAGCAGCTCGTTCGACCTCTGCCTCTTCGACACGCTGCCGTTGGCGCGCGACCTGTTCCCGACCAGCCGCCGGTTAGGCGACCTCGCGCGCCAGCTCGGCATCCCCACTGGTGCGGCGCACCGCGCACTCGATGATACGGTCGCATTGGCCAACCTCCTGCCGGCGCTCGAGGAGCGCAAGCTGTCCCGCGCCCGCAAAACGGCGTTGGTGCACATGCTTGGCCACCTGGGCGTGGCGCTGGCGCTCGACACCAGCGGCCCCGCCTGCGCGGAGGCGGCGTTGTTCGCGCGCATCGCCCGCCCGTTTGCGTTAGGCAAGTACAGTCCGTGCCTCGAGTGGTACGAGCGACGGCGCGGCGACGACGCCTCCCTTCCCTCGGTGGCCGACGTGATCGAGCGACTGGGCGGCGTCGCGCTCATGCTCCGCATTCGCGCCGAAAAGACGGCCGACGAACGCTATCCGGCCGTGATGGCGCGTCTCCGCCGGCTCATCGCCGAGATCCCGGATGGCGCGCTCGAGGAGCAGCTGTCGGACTTGCTCGAGCGCATCGTGCTGTCGCGTTGGGATGGCCACGACCCGGAACGAGGCCATGTGAATTTGCTCACGCTGCATTCGACCAAAGGGCTGGAATTTTCGCGCGTGTACATCGTGGGCGCCGAGGACAGCGAGATGCCCGGCGGCACGTCTGCCAAACCCGCAACGGACGAAGAGATCCAGGAGGCGCGTCGCGTGCTCTATGTGGGCATGACACGAACCATCGATCGGCTCGTGCTCACGCGCGTCGAGACGCGCGGCGAGAAGCCGACCGGCGGCCATCAATTCCTGGACGAGATGCGCCTAACGCCGAGGGCGCCCGAATGAACCCGCTATGGAGGGTGGCCGTGGGCGGCGACACCACGTCGGCCGTATACGACCCGGCGTTAGGCGGCGCCGACGCCGCGGTGTTCGTGTGCGCGCACGGCGCGGGCGGGAACATGGCGGATCGAAGTGTGGTCGCGACCGCCACGGCGATGCGGGCGCGCGGCATCGGCGTCGTACGGTTCAACTTCCTCTACAAGGAGAAGCGGCGCGGTCGCCCCGATCAGATGCCGCTGCTGCAGGAGACCGTGGCGGCCGTCGTCGAGCGCACGCGCGCCGAGCTCGACCCGAAGCGGCTCGTGATGGGCGGCCGGTCGATGGGCGGACGCGCGGCGTCGATGCTCGCCTCCGACGGATATGCGGCGGACGGTTTGCTGTTGCTGGCGTATCCGCTCCATCCGCCGGGTAAGCCTAACCAACTGCGCGACGCGCATCTGCCCAAGATCACGATGCCGGTCTGCTGCTTCTGTGGCACGCGCGATCCGTTCGTCACGCGCGAGATCATGGAGCGCGTGCTCGAGCACGTCACCGCGCCGTGGGACATGCACTGGGTGGAGGGTGCGGACCACAGCTTTCACGTGCTCAAGTCATCGGGTCGCACCGATTCGGCCGTGATGGACGACATCGCGGACACGAGCCGGCACTGGATCGACCGCACGTCGTAGCGCTCGCGTGCGTGGCGGCTTCGGCATAGAAACGTCCTCGGTGACGCGCGCCCTGTCGAAATGCGGGCTCGTTCGCCGTCATATTCTCGTTGACGACCATCCGAATGTCCGCTTCCCAGGGAGCCCGCTATGCAATTCGCATTGCTGATCTACGAATCGCCCAGCGCCTTTGCGGCGCGCAAGAACGACGATCCCGATCCGTACATTGGCGCCTGGCGCGCCTACTATAAAGCAATCGTCGACGCCGGCGTGTATGTCGGCGGGGATGCCCTCGAAGTACCGGAAGCCGCGACCACCGTGCGTCTCGCCAACGGAACGCGCCACGTGCAGGACGGTCCGTGTGCCGAGACGAAGGAGCAGCTCGCGGGCATCTGCGTGCTCGAGCTCCCGTCGCTCGACGCCGCCCTCGACTGGGCGGCGCGGTGCCCCGCCTCCTCGTTAGGCGCGGTCGAAGTGCGGCCCCTCGCGCTCGAGGCGAAACACCGGATCACGGGATGACCGCCGGCGGCGCGGACGACACGCACCGAACCATCGAGCGCGTCGCCCGCGAGTCGTACGGCAAGCTGCTCGCGCGCCTCGTGGCGCATACGCGCGATGTAGCCAGCGCCGAAGACATATTAGGCGACGCGTTGGCCGCGGCGCTCACCACCTGGCCCCGCGACGGCGTGCCGGCAAGCCCGGAAGCGTGGCTCGTCACCACGGCGCGAAACGTCTACATCGATCGCGTACGTCACGACCAGGTCGTGCGCGCACACCACACGCTCCTGATGGCGCCGGATGTCGCGGATCCAAGCTCGCCGGAGGACTTCCCCGATGAGCGCCTCAAGCTCTTGTTCGCATGCGCGCACCCCGCGATCGACCCGGCGATGCACACGCCGCTCATGCTGCAGACGGTACTTGGCCTCGATGCGGCGCGGATCGGGCAAGCGTTCCTGATTTCGCCTGCGACGATGGGGCAGCGCCTGGTGCGTGTAAAGACAAAGATCCGCGTGGCCGGTATTCCATTCGAGGTTCCTCAGCCCAGTGCATTGCACGAACGGCTCGACGCCGTGCTGGAGGCGATCTACGCTGCGTTCGGCATCGGGTGGAGCGCGGCGGCGGGCGCCGATGAGCGCGGTCGTGATCTGGCCGACGAGACCATCTGGCTCGCGCGCGTACTGCTCGAGTTGATGCCGGAGGAGCCAGAGGTGCTCGGCCTGTTGTCGCTCATGCTCCACTGCGAAGCGCGCCGCGACGCGCGCCGGGAACCGGACGGCCGGTATGTTCCGCTATCGGACCAGGACCCGCGCCGTTGGTCGTTAGGCGCCATCGACGAGGCGGAGCGGTACCTCGCTCGAGCCTCGGCGTGCGGTCGGCCGCGTCGCTTCCAGCTCGAGGCCGCCATACAGTCGGTTCACAGCGAGCGCGTACGCGGCGGACAGACCAACTGGGCAGCGATCGTGTTGTTTTACGAATATCTCGTCACCTTGTCCCCGACGTTAGGAACGCTGACCGGCCGCGCGGCCGCCGTGGCCGAGGCGACCACTCCTATGGCTGGGCTCGCCGCGCTCGACACGATTGCACGGGACCGCGTCTCGGCGTACCAACCATACTGGGCCGTTCGAGCGCATCTCCTGCAACGTCTGGGACGGTCGAGTGAGGCCACCGATGCCTTCGATCGGGCCATCGGGCTCACCGAGGACCCGGCCGTGCGGGCATTCTTGCTGGCGCGGCGGGGCTGAGAATCCGTAGACGCGCCTGTCGAAATCGCCGTCCCTCGCCCGTCACTTTCGAGAGGACGTGGCGATCGCTGCGTTCCACCACACGCAGGCCGTCAGGAGGAAATCGCATGCGCCTAACCAATATCAGATCGATCGGATTGGGAGTCGTCGCGCTGGTCCTCGTACCGTGCGGGGTGTGCACCGCCCAGACGCGCGAGGCACGGAGCAGGTATCCGCGGATGGCCGCGGTGGACCAGTATCTCATGGCGAATCGCGTCGAGGAAATCGCGCTGGCGCGCACCGCTGCTCCGGAGTCGATCTCGCGCGACGCGGAGGTGCTCGTGCTCGGACGTCACGGGTACGAGACGGCCGTCAAGGGTACGAATGGTTTCGGATGCCTCGTCGACCGGGCGTGGGACGCGGGGTTCGAGTCCGCGGAGTTTTGGAATCCGAAGATTCGGGGCCCGGTCTGCTTCAGTCCCGCCGCGGTGCGCAGCCTGCTGCCGCTGGTGCTCGAACGGGCGCGGCTTGCGTTAGACGGACTCACCATCACCCAGATCATGGATAGCACCAACGCCGCAACGACGAGAAAAGGCAATCCGGTGTTGCAGCCCGGGGCCATCTGCTACATGATGTCGAAGGAGGCGTACCTGACGGATGGAGGCGACCACAACCTGTCGCACCTGATGTTGTACACTCCGCAAGTCGATGCCGCTGCGTTAGGCGCGGATGCTCACGGCTCCCCGGTGATCATGGGACAACGCAGTGTTCCCGGCACGCCGGCGCCGGTCACCGAGTTTTATGTGGCGGTGCCCACGTGGTCGGACGGGACGCCCGCGACCGGGCATTAGGAGGGCGCATCCCCAACTCCCCATTGTCTCTGTCACCCCCGGCGCGCAAGCGCCCACGCGCCGGCTGTGTGCATTTACCGTTAAACGTGAGACGCAGCGCGCCCTCCTTGACCGACAATTTTGCGGTTCAGTGAAGGTATGGTGAGATCGTCCGGGTATTGACGTTGAACTGCCGTTCAATAGAATGCACCACGATCGAAACGGATCGACGCATCTCGTCCCCCGCTTCCGAGGCATTCGCAGGCAGCTTACCGAGTGCAGCTCACTATTCGCGAAACCGGCCGGCACCTCGGAGTAGATGAAGCCACAGTGCGGCGGTGGATCGCGCGGCGAAATTTGCCCGCTCACCATGCCCACGAACAGTTGTACGTGAACGCCGTCGAGCTGTGGGAGTGGGCGATCGAGAATGACGTCCCCGTCTCCCGCCGCCTGCTCGATGAGGCGCAAGGTTCGGCCGACTCGTCGCCCCGCCTCAGCGAGCTGCTCCAGGCCGGCGGCATCTTCCACGACATTCCGGGTTCGAGCAAGAGCGACGTGCTCCGCGAATTCGTGCAACGGTTGCCGCTGCCGCCGGACTACGACCGCGCCTTCCTGCTGTCCGTGCTCGAGGCCCGCGAAGCAATGGGATCGACCGGCATCGGCGATGGCATCGCGATTCCGCACGTCCGCAATCCAATCGTGCTGCGGGTCGAGGAACCCTTCGTGACACTCGGCTTGCTGCGACAGCCCATTGATTTCGGCGCCATGGATGGCCAGCCGGTCGATGCACTCTTCGTTGTCGTGAGCGCAACAGTGCCCGGACATCTGGCCATCCTCGCGCAGCTCGCGTTTACCCTGCGCGACGCATCGTTCCGATCGCTGCTCCGACAGCACGCACCCGCGGCGGACATCCTCGACCGCATCGCGGTCGTCGAGAACACGCAGGTCACGGGCGATCACCGCGTGCGGAACCGGTCGTGACGCTCCTGCTCGTTGCCCTTGCGCTGATTGCCGCCTCCGCCATCATCCCGCCGCTCCTGCCCCGTGCGCCCGCCCAACGCACGGCGTATCTCGCGCTGCTCATCGGCGGCTGCGGCCTAACGGCTGTCGCGGCCATCGACGCGCTCGCGGCCGGCACAGTCGTGCAGCGCGCGTGGACGTCGTTCGTGCCCGGCGGCGATTGGGTGATCGGGATCGATCCATTGTCGGCCATCTTCCTCATCGTGATCGCCGTACTTGGCGCGACCAATGGTGTGTACGGCGATGCCGACATGCGGAACGACGCGCACGCGCGGAGGACCACCGAATCCAACGCGTTCTACGCGGTGCTCGTGGCAAGCCTGGTCCTCGTCGTCGCGGCGCGCAACATCGTGCTGTTCCTGGCGGCGTGGGAGGTGATGGCGATCAGCTCGTTCCTCCTCGTCATGACGTACCATGAGCGCGCCGAAGTGCGGCGCGCCGGGTGGATCTACGCGGTCGCGACGCACACGGCCACACTGATCCTCATGGTGATGTTTGCGCTCTGGTCGGGCGCAGCGCGCGACTGGTCATTCACCTCGCTCGCGGCCGCGGCCGGCGCGCACGCCGTGTCGGTCGGCCTGCTCCTGCTACTCGCTCTGACGGGGTTTGGCCTCAAGGCGGGCTACGTCCCGCTGCACTTCTGGCTGCCGCCGGCACACGCCGCATCGCCATCGCACGTCTCGGCCCTCATGTCCGGCATCGTCATCGAGATGGGCATCTACGGCCTGCTGCGGGTGCTCACGCTGTTAGGCGCGCCGCCCGCATGGTGGGCCTGGCTCGTGTTCGCCCTCGGCGCCGCGTCCGCGCTGCTCGGCGTGCTGTGGGCGCTCGCCCAACGCGACATCAAGCGTCTGCTCGCGTACAGCAGTGTCGAGCACATCGGCATCATCGTGCTGGCCATCGGATTGGGAGCGTTAGGCCAGGCCTATCACCACCCGGCGCTGGCCGTGCTTGGATACGCCGCCGCCGTGCTGCACACGGTGAATCACGCGCTGTTCAAGTCGCTGCTCTTCATGACCGCGGGGACCGTGTACGCGCGCACGCACACGCGCAACATCGAGGAGCTCGGTGGTCTCGCGCGCCGCATGCCGTGGACCTTTCTCCTGTTCGCGATCGGCGCGGTCGCCGTCATCGGCGTGCCGCCGCTCAATGGATTCGTCAGCGAGTGGCTCGTCTTCCTCGGCCTGTTCGACGGCGCGCGAGCGATGAGCGACGTGCGGCTCGTCATCTTCGCCGCTCCCGTACTCGCACTCGCCGGCGGCCTCGCGCTCGCATGCTTTGCCAACGTGACCGGCATCGTGTTTCTCGGGTCGCCGCGATCCGAGCGCACAGGACGCGCGACCGAGGTCGGATCATCGTCTCTCGTTCCACAGGCCGCCCTCGCACTGTGTTGTGCCGCGATCGGCGTGGCGCCGGCACTGGTGGCCGGTGTCATCGCGCACGCCGGTGCGTTCCTGGCCGGCGATCCGCGTTGGGCATCCGCCTCTGCCGCGGCGCCCATCGGCACGTTACGCGGCCTCACGGTGTTCTCCATCGGGCTGATCGCGGCCGTCGCCGTGCTCGCCGTTGCGCGGTTCGCGCTCGGCCGCCGCCACGCGTTGCGCCGTGGCCCCACCTGGGCCTGCGGGTACGACGCGCCAACCCCGCGGATGCAATACACGTCGTCCTCGTTTGCCGCGCCGTTAGTCACGGTGTTCGGTGCGCTGAGCGGCGTGCGCACCCACCGCGGCGCCACCGTCTTCCACAGCGAGCCGCGAGACATCGTGCTCGATGATGTGCTCACTCGTGTGTGGGGGCGGATCCAGGCGGCTGCGCTACGCCTGCGGCCGATCCAGCAGGGCCGGCTGCATGTCTATCTCGTCTACGTCGCCGCGGCACTGTTGAGCGGCTTGACCTACTTCATCATCGCGCGGTGAGCGCCGCATGACGGGACCGGGATCCGCCCTGGCCGGCCTGGTTGTGCTCGCCATCGTTGCGCCCGCCGTGTTAGGCGTGGCCGGCCGGACCAAAGCGTTCCTCACGCGCCGTCGCGGCGCTCCGGTGCTGCAGCTCTACATCGACCTCGCGAAAGCGATGCGGCGCGGCATCGTCCTGAGCAACACCACGACACTGGTCTTTCGCGCGGCGCCGATTGTCGTTCTCGCCGCGCTCCTCATGGCGGCCACCGTTGTTCCGTTAGACGGCCGCAGCGCGCTGATCGGCTTCCCTGGCGATGTCGTGGCCTTTGCGTACGCGCTGGGATTGGGGCGCTTGCTGCTCGTGCTCGCCGCGCTGGACACGGGCTCCAGCTTCGAGGGTATGGGAGCGAGCCGGGAGGTGACGGTGGCGGCCTTCGTCGAGCTCGGGCTGTTCCTCGCGTTCGGCACGCTCGCGGTGCTCACCAAACAGCTCTCGCTCAGCGGAATGCTCGGCGCACCGCTGGCTGCGTCGTGGCGCGCGGCCTCGCCCGCTATCGTGATGACGGCCGTTAGCCTCTTTGCGCTGATGCTGGCCGAGTGTGCCCGCGCGCCCGTGGACGATCCCGCGACACACCTCGAGCTCACGATGATCCACGAAGTCATGGTTCTCGATCACAGCGGACCGGACCTCGCCCTGATGCACTACGCGTCGGCGCTCGAGCTCTCGCTCGTCGGCGCACTGATCGTCGATCTCATCGTACCGCGCGCTCACGTTCCGCTCGGCGGGTCGCTCGCCATCCTCGCCGCGGGACTCGTTGCCGTCGGCATCGCGGTCGGAGCGGTCGAAGCGTCGGTCGCGCGGATGCGCATGCCGAAGATCCCGCTCTATCTCGCGGGCGCGTCATCGCTCGGGTTGTTCAGCCTCGTCCTCGTCTTGTGGAGCGGCGCATGATCCAGTCGGCCGCCCACCTGCTGCTGCTACTCGTCGTCCTAACGGACTTCGCGGTGCTCGGGACATCGCGACTGAGCGCGTGCATTCGCTGGATCGCCTTCCAGGGAGCCCTGCTCGGCGTGCTGTCGTTCTTCGGTGGCGGCGAGCTCGGGTGGAACGCGATCCTCGTCGCGGCGGGCACGATCATCGTGAAGGCGATCGCGCTTCCGGCGTTTCTCCGTTGGGCAATTCGCGAAGCGTCGATCCGTCGCGAGGTCGAGCCGCTCATCGGCTATCTCGCGTCGATACTGCTCGGCGGCGCCGCGCTCGCGGTGGCGTTCGGCCTCGCGGCATCCATGCCGCCGAGCGTTCGCGATGCGCTGGAGGTGCCGGTCGCTCTGGTCACCGTCATCATTGGCATGATCGTGCTCATGACGAGGGTCAAAGCGATCACGCAGGTCATCGGATATCTGATGTTAGAGAACGGCGTGTACTTGTTCGGCATCCGCCTCGCACGCCATGTGCCGTTTCTGATCGAAGCCGGCGTGCTCCTCGACGTCTTCGTCGGCGTGTTCATCATGGGCATCGTCGTCTTCCACATCAATCGGGAGTTCGACTCGATTTCCTCCGCGAATTTGTCGGAGCTGCGGGAGTCATGACGCGACGATGATCGATCTGCTTCTCATCGCCGTACCCATCGTCGCCGCCGGACTCGCGTACGTCATCCGCGCGCGGGGCTGGAACTCCGCGCTGCTGTTAGGCGTCGCGATATTTCATTCGGCGATCGTCCTCCGGCGTTGGACGTACGCACCGGTTCCCGCGGATGGGAGCTGGATCGGCCTCGATGACCTCGGCCTCATTGTGCTCAGCGTTAACAGCGCGGTCTTCCTGTGTGTGGCGGTGTATGCCGCCGCGTTTCTGCGCGTGCACACGCCGCGCGGCGGTCGCGGGTTCATCCCGTGCCTGCTGGCGTTTCTCGGCGCGACGTCGCTCGTTGCGTTGAGCCAGCATCTGGCGCTGCTCTGGGTTGGTCTCGAGGCCACGACACTGTCGCTGGCACCGCTCATCTACTCGCGACGCGATCGGCCATCGCTCGAGGCCGTGTGGAAGTATCTCGTGTTATCGTCGGTCGGCATCGCGTTCGCGCTGCTCGCGGTGTTTCTCCTTGCCAACGCCCAGGCGGCGGACGCAGGTGCGCGGCCATTGTTGCTGTCCGATCTCACCACACGGGCGGCGCATCTCGATACGTGGTGGCTGCGCGCCGCGTATGTATTCGCGCTCGCGGGTTTCGGCACGAAGATGGGGCTCGCGCCACTCCATACGTGGAAGCCCGACGCGTACGGCCAGGCGCCGAGTCTCGTGGGCGGACTGCTGGCGGGAACGCTCACGACGTGCGCCTTTCTCGGCGTCGCGCGGTTCACGCAGATCGCAACCGCGGCCGGACTCGAGTCTTTCGTTAGGCCGCTGCTCATCGCCGCCGGCCTCCTGTCGCTCGTCATCGCCGCGGCGTTCATCATCGGGCAATCGGATGTCAAGCGCATGCTCGCTTACTCGAGCGTCGAGCACATGGGCCTGCTCGTGATCGGCCTCGGCGTCGGGGGCATCGGCGTCTACGGCTCGGTGCTCCACATGATCAACAACGGCTTGATCAAGGGAGCACTGTTTCTGGCCGTAGGGAATCTCGTCCTCGCCGCGGGGACCGCCGTGGCCGCAGACATGCGGGGCATGCGAGCGGTGTGTCCCATATCGGCGCTGCTCGTGCTCGCCGGGTTGTTCGCCATCACCGGCTCGCCGCCGTTCGGACTTTTTTTGAGCGAGTTTTCAATCATCGATGGTGCACTCCAGCAGCACCACCCATGGGTCGCCGCCGTTACGGTCCTCATGCTCGCGGTGATCTTCGTTGGGCTTTCGCGCATGATCATCGGGATCGTGTACGGAACGCCGTCCACGATCAGCGCCGAGGCCGCGCCCGAGCGCGAGCACCGAGCGCTCATCATTGCGCCGACGTTGTTGACGGCCGTCGTATTGCTCTTCGGTCTCTATCTGCCGCCCTCGCTCCAGTCGGCGCTGGCTCGCGCCGCCGCTGCGCTCGGGGGTCACAGCCCATGACGACGTCGCCGGGGCTTCGCGTGCTCAACCGGCGCGCCGTGCCGCTCGCCGACGTGCCGATGCTTCCGTTGGACCGCTTTGCGCGGCGGATCGAGGATGCGATCGCCGATGCGTGGCGTATCGTGACGCTCTTCGGCACGCCGGACACGAGCGATGAGCTGCGGCTGCTGTGCGTCCTCGCGCACGATGCGCGCGGCGAGCTCGCCGCGCTCGGCGCTTCCGTTAGGCAGGAGTACCGCGCGCTGAGTGCCGGATGCCGCCAGGCCACGCGGTTCGAGTGTGAGATCGCCGAGCAATGCGGCGCTCGCCCCGTTGGGCATCCGCGATTGCGGGCCGTGCGTCGCCAGCCCGCGGATCACGCGCCGTCGGGATGGCGGGACGCCGCGACGGCCTTGCCGGCATTCGCGTTCACGCCGGTCGGCGGCGAGGCCGTGCACGAGGTTGCCGTTGGGCCGGTGCACGCGAGCATCATCGAGCCCGGCCACTTTCGTTTCCAGGCGCACGGCGAAGAGATCCTGTCGCTCGAGGTCGTGTTAGGCTTTCAGCATCGCGGGGTCGAGCGGCTCCTCGAGACGCTGCCACGCGATCGCGCTATTTACGTCGCTGAATCCATTGCCGGAGACAGCACGATTGCGCACGCGAGTGCCTACTGCGGCGCGATCGAAGCACTCGCGCGAAGCCACAAGAGTCCGCGCGCGCAGGCGATCCGCGGCATCGCGCTCGAGCTCGAGCGCCTCGCGAATCACATCGGCGATCTGGGCGCGCTTTCGGGCGACCTCGCGTATCAGCCGGCCGCCGCGTATCTCGGGCGCATGCGCGGCGATTGTCTGAACCTGCTCATGGCGATGTCCGGCAATCGCTACGGCCGCGGATTGATTCGGCCCGGCGGCGTCGGATTCGACATGGACGACGACATCGTACGCGACGTCGAACAGCGTGTGGCTCATCTGGGTGACGAATTTCGCGGGGTCGCGGATTTGTTCTTCGGCGCCGCCTCCGTGCAGTCGCGCCTCGAAGGTGTTGGCACCATCTCGCGTGAGCATTGCATCACGCATGGGTTCGTCGGCCTCGTGGCGCGGTCCTGCGACGTGTCGCGCGACGTGCGGCACGACCATCCCTACGGCGTGTATCGCTTCGCGCAGATCCCGGTCGCGACTGCCTGGGCGGGCGACGCGTACGCCCGTGCGCTCGTGCGCCGCCTGGAAACGCAGCGTTCCCTCGCATTCATCGCCGAACAGGCCGGCGCGCTGCCGCGCGGCGAGATCCGATCGCCGTGCGACGCGCTCGCGCCTAACGAGTTCGTCGTCGCGCTCGAGGAGGGGTGGCGTGGCGAAGTCGTGCATGCCGTGTTGACGGATGACACCGGACGTATTCGACGCCACAAGGTGATCGACCCATCGTTCCACAATTGGCCGGCCATCGAGCTCGCGATGCCCGGAAACCAGATCTCCGATTTCCCGCTGTCCAACAAGAGCTTCAATCTGTCCTATGCCGGTCACGACTTGTAGACCCATTGTTAGGCCGGCGGTCCCCGCCGCTTCAGCCGTCGGCGGATAACGTGTTCTCATTTCTGCGCGCGTTCATGAGCCAGCGCCGGTCCACCTCGCCCTTCCCAAGCGAGACGCCACGCTTCCCGCCGCGTTTTCGCGGACGCCCAGTCGTCCGTTCGAGCAGCGCGAAATCCCTTCCGGTGCTCGACGTCGGCGCGTGTCTCTTCTCGCCGGAGGAGGCCGCGCCGGAAGACGGTGCGGCGGTCGAGTTCACGCACGGCATCGCGATGTCATCGCGTTCGCGCAACGGCCTGCTCACGGCGACCGGCGACATCGATTTCGGCGCGGCGCTCGACTCGCACATGCGACGCCTGTTCGGCCGGTCCCTTCGCCTCCGCGCGGTGGTCGCCGGCAGTTGCGCCGGCTGCGAAGGCGAGCTCGTGGCCTTGTCCAACGTCGTGTTCGACATCGCACGGTTAGGCATCCAGTTCGTCGCCTCGCCGCGGCACGCCGACGGCATCGTGATCACCGGCGTGGTGAACCGGAACATGGTGGGTGCGCTCGAGCGAACGTACGCCGCCGTGTCCGACCCGCGCATCGTGATCGCGGTCGGCGCGTGTCCGGCCAGCGGCGGTCCCTTCTACGGCTCTCCGGAAATCGTCGGCCTCCCGCCATCAATTCCCGTCGATCTGTGGATTGCCGGTTGTCCGCCGCATCCGCTCACCATCATGGATGGCCTCCTGCGCCTGCTGGGCAGACTCGAGGCGCCTCCGCGGAGGTCGTGATGCCCGGTCAACGAGCATCGGAAGACGCGCGCCGGCGGCAGATTTTGCGCGCGGCATACGACGTGGCGTCGCGCAGCGGGCTTGCCGGCCTAACGGTGCGCCGCGTGGCGGTCGGGGCCGGCCTGAGCACCGGTCTCGTGCTCTTTCACTTCAAGACCAAAGAGCGCCTGCTTCTCGCGCTGCTCGATCACGTGCTCGAGATGACCACGACCCTGCACGTGACGGGAGAGATCGCCGCGATCCCATCGCCGCTCGACCGTTTGCTCGCTCTCCTCGGCCGGGAGATGCAGCGCCTGGCATCCGAGCCGCAGCGCCTGCGGCTGTTCTTCGACTATTGGGCGAAAGGGCTCAGCCAGCCGCGCATTCGGATTAAGATGCAGGCCGAGTTGGATCGGTACCGGGAGGCGCTTCGCCCTATTGCGGCCGAGGTACTGGCCGCCGAACCGGAGCGATTTTTAGGCGTGACGCCCGATGGGTTGGCGGCAGTGGCCGTGAGCGTCATTAAAGGATGCGCCGTGCAGTCGATGATCGATCCCGAAAATTTCGACATCGACGAGTTCCTCGCTGCGGCGAACGGACTGATTGGTCAACTCGCGCCAGCCGACAGGTAAGCCATCCCATGCATCGTGTACGCAGCAAGGCGTAGACGATAGTAGTGGCCCAATTCGACAGTGGTTCGCGTGGAGGACTTCCTCGCTCTGGGGAACACGGATTGAGCGGATTGAACGGATCGCTCAGCTGCACGGCGGTGTTTGTCGCACAAGCGACAAGCAATTCTTGAGAAGAAAAATAGTTGTTGATATCGGGATCGCCGCAGCTGCCAGCACGCACTGACTTTGTCATCGCCGCGAAGCGATCCGTTCAATCCGCTCAATCCGTGTTCCCCAGAGCGAGGAAGCCCTCCACGCGGTAGGCTACAGAGGAGGTGACCGACGACCGAGACGATGGTCCGACGTGCGCAATAGATGAGCACCGTGGTCAACGAATCGATAATACGGCGAAGGTGCGAACAGCGTACCGTGTCGCATGCCGAGTTGCATTGCGCCTCTTTCGCCGAGCAGATTATGGGCATGCCAGCCACGCACGGGCAGCGTTGGAGCCGGGAGGACGTCGAGCGCCTCGTTGAGGAGCGCGACGGATACACACCACGCTACGAGCTCGTCGACGGCCAGCTACTCGTGACGCCCGGGCCCAATGGACGGCACCAGCGTATTGCTATCGAGCTTGCCGTGCTACTCCGCGCATACGTGCGACACCAGCGGCTGGCTGAGGTGCGACTTGGGCCGGGAGAGGTCGCGCTCGACGGTGAAAATCGGTTCGAGCCTGACATCTTCGTCGCGCCTGCCGTCGATGGCCGCTTTGCTGCGGCCAACGAGCCGGTATCGCATCCACTCCTTATTTGCGAAGTGCTGTCGCCGAGCTCCGCGCGCCACGATCGAATCACCAAGCGACGGGCATTCCAACGGCGCGACGTTCCCGAATACTGGGTGGTCGACGGGAGTGCTCAAGCCATTGAAGTCTGGCGGCCTGGCGACGAACGCGCGATGCTCATCGACGACGTGCTCACCTGGCGGCCCGCCGGATCATCGCAGCCGTTCACGCTCGACGTGAAAGCGTTCTTCGCAAGTGTCGCCGACGGAGCACCGTTCGACTAGCGCTTTCCGAGACAGCAGTACGCTCTCACGCATTGAACGCGCGCTGAAACGCACCCACCGCCGGCGGCCCCGAGCCCGCGCCCTCGTCGTGCTTGAAGTAGACGTACGCCTCGCTCCACGGCAGCCCGCCGAGCGTCGCCGCCCAACTGCCTAACGCAGCCTCATCGTAGTCCAGGCGGTGCAGCCGCGCGTACCCCCACGGCGCTGTCGCCACAACCGGCGACGCGAACTCGGGCTGCTCCGTGATGCACATGGCGATGTTCCGTCCGCGCAGCACCTCGTACACATCGTCCTCGAACCAGGTCGGATTGCGGAACTCGATCGTGAACTTCCTGTCGTTAGGCAACGTGTCCGCGAACGCCTGGAGGCGCGGCACGTCCTTCTTGAGGTTCGGCGGCAGCTGAAACAGGACCGGGCCTAACCGGCCGCCCAACACCGAGGTGTTGGTGAGCAGAAACTCCACCGCGCTCGCGCACTCCGGCTTGAGCCGCGCATGGTGCGTGATCCGCTGGCTCGCCTTGATCGCGAACGTGAACGCCTCCGGCACCTGCGCCGCCCATTCACGCAGCACATGCTCTTTCGGCAGCCGGTAGAACGTGTTGTTGATCTCGACGCTCGGGAACTTGCCCGCGTAGAAGCCGAGCATCCCGTCGTCCTTCAGATCCTCGGGGTAGAACGAGCCCTTCCATTCCTTGAAGGCGTACCCGCTCGTCCCCGCGATCAACTTCACGACGCCTTTCTCCCCTTCTTCTCCGGCTTCTCCGGCGCTGCACCCGGCGCCGCCGAGAGACTCGCCTTGAGCGCTTCCATGAGGTCAATGATCTTGCCGCCCGTCTCCGGCGCCGCCTCGGCCGTGATCTCCTGGCCCGCCACCTTGCGCTCGATGGTTTCGAGCACGCGCTCGCGCACCGTGTCCTTGTACTTCGTCGGCTCGAACACGTCGGTCGATGTCTGGTCGATGAGCTGCTTGGCCAACGCCAATTCGGCCGGCTTCACGTCGCCGTCAGGGACCGTCACCTCGGTGGTCGGCCTAACTTCGTCGGCGTAGTGCAACTGCTCCATCACGAGCACGCCGTTGAGCGGACGCAAGAGCACGAGATACTGCTGCCCGCGCGCCGCGTACTGGCCGAGCGCGGCGCGACCCGTGTCCGTGAGCGCCGCGACGAGCAGCCGGTATGCGCGATCGCCGCCCTTGTCGGGACCCAGGTAGTACACCTTCTCCAGATACTCGCGGTCCACCTTGGCCAGCGGAACGAACTCGGCGACATCGATGGTGGCCGTCGCCTTTTCTTCGAGCGCCTTGAGCTCCTCGGGCGACAGGATCACGTACTGATCTTTCGCGAACTCATAGCCCTTCACCGTTTCGTCGCGCGGGACGATGTCGCCGTCCTTCGAGCACACGTACTGCTGCTTGAGGCGCGATCCGCACTTCTTGTGCAGCATATTGAACGAAACGCTGGCCTTGGACTCCGACGACGAATACAGATTCACCGGGACCGAGACGAGGCCGAACGAGATCGTGGCGGCCGCAATTGGACGAGCAGGCATAAGAACGAGGGAATGGGGAATTGGGAATTGGGAGTAGTCCCACGAGGAAAGTTCCCTCGCTCGGGGTCGACATGGCAAGTGGGAGCCTATGCCTGGTGACCCATCGGTCGCGAACGTAAGCCTGGAAATCGAACCGGATCCCGCTACCTTCTGAGAAATGTTCCCGCTTCGCCGCTGCGCCTCGCTGCTCCTTTTGCCCCTCGTATTTCAGTTTGTACTGGCGGCAAGGGATATCTCGTGCGCCGCCGGCGTCGACGACGCGGCGGGCGCCATGGCAGCGATGCCGGGAATGAACATGTCGGCCGAGCACGGACATGAGCAGGCGTCCCATTCCGATCGGCATGGCGCGCCGTGTAGTCGCCCGTCGAGCTCCGACTGTCAGCCTCTCGCTAGCTGCGCTCCTGGCGTCCTGATCCCGACGCCGTGCAGCATGCCTGAGCTCGCCGCCGTGCGGCACGACCCGCCGTCGGCTGTCGTCCTCGCGTCGCCGTCGCGGACGCCCCAGCCCGAGCCTCCCCCGCCAAGGGCCTAACGCAACTCACAATCTGTCGTGAGTCGCCTGGACGGCGCGTTCGCCGTCCTGGTGCCGTTGCGTTCCCCGGTCATCGCCGATGGCTGCGGGAGCGCGGTCCTTTGCATCGGGAACTACAATGTGGCGTTCCAATCCACGCGGCTCCGTGCCGCTGGCGTTCTCGTGCGCATGCGTGATGTTTGCATTCGCATCGCGCACTGCCGCGCAGTCGATACCGTCTAACGCTCCCCGCTTGGGCGGCCCGATCGACTCCCTCGTCGCGCTGGCGCTTTCCGTTAGCCCCGACATCGCCGCCACACGCCAACGAGTCGAGGCCGCGCGCGCGCGTCGGCCCGGCCGGCGCACGACCCGATCCAATGTTGACGGCTG
>DASVAC010000112.1:0-5371 GCA_036376535.1 Gemmatimonadaceae bacterium | reverse complement strand
TTGACGAACGCCATTATGTATATTCCCCCGACGACTTACTCTCTCGTTGGCCGAATTCGTTGAAGCACAGTAATTTAGTTGCGGTCGACTCCTCTGTAAAGGCTTGAGCGCCGTGCCCGAGCGATACGTCGGCAAGCAACTCGGTCGGTTCCGCATCGACGAGATCGTCGGGTCGGGTGGATTCGCGTGGGTCTACCGCGGATACGACCCTGAGCTCGAGATTCCCGTCGCCATCAAGGTCTTGAAGCCGCAGTACGCTGGCGACGAGAGCTTCGAGAGCCGCTTCCGGCGCGAGGCGTCCACGGCCGCCAAGCTGCGCCATCCGAACATCATCCGGATTCTGGCGGTGGGTCGCGAAGGCGACGCCGTCTACTTCGTGATGGACTTCCTGCCGACCAGTCTCGACCAGCGGCTCAAGATCATGGGGACGCTGCCCGAGACGCTGCTCATCCGGCTGGGCATGGATGTGTCCGCCGCGCTGGGCTTCGCGCACCGCGAGGGCGTGATCCACCGGGACATCAAGACCGACAACATCCTGTTCGATGAGCACGGCAACGCCATCGTGGCCGACTTCGGCATCGCGCGCGCCGTGACCGGCTACGTGGAGCAGACCGGGACGAACATGGTGGTTGGGACGCCGCACTATTTCTCGCCGGAGCAGGCGCGCGGCCTCGCGCTCGACGGCCGCGGCGACATCTATTCGTTAGGCGTGACGCTCTTCCGGTCCGGAACCGGGGTGCTCCCGTTCCAGGGCGACGACTGGTACGAGATCGCGCGACAGCACGTCGAGGATCTGCCGCCGAGGCCGCGGTCGTTCAACCCGGCGCTGTCGCGCGGGATCGAGCGGGTGATCCTCAAGTGTCTCGAGAAGGAGCCCGCCGCGCGGTATCCGACCGGCGACGCGCTGCACGCGGAGCTCATCCAGTTGTTAGGCCGAGCGTCGACGCCCGACGTCGAGGCGACGGTGATGATTCCGACGCCCGTGGCCGGGGTGAGCGTGCAGACGGGCGTCGACATCGTGAGCGACTGGTGGCGCCGCTGGACCCGGCGCCCGCGGTGGGTGGCCGCGGGCGGTGCGTTAGGCGCGCTGGCGGTCGTGGCGGCCCTGGCGTTGAGCCGCGGGAAGGGCGAGGCGGCGCACGCGTCCCCGCAAGTCGCGAAACACGATTCGATGGTGGCTGTGGCGCCGGTGACGCAGCCGCCGGCACGCGTCGAGTCCGCCTCGGCGACGGTGACGCCGCCCGTGACGCAGCCGGCAGCTGTCCCGCTCCCGCCGCCGCTCTTACGCGTCACCGCGCCGCCGAACTCCGCGGTGATGGTGGACGGGAGAACGGTTGGACACGGGAACTGGAGCAGCACGCACATCGCCGCGGGCGATCATCATGTGGCGGCTGTCGTGCATTCGATCGCCGGCTGTGCGTGGGCCACGGACAGCGTGGTAGCGCGCGTGCCGGATCACGGCGAAGTGAAGGTGAAGCTCGCGCCGCATCCGTGCGGGGCGGTGGCGGTGGATGCGGCGCCTAACGGAGCGCGGTGGGAGATCTCGTCACTCGACGGGACGAGTGTGGCGAACGGCGATATTCCACAAGCGACGCCGGCGGTGGTGCCGAGCGGGCCGTACGTGCTGCGCGTGTCGAAGAGCTACTGCGCGGATTATCGGGCGCGGATTGCGGTGCCGGTGGATGGGACGCACACGGAGCGCGTTAGGCTGATCTGCGGGCAGTAGAGTGCGGGAGCGCATTGCAATGCAACTCCTTGGCGACCGGCGTTCGCGCTACACGAATGGATTGACGATGCGCACGCCGCCAAAGTCTTGGCCATGCTGCAAGTCCTCAGTGCATATCGTGTCGCAACCGGACATTCGCGCCGCCTCGACGATGGCGGCGTCCCAGTAGCTGATATGCCAGCGTGCTCGGGTGGCAAAGGCCGCGCGCAAAAGCCCGAGAGTGGTTTCCTGAACCGGAAAGCGCATTAGGGTGCTGATGAACGCGATCGCCGACTCATGCGACAACGGTGCAGACGCGCCAGCACGCGTCGCCTGGACGTAGAATTCCTGCAGGACCTGAACGGACAGCGCGAGGTCAGTTTCGTCGAGCAGTGCTGCTGCGCACGCCGCTTTGGCGCGATCCGCGTGCGCCGAGCTTATAGCGTAGAGAAGAACGTTCGTGTCAACGAACCGCACGACGTCCGTGGACCTCGTCGCGCGTGAGGCGTTTGCTCGCTGAGAAACCGGCGTTCGTCTTCCGGATGCGGGCGATGAGCTCGTTCTGCTCGCGCCGGAGCCGTTCAAACTCAGGCTCCTCTTCGACGAGATGAACGAGGAAGTCACGGACGAGCGCAGAAATTGTGCTGTGCTTCTGCGCTGCGCGGACACGTGCCCGGTGGTACAGCTCCTCAGCAACGGAGATAGTAATATTTTTCACATTATCACAGTATCACACTTTCACAGCCACGTCAACGGCGGACACCGGGTTCTTCCCGTGACCACCTTGAACGCGGACAACGCTACTGCGAGCTCAGCTATAAAATAGTAGTTCGGGACATGTTCGGCGAAAGCTCGCGCAAAGCGTGAGCTGATTTTGGCCTTGCCTGATCGATTCAGATTGGCCGAACAGTCGCGCGATCCGTGACTTCTCTTCGGAAATTCTCCCACGCCGCAGAGCGCAAAATGAAAAACTGAGCTGTGTTTCGTTTGCCGCTCGGGTCTCTCCAATGCAGCCAGGCCATCGGACACCGCTGAAACAGCGGCACCTCGACGTTTGTGACTGCGGAGAGCGGGATCTGCGTCGAGCGGCGGCCCCGCCTGAGAATCAGGGTGTCATCGCTCAACCACACGTCATACGCTCTCGCGTTCCACACTGAAAACCCCGCAACCGCAGCGAGCCCCATCAAGACGAGCACGATGCCGAACCACGCATGTGCGCGCCACAACTCGGGTAACAGCTGCGTCGCGGCGGCGTACATCGACACTAGAAACAATGCCGCCGGCGCAACGCGGGCCCAGAGGACGGTTTCCGGAGCCGACAGCCGACTAACGGGGCTCGCCGTCATGGTTGCGTCACGTGTGTCGAGCACCGCCGGCTCGGCACTCGACACAGATCGCCGGCGCGCCCACGTCGACCATCATCCGCCGCCACCAGGACCCGTGCAGATGCTGCGGACACAAGATGCGCTGGCACTGCGCGCACACACCGCCCATGCCGGGCTCGAACCGCGCCCCGCACTTGTCGCAGTCGATCGTAAAGATGGACTTGCGAAAGATCCGAAGTCCAAGCATGCCGCGATAACCGACTCAGGTGAGAACCAACCGTAATCTACCCTCCAGCCTGCACGGCCCCGCATTCCCTGCACTTCTCATCTCCGGCGTGCCGCAGCAGCTTCCCGCACTTCGCGCACGGCGGCCCGTACTGCGACACCACGTGATGCCACACGAGATTGGGGTCCGCTTCGGCCACACCGGTGAACATCTCATAGCCTGCCGACAGATGGCGCAGCTTCCGTTGGGCAGCCGTCGCGTCCGCGCGCAGCGGCAACGGCGCCGGCAACCCGCGCGCAACCCGCGCGCGCTCGATCACCGCCATCCGGCTCGCCTCGTCCGCGCCCGACCGATGCGCCTCGACCAGCACCGCCCACTCGTCATCATCCAGCATCGGGACGTCGCGACGACACCGCCAACACCAGAGCGTTTTCACGGAACGTGGTCTCGAAAAGGAGGGACCTGCGCTGCGGGATTCGACACGAACGGGTGCCTCGCCCGTCCCCTGCTAACGCGTCACCGGCGCGACCGCAACCGCCGGCTGGCACCCGCACCGTCCACGGCGCTCCACCGGAAACAACCCACCAGGTGATCGTTCACCAGCCCAACGGCCTGCATGAACGCGTAGCAAATCGTACTGCCCACGAAGTTGAACCCGCGCCGCTTGAGATCGGCGCTCAGCGCGTCGGACATCTCGGTGCGCGGCGGCACATCGCCTTGCTTCCGCCAGCGCCCAACGACTGGAGCCCCGGCCACGAAGCCCCAGACGTGCGCGTCGAAACTCCCGGCTTCATCCTGCACCGCCAGCATCGCCCGCGCGTTGCGCACCGCGCTCTCGATCTTGAGACGGTTGCGAACGAGACCAGGATCCGCGAGCAGCCGCCGCAGCTTAGCCGGCGTGAATCGGGCCACGCGCTCCGGCTCGAAGCCGTCGAACGCCTCACGATACCGGTCGCGTTTCCGCAGGATGGTCTCCCAGCTCAGGCCCGCCTGCGCGCCTTCGAGCACGAGGAACTCGAGCAGCGTCCGGTCGTCGTGCACCGGCACGCCCCACTCGGCGTCGTGATACGCGATGCCTAACGGCGTCGTCGCCCAGGCGCACCGCGCCGGCGCCGTCACGGTGCGTCGTTGCGGGGCTGCGCGCGCATCGCGCGCCAGGCGCCGCGCACCAGCACGCCGCCCACGAGCACGGCACCGGCCGCCACGAGCGCCGTGACCCGGCGCCGCGCATACTCATCGCCGGAGCCGAGCTGCGCGACCAGGATGCAGATCCCGGCCACGACGAGGACCATGCCTAACGCACCACCGAACACGCGCAACGCGTGCGCGGTGGGATGCGGGTCGCCGCCGCGCGGATCAGCGGGCATGGCGCGACACGGTCATCGGGTGGACACGACGCCGATCAGCGCGCCGAGCGCGGCACCGATCCAGAAAACACCCTGCTTGAACCACGGAACCGCCGGCCGTTCGATGAGGGCGACATGATCGGTCGTCACGCGCGTCGTCTGCCCCGTGATCATGGCCGTTGCCTTGCCGCTGTCCACGCGCACCACCTCGAACCGTGCCACCATCGCATCGTGATCGCTCGGGTCGACGGCAATGCCGCGCGCGCCGCGTTTCACCCATTTCGCACTGTCGGTTGGAATCGTGATCGTGCTGTCGGTAGAGTTCAGGATCTCGAACCGGTAGGCGCCGCGCTGCGCGGCCGCCCTGCTGGAGCCTAACGCCACACACAGCGCCGTACAGACGAGCGCTTTCCACCAAAGACTAGAGGCCGAAGAGATTCTTCACCAGCCGCGTGATGTCGTTGTACATGACGATGACGAAGAGCAACGCGATCACGGCCAACCCGAACCGCATGAGATATTCGCGCGTACGCAGGCTGAGCGCGCTGCCCTTCACTGCTTCCGCCACGTTCACGAGAATCTGTCCGCCGTCGAGAATCGGCACCGGCAGCAGGTTGAACACCGCGAGGTTCACGCTGATGATCGCGATGAGCCGAAGGACCGTCGCCCAACCCGCCTGCGCCGCAACATAACTCGCGTGTCCGATTTCCACCGGCCCGCTCAGGGTGCGCACCGACAGCGTGCCGTTGAGCAGCCGGCGCAGCGCCGA
>DASVAC010000111.1:0-14675 GCA_036376535.1 Gemmatimonadaceae bacterium | reverse complement strand
AGCTGCCCAACCACGCGCTGCTCTTCCAGCAGTACGTCGCGCAGCTTGAGGTAGCTCGGCGCCAGGTCTCCGAACTTGTCGCGGGAGAGGTCGTCGAGCGCCTGCAGCGACTCGATGGTCGCCGCCAGATCGCTCGCGAGTTGCTTGACGAACGCCTTGGGCGTGTCGGCGAACGCCTTGTCGAACTCCTCGATGGTGGGCTTCTTGGCGGCGATGGCTTCGTCGCGCTTGGCGCGCTTGCCGGCGTCGCCGTCGGCGTCCTGCTCGGTCCCGATGCTGCGCGCCTCGACGTACTGAATATACGAGTGCCCGGCGCGATTGAGCGCCGCCATCTTGACCGGGATATCGAGTTTGAGACCGATCCAATCGAGCGGCGCCGCGCGCATCTCGAGATCGCCGTCTTCGATCTCCGGATACACGTTGTCCCAGAACGTGTCGAGCAAGCCCCGCGTCACGTCGAGCGTGGCGCGGAACGAGCCGAAGCCCTCGCGGCGCAACATGGCTTCGCCTAACCACGCCGCGAGCTGCAGATCCTTGGTGCGCGTCGCGAGCGCCTCGCCCGCGAGTTTGATCACGAGCGGCCAGTCCGCGACTTTGCGCGCGTGCTGCCACTCCCCTTGCGGCGCGTCGTCGTCCTCGCGACGCGCTTCCTTGATCTTGTCGTAGACCGGATCGTAGCGCAGGTCCGCGCCCGCCGGATTACCTCCGGCGATCGGGTTCAGCAGATCATCGCGGAGAGGCATGGAGCCGATCAGGACGCCGTCGCAGGCGCGACCGCGGGGGCGATGTCCAACTCGCGCACCTCGAGGAACGGAAACTCCTCGCCATCCACCAGCAGCATCTTCTGCCCAACGGGAACCGAGGTGCCGTCCGCGAGCTCGCGCCATTCGGTGACGCGGCCCAACCGCACGTGATCGTTCGGATCTTCGGTGCTGAGCGGTGTGAGCGCGGGGATGATGACTTCGCCCAGGTCGAGCCCCTTGAACTGCGGGCCCGTCTTGAGCACCGCCGGCGGCCACATCAAGTCGCGCAGCCGCTTGGGCGGCGACATGCGCAGCGACGCGATGTGCTCGAGCGGCAGCAGCGTGTACTGGCCCGCCGCGAACACCTCCAGGCGCGGACCAATGCGCGGATCGCCGTCGACCAACGACGAGAACGGCGTTCCATTGAGCGTCCCCGAGACCTCGCGCGCGGACGCGCCCGCCTGCGGCACGGCCTGGTCGCGGAACATACGGTCTCGCGTTAGGCAGGCGTGCAGCGCGCTCCGGTACAACAGCGCGCCCATGCCCGCCTGCGGCCCAGCCTGTGCGAGCACGTCGAGATGCTTCTCGGCGCGTCCGTACTGGCCGGCGAAGCAGAGCAACTCGAAGAGAAACGTGCGCCGCTGGGTGTCGGTCGGGTTGTCCCGAACCTCGACACCCAGGGCGTCGATTGCCGCATCGAGTTGCCCCGCCTGAAAGAGCTCTCGCGCTTTCATGCGAAGCGTTCGATCCTCAAGGCTTGGCGTTCGTCTTGAGGTTCCACCCCGCGATCACCGCCGAGCCCGGCGAGCCGTCGGCCTTCTGCGGCGTGTACGTCACATTCACCTGACCGTACACCAGCGACACGGATTCAGCCGGCGTGTCGTCGCCGCCGCTCGCGCCCGACCACTGGATCGATTCCACGAACACTTCCTGGAACTCGTACTTGAGATAGCTGATGGACTTGTCGCCGCCGGCCTTGTTCAACGTCAACGTGGCCTTCGGGAAGTGTTTTCCATCGCAGCACATCTGGAACATCTTCGGGCTCGCGGCGTCGGTCTTCTTCATGAAATTGAAGCCGCTCAGCGACACCTTGCCGGCCCCGGCACCCTGACCGCTGGTTCCGATGCTCGTCGGATTGGAAGCGCCCATGCTGAACGAGTAGATCTCGATCCACTTCTCGAAACCACTCCGCACGGACTCGCCGTCCACTCCGTCGAGCTTGAGGTATGCATCGAACGCCATGACGTACTCCTCCTCGAAATGATGTGCACTACAGGACCTTCGATTTCGTGGACCAACGGTGCTACTTCGCGGGTGCCGGCAGCTCCGCGACCAACCGCATCGATACGCTCAATTCGTCTAACTGGAAATGCGGCCGCAGGAACGCGACGGCGCGGTACGCGCCCGGCTTGCCGGGCACTTCCTGCACCTCGACGTTCGCTTCCCGGAGCGGCCGCTTGGCTTTCACGGACAACGGCGCGTCATCGTTGCCCACCACGTAGTTCGCGATCCACGTGTTGAGGAACGACTGCGCTTCACTCTTCGACATGTATCCGCCGATCTTGTCGCGCATCATCGCCTTGAGGTAGTGCGCGAACCGCGAGACGGCGAAGATGTACGGCAGCTGCGACGAGATGCGCGAATTGGCGGTCGCCGCGTCGCTCGTGTAGATCTTCGGCTTCTGCGCCGACTGCACGCTGAAGAAGCACGCGTTGGACGAGCCCTTCTGGTGCACCAACGGCGCGAAGCCCAGATCGGCGAGCTCCTTCTCGCGGCGATCCGTGATCGGCGTCTCCGTTGGGCACTTCATCGCGACGTCGCCCGAATCGGTGCGGAAATTGTGGGTCGGCAATCCTTCCACCATGCCGCCCGACTCCACACCGCGGATGCACGCGCACCAGCCGTACTGCGCGAACGCGTTCGTCACGCGCGCGCCTAACGCCCAGGCCGCGTTGCCCCAGAGATACCTGTCGTGGTCCGTGCCGTCCACGCGCTCGTCGTAGTTGAACGCATCCACGGGCACGTTGTTGGGCCCGTACGGCTCGCGCAGCAGCATCCGCGGCAGCGTCAGCGCCACGTAGCGCGAGTCGTCGCTCTGGCGGAACGCCTTCCACCGCGCGTATTCCGTGGTGTCGAACACCTTGGCTAGATCGCGCGGCGAGTCGAGCTGCGTGAAGCTCTCCAGGTTGAGCATGTCGGGCGACGTGCCGGTGATGAACGGCGCGTGCGACGCAGCCGCCACCTGTGCCACCTTCTCGAGCAGCTCGATGTCCTGGCCCGACTTCTCGAACTCGTAGTCGCCGACGAGTGCACCAAACGGCGCACCGCCGAACACGCCGTACTCTTCCTCGTACACCTTCTTGAACAACGCGCTCTGATCGAACTCGGGCGCGCGCTGCAGATCACGCAGCAGCTCCTTCTTGCCCACGTTCAAGATTTTGATCTTGAGCATGTCGCTCGTTTCCGACTGGCCGAGCATATAGCGCAAGCCGCGCCACGTGCCCTCGAGCTTCTGGAACTCGGGCGCGTGCATGATCTCGTTCAGCTGCAACGAAATCAGATGATCGATCTGCGCGATGCGCGAGTTGATCATCACTTCCGTGTCCTTCGACACGGTGATCTGTCCCGCGAGCACCTCGGACACGAACTGCTTCACCATGTCCTTGCCGCGTTCTTTCGCGGCGGCGTCCTTGCCCAACCGGCCCTGCTCGACGATCTGATCGAGCAGCGTCAGCTCGGTGGCCTCGGCGGCGGAGGTGGCCTGTGCGGCCTTTGCTTCAGCCATTGGATCCTCCATCGGTGCCGAGCTCCGCGCGCAGCTTCTTCATTTTTTCGTCGTCGCCCAGGGTCGCCTGCAGAATGTCCTCCAACTTTTCGTTGCCCTGCAGCGTGCCGCGCAGGTCCGCCAACTTCGTGCGCAAGTCGAGCAGCTCCTTGAGCGGCTTCACCTGGCGCGCAACCGCGTCGGGCGAGAAATCATCCAAACTCTTGAACGTGAGATCGACGCCCAGTTTCCCGGCATTCGGATCTTCGCTCAGTTTGTTCTCCACCGAGAACGCGAGGTGCGGCTTCATGCTGGCGATCACGTCATCGAAGTTGTCCAGCGTCACGTCCACGAACTTGCGGTCCTTGAGCTTCGCGAGCGGTTCAACCGGTTGGCCCGAGAAATCGCCGAGCACGCCCATCACGAACGGCAGCTCCTTGACCTCGATCGCGCCACCTGTCTCCACGTCGTAACTGATGTTGACGCGTGGCGGTCGTACGCGCTCCAACTTCTTCTGCGTGCTCTCCTTTGCCATGACTGGGCTCCTGATCGGGGTCGGTACCGGTTACCGGTGAAAGGCGGCGGGGTTGTTCGTTAGCAATCGAGATAGTTGAAGAACGCCGGCACCGAGCTGTGGGAGCCCGATCACGGCGCGGGGGAATCCGGGAGCGAAGGGGAACGTGTCGGTCGCACGCACTGCCACACCCTTCTCTGACTGGAGACCAACGCGCCGATCATACGGGCCGACTGGCTGGGTGTCAAGAAAACACATCTTCGTAATGCATGCCGTGCCGTGCGACGCGGTTTCCGTGTACTCCACGGCACAATTCGTTAGGGACGCACGACACGGCATTTGATTCACGCGATACGCGCCGGCGACGGTAACAGATCCGTTTCGAGGCAACCGGCATTCACGAAAAACGACACGAGCGACACCATCGCCTCTTCGGCGCCGTCCGGACCGACCAGCGCATCGGCAACGAGTGCACGCGCCAGATCGCGCACCCTCACCGCCTCGGTGCACCGCGCCAATACCGCTCCGGTCTCGGGCGAACACTCGACGCTCGTCCGGAACGGCGCCTCGGTCATGAGCTCGATCCGCTCGACACGCCAGCCGCCATCCATGAGTTGCTGGTCGGAGCGAATGCGGGTGCCGTCGCGACAACGCACATGCGAGTTGAGCACGCGCTCGGCGAAGTCACGGGACTCTCGCAGCCGCCGCCAGTCGAGCTCCCAATCCAACGAGTCTCCGAGCCGCGCAGTCCCCGCCGACCGCCGCACCGTGAATGGTGCCCGCGGCGCCGCGTGCCGCTCGACCGCCATGGATGCGTAAACCAGCTTCTCCGCGCCCATCGCTTTGTACGCGGCCATCTTGGCCTCGGCGTCCGCCGCGGACGAGTTGCCGGCACGAGCGAGCGCGCTGAAGTAGTCCGACGGATCGCGCGCGACCCGAACCGCTAGGACGACATCGAAGCCGTCGTGCGACGGGCCGATCATTTCCCGCACGCGGTCCTCGAGCGGCGCCTTTGTGCGATCGGTGGCGACGCAGGTCATATAGAATCGTCCACCGGGCTCGAGGAACTCCGGCAGTCCCGCCAGCAGCGCGCGCGTGAACTGCTCACCATCGGGACCGCCGTCGCGGTAGATCATCGTTTGCTCGGGCGACGCGATGTATGGCGGATGGGCGACGATGCGATCGAAGGTGAGTCCGCGGACCGGTTCGTACAGGTCGCCCTGCACCGCGCTGAAGTTCGCCAGCCCGTTGAGCTCGGCGTTGAATCGGGCATATCGCGTCGCACGTTCGGTCACGTCGCCCGTCCACGAATGCCCGCACGTCTGCGCCGCCATCAGCGCGGCGATGCCCGTCCCACCACACATCTCGAGAAACCGCTCGCAACGAGTCCGTGGTATGGACGATATGAAGTCGCGAGTGTTCTCGGTGATGGCGGGATAGACGGCGTCGGATGGAAGCGGATTGGGCGAACCGGCCGCGCTCATCGGCAAGTCGGAGATCAACCACAAGCCCTGCGTCGGATAGAGCAGGACGGTCGCGAACTGTTTCGCCGCATCGTGCGCCGGACCGCCCAGGAGGCCGAGGGCCTCGAGCGCCTGCACTGCATCGGGCGGGAGGTGCTCGCGGATGAGCGCGCGGTCCAGCAGCTCGCCATCGAGAAAAAGCCGGATCAGAATATCGAGCGCATCGTGCGTGTCGGTCGACGGGCGCCCTTCACGGATCGATGTGAAGTCGTAGATCGACGCGACGCCCGTGCGCTGGCTGACGGCCTCTTCCGTGAAGCCCGTCTTCTCGAGCAGCGAGTGCAAGGTGTCCATCGCCGCCGCATCGGTCGAGCGAATGGTCGTCGGCGCGGGCGATGGAATGGTCGCAGTCATGGCTGAGCGGCGTGCCAGCGACCAGACAACGCGGTCGCCGGTTGGGCAATGGATTGGAAGCGAACCAGGAGCGCGGCGTCCTGATCTTTGAGCGACGCGAGCGGCATGATCCCTCGCTCGAGCATCCGGTTGGACGAGCGCTCCGTTAGGAGCACCTCGGCGCACGGTTTGGCTTGCACGTCGCCGTTCTGGCGCAGCAGCACATAGGGTAACCCTGTGAGCTCGCGTCGCGAGCCCGGCCGCATGCGCCAGCCCGCCGCGGAGAACGACTGCGCGAGCAGCACCGCGCACGCGAACGCGGCGTTCGCCCACAAAAACTGACTGTGCTCGTAGGGCGCGCCTAACTCCTCGAAGTCGAGCCGGTCGCACTCGTCGCCGTCCGTGCCGTATGGCACGCGCGCGAGGAAGCGCGGCGCGGCGAGGCCGATGTACGCCGCTTCGGGCGATGCGCGCAGCGTATCCCACGCGGGGATCGCGCGCGTCGACCACTCCGACGCGTCGCTCGACCGGTCGAATGCCGGCGCGCCGGCGAGGCGCGGCGCCGCGCCGGCCAGAAACGGTGCGCCTGCCGCGCGCGCAATCGTGCCTAACCGGGACAGCACGACGAGATCGGCATCATCCCAACCGAACGTGAACGCGCCGACGAGCAGCGACCACGGTTGGGCGCCGGGCGTGCCGACGGACCCGTCGACGATGATGCGCCAGAGCGCGCTGCGGTCGCTCGCGCCATCGTGTCCGAGATCGGACACGAGGTCGGCGGCCGACACATCGAGCAGGTAGATCTCGAGGTGGTCATCCGTCTCGAGACGGCGCGTGAGCATCCACACCGAGCGCCACGCCGCTTCGACGGCCTGGAACGCGCGATGGTGCAACACGCCGCGCATTGCGTTAGCAATCGCGCGATCGACCTGCGCGATCAAGGCATCTTGCCGAGGGTCGGCGGCGGGCACGAGATAGGGCTCGATCGCACGGCGAATCAGCACCTGCAGCGCGTCGCCCGATGGCTCCGCGGGCGGCACGGGCTCGCCGAGTATCGCATCGAGCACGTGGCCGGGGGCGGGGGCGGGGGCAGGCGTTGCGCGGGTCGAGGCGGCGCGTTCGTCGCGATCACCGTTCGTGAGCTCGCGCGCCGCTTCGGCGAAGGTCGCCGGATTCGCGAGTCGCGCACGCATGGTGCACAGCGACCGAAACAACGGCAGCGTGTCGTAGAGATGATCGGGGTGAAAGTCATCGATCGACGTGATCGGCACGATCACGTCGTCATGCGACCCTCTCTCGAGCACGATTTGGGGTGCGGTCTGCGCGATCGCATCGTCGACGCTGTCGCGATCGACGGGAATGGGACGGCGATTGGAGAGTGGCGTGTGCGAGGTCGCGCCGGCGCGCGCTTTATCCCCGCTGAAGTCGCCCAAGACCAGAATGCGAAACGGCGTATCATCGTCCGGCACCTTTGCCGCGCGCACGCGTCCCGCATTGACGTCCAACTCGATGTGTGCCCTGCGCTCGTAATCCGACATCGGACTTAGCAGTAGAGACGGACAATCTCATCGCGCGATGACGAGTGTCAAGGTGGCGAACCTCGAGTTTACTAGACCGCGTGTGAGAAACCAGGGAATGAGGGAAGCGCTCGCTATCGCTCGCTTGGGGAAGCGCTGCGCTGGGGGAAGCGGCGGCGACGCCGCCTGAGGGAGTGGAACAACATCAATGGTCCGCGCGACGTGAGCGCCATCCGCGAGCCCGCGCGATGCGGCACTCTCCATCCAGAGACAACTAATGTCCTTCCGATCCCCAAGGCGGCGTCGCCGCCGCTTCCCCAAGCGCAGCGTTTCCCAAAGCGAGCGTAGCGAGCGCTTCCCTCATTCCCCATGTCGCTGCACACTGACAATTCGGGATCGCGACGCTACCTTAGGGCGCCATGAGACAGATGCAGCCGGTCCTCTGGACGAAAGGGGCTCTCTTGAGCCCCCAGCACATGCAAACACAGGATCGGTTTCTCGAGGACCTCATCCAGTTTCAACTGTCCGGCCTTACGTACTGTCCGTGGGGCTTTCACCGGCTCGAGATCGATCACGAAGCGCTCGCGGCCGGTTCCTTTGCGATTTCGCAAGCGGCTGGAATTTTTCCCGACGGGTTGTTGTTCGAGTTGCCGATCAGCGATGCGGCGCCGGCGCCTAAAGTACTCGAGGGCGTGTGGGAGCAGGATCAAACGGAGTTGGACATCTATCTCGCGGTGCCCGAGTACCGCACGAGCGGGCACAACGTCTCCGTCGAAGCGGGCGACTCGAGCGCGCGCTACGCAGCGGAAGTCTTGCTGCGGCGCGATGAGAACACGGGGCTCGCCGAGAAACCGATCCAGGTCGCGAAGAAGAATTTTCGGCTGCTCGTGCAGGGCGAGTCGCTCGAGGGAAATTCGGCGCTTCGCGTGGCGCGCATCCGTCGTTCGGCCACGGGCGATCTGTCGCTCGACCCGCAGTTCGTGCCGCCGCTCATCGACATCGGTGCGAGCGATTTCATCATCGCGATCGCGCGCCGGTTAGTCGAAATCCTGTCGGCGCGCAGCAGCGTGCTGTCGGGCACGCGCCGGCAAAAGAATCAGAGCCTCGCCGACTTCAGCATCGCCGACGTGGCGAGCTTCTGGCTGCTCTACACGATCAACACGTATTTCCCGCAGCTCCGGCATCTCTACGAGACGAAGCGCGGCCACCCGGAAGAGTTGTTCACGGCGATGCTCTCGTTAGCCGGCGCGCTCACGACGTTCTCGACCGCGGTGCACCCGCGCGATCTGCCGGCGTACGAGCACGACGACCTCACGTCGTGTTTCACGAAGCTGGACGAGCAGTTGCGGATGTTGTTGGAGACGGTCGTGCCATCCAATTGCGTGTCGCTGCCGCTGCGTCTCGTACAACAGTCGATCTATGCGACCGCGTTGGATCAGGACAAGTACTTCACCGCTCCGCAGATCTATCTGGCGATCGACGCGAACATGAGTCCGGCCGATCTCATCCAGCGCGCGCCGGCGCTGATCAAGATCTCATCGGCGGACCGGATCGATCATCTCATTCGCCAGGCGCTAGGTGGGGTGCCGCTCACGTACACGCCCAACCCGCCGCCCGCGGTTCCGGTAAAAGTCAGCTCGCACTATTTCCAGGTGGCGAAAGCCGGCAGCGAGTGGGAGGCGATCACTCGGGCGCGGAACCTGGCGGCGTACGTGCCGGCGGATTTCCCCAGTCCGCAGCTCGAGCTGCTCGTAGTGCTGCCGCCCCAGAGGTGACTGCGAAAGGCGGACATAAACGCGTCGTGCTCGCGTATCCGCCTCCGTTGTCTGACAAGCATCCACGAGTTGAATAGCGGACACCCCCGGACAAAGTCGGACAAAACGAATTGTTTATAAACGCCCGCGATGGCGGCTTCCAAAGCCAACAACAAGTTCCTGCCTTGTCCGTTCGTGTCCGGCCTTGTCCGCTCTCACAGTCGTGAGACTTTCATCGTCGCCGAAGGCGGATTCGCGAGCGTTCAGTCGTGCTCGCATATCCGCCTCCGCTGTCTGGCAAGCATCTACGAGGTGATAGCTGACACGTCCGGACAAAACCGGGCAACCGGTAAGGCGGACACAGCAGGACACAGCCGGACGACAAACAGGACAGAGAAAGAAAGCCTAACGGCTCCCGCGCTGTATGGCTGTATCCGGATTTGTCCGGCTCTGCCCCGCTTTGTCCGCCTTCATTTCTTCACGATGAAGTAGACCACGAGCGCAATCGCCAGGATGACGATCACGTTGAGCGCGATCACCAACGGCATGTAGGACGGCTTGCGCACCGGAGCGGCCGGCGCGGTTGCTGCGTTAGGCACCGCGGCGGTGGGCGGCGAGGCACCAACGGCAGGCACCGCGGGCGGCGTCGCCGAATTGAGGATGCGCGTGAACTCGCTCGGCACGTGCCCCTGCTGGGCGGCGGGCGCGACGAACACCGGCGGCGGCAACGTCGGCACCGGGATCATCGGCGCGGTGGGTGGCTGCGGCGCCGCAGGCGGCGTGCTCGACGGATGACTCGGCATCATCGGCGACATGCCGAAGCTCGGCGCGGGCGGCACCGACGGCATCCGGGGAACGTGCGGTGCCGGCGGAATCGACGGCGTCACGGGATGCAGTGACGGCATCGGCATAGCACCCAAGCGCGGCTCCGGAATTACGGGCGCGGGCGGCATCGGGGGCGGCGCCGCGACGGGCGGCACTACGACCGGCGTCGGCTCGGGCACGCGCGGCTTGGGCGCACTCATCATACCGGTAGCGCTCGCGGACATCGGAGCTGGTGGCGCGGGCGGCATCACGCTTGGCATCGGCATGAAGGGCGACGGCGACACGGGCGATGGCGGTGTCGGCATCGCCGGTCGCTGCGACGCCGGCGTCACACCCGGGACCGGCGGCGAATAAAGCGGTCCACTCGGCGCCGGACGCTCGGGACCGGGTGACATGCCACCCCGCTGGAAGATCCGCGTGAACTCGCCGGGTGCGGCCGGAGGCGGCGGAGGTGGCGGCGCGACCGGCGGAGCCGGTAGCGGCTGCGGAGCGGGCGTCGCCGGTTGAGGCGCAGTGTTCGCCGGACTCCCCGTCATCGAATTGAAGAGGCGCGTGAACTCGCCCGCTTGTTTGGCGGGCGCAGCCGCCGGCGGGGGCGGCGGCGGCGGCACCACCGGCGGAGCCGGTGGTGGTGCCGGCGGCGCCTTGGGGGTTGATGCCATCGGCGCGATCGGCTGCGTCATCGACCCGGTCGCGCTGACCGCCGGAGGCGGCGGCGCGACCGGCGGCGGTGGCGGAGGCGGAGCGACCTTCCCCGCTCCGCCGCTTCCCGCCCGAATCGGTTGCGTCGAACCGGAGCGCGGCTGCGGCTCATCGGGCCGGCGCATCGTCACCTTGATCTGCTTCGCCGCACCCGCGCTCGCGCCCGCCGACCCGGCCGGTGTGTGCGACGACATCCACACGTCGAGCGATTCGAAGCCCTGCAGGAACTGCGTCACCACCACCGGATGTCCTTCGACGTCCAACGTCTCGATCAGCTTGAGACGCTCGATTTCGGGCAGTGCGCGCACGCGCGCGAGCACCGCATTATTCTCGTCCGTGGTCCCGACGAGATAGTGCACCATCACGACCTTGCCGTTCGCGACCGCCAACGCGTTGAGCGTGCGGACTTTTCCGTCGGCAACCGGCTTGAGAAGCTGATAGCGGGCGCTGAACTCGGCGCTTGTCATCGACTGGTGGTGGGTCATACGTTAGGGCACTCGCGCCGCAAGGCGGCCCCGAGCGGATCGAGCGGCGGTCGAGTGGTGATACGAACTACGGCACACCGAAATCCTCACCCGAATCGTCTACAATAGCTGGAAACGCATCTCACGCGCAAACGGATACGGCCGTTTCATCGACACCGTTTCGAAAACCCGCGTGATCGAGTCGAGCGATACAGCCTCAGGACACTCATGACGCAACTCTCTAGGGTGGTGTGGCGCGAGGGCATGCACCTGGCCCAACATCACTTTCAGGCGCAGAACCGGTACTTCGAAGACTCGATCCAGTTCGCGGTCTCGCATCTCTTCTTCGCGCCCTACGGACTCATTGGGTGCGAGCTCGATGCGAACGCCCTGCGGAACGGAACCGTCTCGCTCATCCACGCGCGCGGCGTCATGCCCGATGGCATGCCGTTCCACATTCCCGATGGCGACGCCGCGCCACCGCCGCTCGCCATCGGCGACCTGTTCTCGCCCACGGCCGACAGCCACGTCGTCTACTTGACGATTGCGCCGTATCGGCGTGACGCCGCGAACTGCATCGCCGCCGACGCCGCGGCCATCGATGGACGCCGCGCGCGCTACGTGTCCGAGCCGCACTTGATGTTGGATGAGACCACCGGACACGACGAGAAGCCCGTCACGCTCGGCCGCAAGAATTTCCGGCTCGCGCTCGACACGTCGCTCGATGATGGCGCCGTCTCGCTCGCCGTCGCGCGCGTCCGCCGCGACGGCATGGGCAGCTTCGTGTACGACGCCGACTACATCCCGCCGCTGCTGCAGATCGGCGCGAGCGACCGGCTGATGACGATGCTCGGCCGGCTGGTCGAGATGTTGGACGCGAAGAGCGCCGCGTTAGGCGCCGGCACCGGGCGCCAATCGTTAGGCGACTGGGCCAGCCACGAGGTCGCGATGTTCTGGCTGATGCACGCCGTGCACTCTGCGTTAGGCCCGCTCAGGCACCACCTGCAGGTCAAGCGGTCGCGGCCCGAGCAGGTGTACGCCGAGTTGTCGCGGCTCGCCGGCGCGCTCTGCACGTTCTCGCTCGACGCGCACCCGCGCGCGCTGCCGTCGTACGACCACGACCACCTCGACGCGTGCTTCGACGCGCTGGATCGCCACATCCGCGCCAACCTCGACATCATCGTTCCGACCAATTGCGTGTCGGTACCGCTGCGCTCCACGTCGGCGTTCATGTTCACCGGCCCCGTGAGCGACACGCGCTGCTTCGGCCGCGCGCGCTGGTTCCTCGGCGTTCGGTCGGCGGTCGGTGAAGCCGAAACGATCACGCGCGTGCCGCGGTTCGTGAAGGTGTGCTCGGCGAAGTTCACCCCGGAGCTCGTGAAGCGCGCGTATCCCGGCCTCACGCTCGAATACGTGCAAACGCCGCCGGCGGCCATCTCGCCGCGCGTCGACTCCCAGTATTTCTCGATCAGCAAAGCCGGTCCGTGTTGGGACACGCTCGTCCAGACGCAGGAGATCGGCGTCTACGTCCCCGACGCGTTGCCCGGCGCCGAGGTGCAGGTGCTCGTGCTGCTCGAGTCGTGATTGCGCCGCGTCGCGCCATCGAGGATTTTCGCTGAATGACCATCCCCGTCCCGACCATTGCTCCACCGCCGCCGGCGCCATCCGCCGTGGCGCCCTCCGCGCGGCGCGGCCAGCTCGCGCTCGCGATGCAGGAAGTCCTCACCGCTACCGTTAGGCTCAGGGCCAACCGGCAAGTCGCCGCCGACGCCGAATCGTTCCGCGCGCACATGAAGCAGGTGATGGGCGCCGCCGAGCAGCAGGCGCGGCAGGCCGGCTACGCCGATGAGGACGTTCGGCTCGTTTTGTACGCCGTCGTGACGTTCCTCGACGAGAGCGTGCTCAACTCCACCCAGCCGATGTTCGCCGACTGGCCGCGCAAGCCGCTGCAAGACGAAATCTTCGGCGGACATCTGGGCGGCGAGTTGTTCTTCCAGAACCTGCAATATCTGCTGGCGCGTCCCGACTCCGAGGATCTCGCCGACGTGCTCGAGGTCTTCCAGCTCTGTCTGCTCCTCGGCTTCCACGGGCGATACAGCGCCACCGAGGGCGGCGAGCTGCACGCGCTGATGTCGCGCGTCGCCGAAAAGATGCAGCGCATCCGCGGACCGTTCGGCGAGCTGTCGCCGTCGTGGAAACCGCCCGCCGGCGACATACCGAGCGCCGGCGGCGACGTCTGGTCCAAGCGGTTAGGCATCGCGATGGTCGTGGTGTTCGTCGTCGCCGCCGCGCTGTTCGCCGCCTATTCCGCCTCGCTCCGATCGAGCGTCTCCACCGAGCACGACGCCGCCGCTCAGGTGGCCCGGTGAGCGCACCCGTCCCGTCTTTCTCGTTCGAGTCCCGCCATGTCGCGTAAGGCGAAAATCTGGCTGATCGCATCCGCGATCTTCCTCGTCTTCGTGATCCTCGTGTGGTTCGTCGCGTCGGCCTTGCACCTCAAGTCGCCGGACATCTGGGTGTTCCGCGCCGGCCTGTGGGTGTTGGGCGCCGTCGCCGCCGGATTCGTGGTGTGGTATCTGCTGCGCCAGCTCGCGCCGACGGCGCCGGGCACGCGCACCGACGACATCGATGCGGCGATGAACGCGGCCCGCGCGCAGCTGGCGGCGGCGCGCGCCGGCGGCAAAGGCGCGGGTTCGCTGGCGCGCTCCCCGATGGTCATTCTGTTAGGCGCCGAGGGAAGTGCCAAGACCACCACCATCGTGCGGTCGGGGCTCGAGCCCGAGCTCATGGCCGGCGGTGTGTCGCGGGATGACACCGTCGCACCGACCAAAGGCGTCAACGTCTGGTACGCGCGCGACACGGTGTTCGTCGAGGCCGGCGGCCCGTTGGCCGCCGATCCCGGCCGGTTCGCGCGGCTCATCCGCCACGTGCAGCCGCGGCGGCTCGCCGCGGTGTTCGGCGGCGGCGCGCAGGCGCCGCGGTTGGCCGTGGTGTGCGTGAGCTGCGACCACCTGGTGCAGCCCGGCGCGAGCGAGCAGGCCGTTGCGTTAGGCCGCATGCTCCGCGACCGGTTGAGCGAGCTGTCGCGCGAGTTGGGCATCCGGCTCCCGGTGTACGTGCTGTTCACCAAGGCCGACCGCATCGCGTACTTCGCCGACTACGTGCGCAACTTCTCCAACGACGAAGCACGCGACGTGGTGGGCGTGACGCTCCCCGCCGACGTCGGCGCGGTGGGGTTGTACGCCGACCGTCAGGCGAAGCGCGTCGCCGAATCGTTCCAGCGCCTGTTCGTGTCGCTCGCCGACAAACGGCTCCAGGTGTTGGGCCGCGAGGCGGCCATCGAGCCCAAGCCCGGCGCGTACGAATTTCCGCGCGAGCTGCGCAAGACGGGAGCAGTGATCACGCAGTTCCTGGTCGAGCTGTGCCGGCCGAGTCAGCTGCAGGTGAGTCCGTTCCTGCGGGGATACTATTTCGCGGGCGTGCGGCCGGTGTTCATCAACGAGGCGGCGCCCGCCTCGGCGGCCGCGGCGCTCCAG
>DASVAC010000110.1:0-19470 GCA_036376535.1 Gemmatimonadaceae bacterium | reverse complement strand
GTCGGGGTCGTAGTATCCGTGCTATCCCTTCAACGCGGTTCCACGCCTCCACAGGAACGTCGTCATGTCACTGGTTATCGCACTCATGTCCATGTCGCTCGACGGTTTCGTCGCCGACCGCGACGATGGCGTGGCCGAAGTGCTCGATTGGTACTTCACGTCGGGGGACGTCGAATTTCGCACCGGAGGGTCGGACCCCATGACGTTCAAGGTGTCCGCGTCGACCGCCGAGCACCTGCGCGGTCTCACCTCCGGACTTGGTGCCATGCTCACGGGTCGACGCACGTTCGATATCGCCGAAGGCTGGGGCGGAAATCACGCGTGGGGACCGGCCTTCGTCCTAACGCACCACATCCCGGCCGGATGGCCGCGGCCCAATTCGACTGTTCACTTCGTGACCGACGGCATCGAAAGCGCCGTGAGGCAAGCCAAAGCCGCCGCCGGCGGGAAATCCGTTGGGGTCCACGGCGCCGACACCATCCAGCAGTGCCTGAATGCCGGACTGCTCGACGAAATCCACGTCGACATCGCGGCGGTTCTTCTTGGCTCCGGCGTTCGACTCTTCGACCACCTCGTCGGCACACCAGCCGTCCTTGGCAATCCGACGGTCATCCCGGGCGTCGGCGTCACACATCTGCGCTACCCACTCATCCCGTCTCGACGCGGCTGGCCCTCAACGCGATCGCCGAGCCCCAGACGATGATCGACCGGGCGCGAACAGCATTCCGCGTTAGGCGAATCAATCTGCATCGTGCGCGGCACCGCTGCTCACGACGACGGACACACCGACGTTGAGCACGCGGCCCGCCAGCGGCGCCCACGCATCCGTCGTCCAGCGTCCTCCCGGTTCCACGGCAGGGAGGAGCAGGGGATCGAATCTCGTTTGACGGACGTTAGTCAGATTCTCGAGATTTGCGAAAACCTGGAAGCGTCCGATCCGCTGGCCCACCAACAGACCGACCAGCACATACGGACGACTCGTGTCGCGATACGGGTCGTTCTCCAACGACTGTCGCCCCGTGTAGTACGCCTCGGCGCCGAAGCGTGTGCCGGAATCGAGCTCGATGAGTCCGTCGATTCCCGCGGACTGGCGCGGCGTAAGCGGCACGTCGCGCGTTAGGCCGGTGACGGGGTCCGGCTCGCGCGCGCGAACGTAGGAGTAGGTGGCGATCAGATCGAAATCGTCGCCCTCCATGAAGTGCGCCACGAGATCGATGCCGGCGGTGCGGGTGGGTCGAGGGAGTGTGACGAGCGACAGGAGTCCGGCCGAATCGGGCGTCTCGCGCAACACGGTCGGGTGGTCGATGATGGAGCCGAACGCGGTCGCCGTGAGCTCGAGTCCGCCGCTGTCGGTGCGCACGATCCACCCATCCAGGTCCGCCGCGGCGCTCCGCCCCCGCTCGGCGCGCAGGCCTAACGGAGAGCTCACGCCGCGGAGGCTCAAGCCGTCCGTTTCGTCGCGGAATGCGGTGGGCGCCGTGAAGCCCGTGCCGCCGGACACCCGGAGCGTCCAGTCGGGAAACGGGCGCACCAATAGCGCGAGTCGCGGACTCACGAACGTTCGATACACGTTGTGATGATCCACGCGCGCGCTCACCGTGAGGGCGAGCGGCGCCCACGGCGCGTACGTGTCTTGGAGGAACGCGCCGGTCGTCACGTAGGAGTAGTCGAAGGCGCCGAGTCCGGGGACGCGCGCGCCATCGTATTGCAGCGCCAGCCCGGCGACGCCAACCTGTCGCGGCAGGGCAGAGGTCGTCACCGACACTTCGCCGAATCCCGTCGTGAGGCGATCGTTTTCGGCGAGCGGTCCGAAGTCGCGGGCCAGCTGTTGCGTGGTGCCGGATCCGCGCACCGTTAGGCTCGTGCTGTCGCCGAGCACCACTCGGTCTACGGTGCCGATGTCATAGCGGCGCGTGTCGAGGCGGATCGGGAACGCGCGCGCGTCGGGCGCGGTGCGGTCCGGCAGCGTTCCTCCCGAGCGATTCTCGATCGTGGCGCCGGCGGTCACCATCGCCGTCGATCCATCCTCGCCGGTCCAGAACAACCGCGGGCGAATGACGCCGCGATCGTATCCCGGCACGTCGATCCATCCGTCGCCATTGGCATCGCGCGAGCTCTGCCGGTGCGCGCTCGCGAGGAGCGTGTAGCCCCACCGGTCGTTCAGCGAGTCCGCGTTCTACACGACGGCGTCGGTGCCGCCGAGTGTCGTTTGGTTGACGAGGGCATCGGTCTCGGGAGCGGGCCGGCGCGAGATCAGGTCGACCACGCCGCCGAGCGCCGATGGGCCATAGAGCGCCGACGCCACTCCGGAGATGACTTCCACTTGCTGGAGGTCCACCGGGGGCAGCTGCAGGATATCCAGCCCGTCCGTTGTAGCACCGCCTAACGGGAGGCCGTCGGTCAACAGCGCCGTGTACTGTCCGCGCAGGCCTTGCAGCCGCACGGCGGAGTTGCCTAACGATGGGCCGGTAGGTTGGACCCGCACCCCGCGCGCCTCGGTGAGCAGCAGCCCGATGCTTCCCGGCGACGCCGCGACCTGCTCTTGCACGTCCTCGCCGGCGACGATCTGGACGCGCGTCGGTTCGTCGGCCGCGGAGCGTCCCGATCTCGTCGCGTTCACGGTGACGCCGGCGAGCGTGGCCGCGTGCGGCGTCAGGTGGGCCGAGAGCGCCGTGTCGCGGCCGGCGATCACGGTTAGGCGGAGCGTGTCGGGCAGGTACCCGATGCGCGCCACGGTAATTGTGTGCGCACCGGGCGGGAGGCGGAGCGTCGCGAGCCCCAGGTCGTCCGTATGCGCAGCCTGCCCGCCGGATCGGACGAGCGCATGGGGGATGGCTGCCGAATCGTTCGGCGGCGTTGCGGATGTAACATGGACCGTTACACGAGCGGCGGAAACTTGCGCCTCGAGAACCGGTGCACATACGGCGAGCAGCGTGAGCGTGCCAAGCAGTCTGCACGCAGCAAGCCTCCGTTCGATCGCGGGTCGTTGCGAGTACATGGTGCTGTCCGCACCTGTCGGTCAGTGGACAGCGACAAGATAAGCAGCGGACCTGACAGCACGGTGACAGCGGCGCTTCCGTTAGGCCGCAACGTTGCCCCCGTCGTCGGTGGCGAGATCTCGCGACGCGGCGTCGGCTACAGGCATGGTTCAGCCATCATCAGGAAATACCTGCGGCGGATTCAACCGGTGCGTGCAACGGTTGCCATCGACTGACCTGACGACGAGGCTCCATCTCCTGCGGGCAACTTCCCCGGGGTCCGTCATTCGTAGTTCGTTTCGCGTTTTCCTACCCGTCGTCCGTCCGTCGTTGTTCGTGACCAGTGCGTCGCAAAACATGATGCGACTGAGAAGCCGGCCACAGCCGTCGCCGGATGACGCACACCGAACGACGGACCACGGGTAGGAAAGCACGAAACGAACTACGAATGACGGACCACGGGGAGGCCGCACCCGTTGCGTTGACCGGTTGAACCGGCCTGCCTGCTTTGTAGGCAACGACTTCGTGATGCGGTCTGGGACGGTGTTCCGCATCCGAGCCTGTCTTCCAGTCATCCGGCGATCTGCTCCGGCTCGGATCACCGGAACGTCTCGACGTGTGCCCGCGACCCATACCGCGCGTAGACATACACGTGTCGCAACACCTTCCGTGAGGAACGGTCGATCCACAACGTCTCGGTCGCATACGGCTCCACAAAATCCACGACCCACACTCGCTCCGAGCCGCTGCCTAACGCACGCACGCGAACCGTATCCGTCTCCAGATGATCACCGTCCCAGAACGGCAGCACGGCCTGATAGCCCGGTCTGAGCGGCAATGCACAAACCACCGTGTTGTCCATGGTAGAACTGTACGCGAACCCGGGAATCCCAGCGTCGACCGGCTGGTCCGCCGAGCCGGAATTCGACACATGTCCCGTTATACGCGCCGTACCAAACGCGACACTCCACGATTGCCGCCCATGGGCGTGCTCCCATACAGGGATCAGCGTGCGCGCGTTGAACATCACCGAGTCGACCGCCGTGTCCCCGTGACTCACCGATGTCATCACCTGTAAGCCGAGCCCGCGTGAGTGATCGACGAAGTGTCGCGTGACGGTCCAACTCGTGGTGTCGCGCGTACCCCGCCCATCTGGGACGAGCCGGTAGCGTGTGGCGGGTTCGCGCAGGTTTCGGATGGCGAGCGCCGGACGTGCAGAAGGGTAGGGCGCTGTTTGCGCGCTGATCGGCTGCAGCACGCCCAACGAAAGCCCCACCGCCAGTCGAAGAAGCATGGCACAAGGTAAACGCCGCGGCACAATCGCGGGAATAGAGGATGAGACGCCGGCCCTCCGCGCCACTTGTCCACCCGTGATCCCAAGCCCGCGATGCCTCGTGTCCTGACTAACCGAAAGCTCGCCGCGCATCGCACCCGCCGCCTCACGGCCGCGCCTGCCGCACTCGGCGCCGCCCTTCGCGCGCTGCGCGCGTCGCCCGGATTCACCATCGCCGCGCTCGCCACCCTCGCCATCGGCATCGGCCCAACGACGGCGATCTTCTCGGTAGTAGATGGCGTGTTGCTCAAGCCGCTGCCGTTCGGCGCGCCCGACCGCGTCGTGGCGCTGTTTCAGGACGACCGTAAGACGGGCAACCACCACGATGACGTGGCGCCGGCCAACTTCGTGGATTGGCAGACTCGCACGACCTCGTTCTCCGCGCTCGCCACAGCCGAGCCCTTCGCGCTGACGTACGCGGGGCCGGACGGCGTCGAGTACGTCTACGACTGGAACGTCTCGCGCGACTTCTTCTCGGTGTTGAATGCACGCCCGGCATTGGGGCGATTGTTCGTGCCCGCGGACTTCGTGCCGGGACCGCCTCGCGTGCTGGTGCTCACGTACGCGTCGTGGCAGCGGCGGTTCGGCGGCGATCCGGCGATTGTCGGCAAGCAACTTCGAATCAGCGGCGGCTCGGCGACCGTCGTCGGCGTACTGCCCCGCAACTTCGACTACCTCTCGAGCTCCAAGATGGAGCTCTATGCGCCCAAGCTGTTGAGCGCGGGCGAGAAGCAGATCCGGAATACGGCGTGGTATCACGTCGTTGGGCGGCTCAAGCCCGGCGTGTCGATCGTTGCCGCGCGCGCCGATGTCGCGCGCATCGGTGCCCAACTGTCGGGCGAATATCCCGCGACTAACGCAAACACCGGCGTCGCCGTCGAGCGGTTGGATCGCGCGATCGTCGGCGATGCACAGCGCGCGGTGTTGCTCCTGTTAGGCGCGGTCGCCATGGTGCTGCTCATCGCGTGCGTCAATGTCGCCAGTCTGGTCCTCACGCGCACGGCCCGTCGGAGCCGCGAGCTGGCGATTCGCGCGGCGCTCGGCGCCTCGCGCGCGCGCGTTGCGGGCGAGCTATTGGTCGAACACGTGCTGGTCGCACTGGCGGGTGGAGCGCTGGGCGCCATGCTGGCCGCGTGGGGGGTCGGCGCCATCCGGCGGATGAGCCCGGCGTCCGTGCCTCGCATCGAAGACATGCGCGTGGACGGCCGGGCGCTCGCTTTCACCCTGGCGGTCGTCGCGGCGGCGACCATTATTTTCGGTCTCGTACCCGCGCTGCGCGGCGCCCAACGCGACGCGGTCGACGCGCTCCGATCGGGTGAGCGCACGGCCGGCAGCATCGCGCGCCGGCGGCCGCGTCAACTGCTCGTCGTCGCCGAGACGGCGCTCGCGGTGATTCTTCTGGTGGGATCGGGGCTGCTCATGCGAAGCTTCGTCGATGTCATTCGCGCCGACCGCGGATACGATTCGGATCGCGTGCTCGCGGCGACGGTGTTCGTCTACCAGTGGAATCCAACGCCGGCGGCGCGCGTGAACTTCATCGCCCAGTTGGTCGCGCGCGCGTCATCGATCCCGGGCGTGGTCGCGGCGGGCGCCACGTCGTCGCTTCCGTTAGACATCGCGATAGGCGCGGATCGGGGCACGTTCACGGTCGACGGCCGTCCCGTCCAGGTCGGCGAGGAGCCGTCGGCGCACATGACGGCGATCACGCCCGGCACGCTGGACGCGCTGCGCATTTCGGTGCGGCGGGGAAGAGCATTCACGGCCTCCGACGATTCGGCCGGCGCGCCGGTCGTGCTCATCAATGAGGCGATGGCGCGGCGATACTGGCCTGGCGTCGATCCGATCGGACGCCGCCTGCGATTCGCGTTCAACAGCGCGCCGCTCGACCGCGAGATCGTCGGCGTCGTCGCCGACACGAAGCAGACGGCGCTCGATGTTCCGGGGGACCCGATCGTGTACGTCCCGCACGCCCAGGCGTCCACCGGCGCGATGGCGATCGTGATCCGCTCGGCGGCCGACGACCCGCGCGCTCTGTTAGGCGCATTCAAGCGAGCGGTGGCGGAGTTGAACCCCGCGCTCCCGCTGGCGGGCGTCGAGACGCTCGACGAGCTCGCCGATGCGTCGGTGCAAGCGCGGCGGTTCACGCTGGTGTTGCTCGGCACGTTCGCCGGGTGTGCGCTGCTGCTGGCCATTGTCGGCGTGTACGCCGTGGTCAGCCAGGGCGTGACGGAGCGCCGCCGAGAGTTAGGCGTCCGCCTGGCACTCGGCGCCCAGGCGCGCGACGTGATCGCCCTGATGATGACCGACGGGCTCGGCCCCTCGCTCGCCGGCACTGCGTTAGGCATAGCGTTGGGCGGGGCGGCCACGCGGCTCGTGCGCGGCATGTTGGTGGGCGTCGCGCCGCTCGACGCGGCGACGTTCGGCGCCGTCGCGGCGCTCATGGTGGCGACCGCGGCGCTGGCCTGCTTCATCCCGGCGCGGCGCGCGACGAGCGTGTCGCCGCTCGAAACGCTGCGCGCCCCGGGTGGATGATCAGCTCGATGATGGGGCGTTGCTCGCCGCGATCGCGGCGGGCGACGACCAGGCGTGCCGGCTACTCGTTAGGCGGCACGTGCGCGCCGCCACGCTCCTGGCTGCGCAGCTCACCGGCGATCGCGACGACGCGGAGGACATCGTGCAGTCGGCCTTCATTCTGGCGATCGAGCGTGCCGCGGACCTGGATCCCGGGCGCCCGTTCGCGCCATGGCTGTTCGGCGTGGTGCGACGCTTGGCCATGAAGGGGCGCGTGCGGAGCGCGCACCGCTGGGCATTGCGCCGTCGTTGGGCAGCTGAAGCCCGAGCCGCGGCGCACGCGGGCGAGGCCCGCATGGACGCGGCCAGCGACCTCGATCTCGTACGGCGTCACCTGCGGGCGCAGCCGACGATGCAGCGCGTGTGCTTCGAGCTCGTCGTGCTGCACGATCTTGCCGTCGCGGACGTGGCGGCGATGCACGACATTACCGAATCCACCGTGCGCCAGCACGTCTTTCGCGCACGCCGAGATCTACGCGCGGCGCTCGGCGCCCTGCTCGGCAGCCGCGCAGAGCGTTGGACCGGCGGAGAGTCCGTCGGATGACCGGGATTGGAGGGCGTACCGCCACCGGAGGAACCATGGACGAGCTTCACGATACGTCGTCGATTCCGGACGAGCCCGCGTACTGGGATGCACTCACGTCGCAAATCGCGAGCGCTGCCGCCCAACGGAGCTCGGCGGTGGCGTGGGTGGGCAGCCGGCGCACGGCCTGGCTCACCGCCGCCTGCGCCGGCGCCGCCGCGGCGATCGCGATGGCCGTGGTCATCGCGACCTCGCGTCCGCGGCAGGCGAACGGCGCAGCGGTCCTGGCGGCGGTGCTCGTGCCTAACGACGCGGTTGGCCGGATGCTCGCGGCCGCGCCGTCGCCTCCCAGTGTCTCCGAGTTGCAACCCGCCGGCGCGTTGCGCGCCGAGGGGGCGCGATGATGCCCGCCCGGGTGCGCGGATGGTTGCTGCTCGCGGTCGTCTTCATCGCCGGCGGCGCGGTCGGCTATGCGATCGGTCGCCGGCCATCGTCGAGGCCGGTCACGAACCCCATGGAGCCGCACGCATTCGTCGAGCGCCTGAACGGAGAGTTAGGCCTCGATTCCGCGCAGCGCGCGTCCATCACGCGCATCCTCACTCGCCGGCAGAGCGCCATCGACTCCGCGTGGCGCGTGTTGCAGCCGGCGGTTCGCGCGACGATCGATTCGGCGCAGATGGAAATCGTGAATGTCCTGCGTCCCGATCAGCGCCCGCGATACATGCAGCTGCTGCGACGAGCCCATGGTGGGATGGGGAGATGATTAGTGCTGCTGTTCCGAATTGCGGTGACGAAATATCTCGCGGCAGGAATCGAGAGTGTCTCCGGCCGTTCGAAGCGATTGACCTGGCCACCGAGGCCCAGTCTGGCGCGGGTAGGAAAGCACGAAACGAGCAACGAATGACGGACCACGGCGAGCTGCCCACGACATCGGCTCAACTCAGCTCGTTCGGCGCATGCAGCAGCTTGATACGGCACCGAACTTCCGAACAGCAACACTAGAGTTGGGCCACACCGAACTATGATCGCGCTACTCGCCATCGCTATCGGAGGTGACATGCAACATCGCAAGAGAAAGATCCAAACGAAACAGTCAGGCGGCGTTGCCGGTGGAGGCACGGACTCTCGGTTCGCAAGACTGTGCGACGCGCTGGCCGCGGATCCGCGCTATCGGAAACCAGTCGTCGACTTCAAGGCGAGCGCAGCGTCAGGATTGCCGCGGCGGTTCGGGTCGAACGGGCTGCGTGTTGACGAAAAAATCTTCGCGATGTTGGCGCAGGGCACACTCGTCGTAAAATTGCCGAGGGCGCGGGTCGACGAGCTGGTCGCGGCTGGTCACGGCGAGCGCTTCGATCCGGGGCACGGACGCATCATGAAAGAGTGGTTCGTCGCGACGGGCTCGACGTTGGTATGGGCCGACCTTGCGCGCGAGGCGCACGACTTTGTCACGCACGCAGGCAACCGCGTGCGCGAGCGGGGCAACGCTAACGAGCGGTAGCCTTCGGTCCGTCCGCAGTTGTATCGAGTCACTCTGCTGTCGTAGCTTGACGTCGATGCCGACCTCCGCGTCCGAGCAACTCGGGAAGACCATAGAGGCTCTGTACCGATCGGAATCGGGCCGAGTCCTCGCGACGCTCGTGCGCATTCTCGGGGATCTCGATCTCGCCGAAGAGGCGATGCACGAGGCATTCGCCGCCGCGCTCGAGGGCTGGGCTCGAACCGGTATTCCGGACAAGCCTCGACCCTGGTTGATTTCCACGGCGCGCTTCAAGGCGATCGACGCGATCCGGCGCCGCGCGCGCGCGGAAGGAACAGAGCGGAGTCTTGCGTTAGACACAGCAGGACGCATCGACGAACCGTCCATCGACGACGAGGAGATCGAAGACGATCGACTCCGGTTGATCTTCACCTGCTGCCATCCCGCGCTGCCGCCCGACGGGCAGGTGGCGCTCGCCCTGCGCGACATTTGCGGCCTAACGACTGAGGAGATTGCCCGGGCCTTTCTCGTCACGCCGGCAACGTTGGCCCAACGCATCGTGCGCGCGAAGGCTCTCATCCGCGCCAAGGCGATTCCGTACGAGGTGCCGCGCGCCGAAGACGTGCCGGCCCGGTTGGCGCCCGTTCTCCACGTGGTCTATCTGATCTTCAACGAGGGATACTCGTCCGAGCTCACCGGCGCAACGCTCAGTCGCGAGGCGATCCGCCTGGGCAGGCTGATGCACGACCTGCTGCCGGACCCCGAGGTGATGGGCCTGTTGGGGCTCATGCTGCTCCAGGAGTCGCGCCGCGGCGCCCGAACATCGCCTAACGGAGACGTCATTCTGCTCGAGCACCAGGATCGGAGATTGTGGAACCGGGACCAGATCGCCGAGGGCATCTCGCTCACCGAACGCGCGCTCGGTTCACACCGCTTCGGCGCGTACACGCTGCAGGCGGCGATTGCCGCCGTTCACGCGGAGAGTGCCTCGCCGGCGACTACCGACTGGCGCCAGATTGCGCTGCTCTATCATCGGCTCCTAACGATTCAACCCTCGCCGGTCGTCGAGCTCAACCGCGCAGTGGCCATTGCGATGTGCGAAGGTCCGGAGCGGGGTCTCCATCTCATCGACGACCTGCTGGCGCGCGAGCTCCTCTCCACCTATCACCTCGTGCACTCGGCGCGGGGGGATCTGTGCCGCAGGCTCGGACGGATTCCGGAGGCCCGCGCGTCGTACGAGAAGGCGCTCAGCTTGGCACAGCACGAACCCGAGCGCCGGTTTCTCGCGAGGCAGCTCGCGGAACTGCCAGAGAAATAGTTCGGTGCTGCTGTCGATTTGGTGCTGTGTGCGACGACTATATGGTGGATCATCCAGCGCGGATCGCTGTCCTTTCGGCTTTCACCATGGGGCGAAGCAACAATGAGGTACATCTGTCTCGGCTACTACGAGAAGGGCAAACGCGACGCCATGACCGAGAGCGAGCAACAGGAGATGTTCGACAGATGCTTTGCATATGATGACCATCTTCGTGCCTCCGGACACTGGGCTGCTGGAGAGGCGCTCGAGCCATCGGATACTGCGTTGACCCTGTATTGGAAGAACGGCAAGGTCGCAACGACGGACGGGCCTTACGCTGAAACGAAGGAACAACTCGGCGGCATTCTCGTGATCGAGGCGCGGGACATGAGCCATGCGGTACAACTCATGGCGCAGCACCCGGCCCTCGAGTACGGCAGCGTCTTCGAGATCCGGCCGGTCTTCGATATGAGTGAGCTGATGAGGGCCACTGAGCAGCGACGGGCGCAGCGTACCGCACGGAGCATCGCGTTAGGCGCGTGCTTGCTCGCCGGCGCGCTGATCGGCCCGGGGCGTGCTGTTGCTCAGGATGCCCAACGCCCGTACGGCAGCATGGCCCCGGTGGCTCGATACCTGATGGATCGCCAGGCCGAAGTTGCGCTGGCGCGCAGCGCGGCGCCTGACGCCATCTCGCGCGACGCGACGGTGCTCGTGTTGGGCCGGCATGGGTACGAAACGGCCGTGCACGGCACCAACGGCTGGGTGCGCATGGTGGAACGTGGATGGATGGGTCCCTTCGACAGTCCCGAATTCTGGAACCCGAAGATTCGGGGCGCGGATTGTCTCAATCCTCCAGCCGCGCGGTCCGTGCTGCCGTTCGCAGATCAGCGCACGGCATTGCTGCTGGCGGGTCATTCCAAGGACGAGGTCATTGCTGCGATCAGGGCGTCGTTAGACAAAAAGGAATTGCCGGCCCTCGAGGCCGGAGCCGTGTGCTACATGATGGGGAAGTCGTCGTATCTCACCGACAAGGGAGACCACAACGGGCCCCACCTGATGTTCTATGAACCAGGCGAGGGCGACGCGACCTGGGGCGCAAATCTCAAGAATTCTCCTGCCATATCGGTTGACTACTGGCGCTTGTCCGCGCAGACGTATCCACAGCTCAGGAGCTTTCCGCCCATACGCATATTCGCGGTCGTCGTGGACAAGTGGTCCGACGGGACACCGGCGCCGAGTATGTAACCGTCGCTAGGCCATAGCGAACGTGGCGAGCCACGTCAGGACACGCTCCCACCCTCTCGCGTGGCTGTCGCAGGACGCGCCATCGGTAAACCCATCGTGGCGTACGGTTAGGCGGCAGCCGCCGGGGATCGAGTCGATGCGATAGCGGAGCGTCGTCGTCTCGTTGGGCTTGTGCTCGTAGTGCCACGTTTGCACCAACAGGCGCGGCGGCTCGACTTCGAGAATCGCGCCGCCCACGGCGAACGACGTACCATCCGCGGACACGCCCTCGCTGCGCCACCAGCCGCCGGGTCTCACGTCGCCGGTCCACTTCGTGACGCGATACGTGGAGGGCGATCCCCACCAGGTCGCGATCTCGTCGGAGCTGATCGCGCGGAACACGCGCTCGGCCGGCGCCGCGATCTCGACGGTGGCGAGAATCACACCGTCCGTTAGGTCGGCGACAGCCCGGGCGGATTCGAGCGCTCGCGCGGTCACCGGTCCTCCAATCGCCGTTTGAGGTTGTCGAGGCTCGTGGCCCAGAAGGAGCGGTAGCCTTCGACCCATCCGGCGACACGCTGCAAGGGCAGCGGATCCAGTTGATAGAGGCGTTCGCGGCCGACGCGTGTCTCGCGGACGAGCCGAGCGTCGCGGAGGACCTTGAGATGCTTCGAGATGGCGGGCCGGCTCTGCTCGAACTCTCCGGCCAGGGCGTTCACGTGCGCGCGGCCCGCGCGCAAGCGATCGAGAATGGCACGCCGAGTCGGATCGGCAACGGCACGGAATACGTCAGCGCTCGCGGCGGCTCGTCCCATATGAGTAACCTATCAATCACGTGAAACTGAGGCAAGGCAGAAGACGCCTATTGACGTTGCGCATGGTCGCTTGTAGAATACGTAACCAATCGGTTACCAAATACGACCACCCCAACGTCGAGCGCGTCATGACCACCAAACTTATCTACCGAATCGTCGCCGCGCTGCTCCTCGTCTTCGCGTTAGGACACACGCTCGGCTTCACCAAGGTGGATCCGAGCTGGGGGGTCGGCGCACCGATTGCCGCCCTCCGCGAGATTCACTTTACGGCACAGGGGACGCCGGATCGGACGTACTGGGGCTTCTACCTGGGGTTCGGCTACTTCTGTTCGGTGCTGATGCTCTTTGCGGCGTGCGTCGCGTGGCAGCTCGGCGGGCTGCCCAGCGACAGGCTCAGGGAGCTGCAATTCATCTCGTGGGCATTCGCGATGGTATTCGTCGTGAACGAATTCCTCATGTGGCGCTTCTTTTTCACGGCGCCGATGATCTTCACGGTTCTGATCGCGCTCGGCTTGATCGCGGGCGCGTGGCGGGCTCGCGCCGCGTGAGGCGCGACGGCCTGCTCGTCGGTGACGATTTGACCAGTCGGGGAGCATCGTAGCAGGAGCAACGCGCGGTGGGCCCGATTCGCTACGGGCTCACCGTTGGCAGGGCTGTCAGAGGGGGGCGATATGATCCGGCCGTCAAGACCATGCCGGATCATCCCCCACTCGAGGCCTTACCATGAAGCCAACTCGCTCAGCGCTGATCCCTGTTACCGCACTCGCCATGCTCCTAACGGGACCTATCGGTTGCGGCTTGATCTTGGGTGGCGGTAGCCGCCAGACCATCCAGGTCCAGGCCAGCCCGGCCGATACGAAAGTGTCCACCTCGCCGGAGACCGGCGAATACAACGCGCCCACCACCCTCGATCTCAAGCGCAACACCGATTACACCATCCGATTCGCCAAAGACGGCTACTCGCCGGCGTCGATCCAGCTCGAGAGCCACGTGCGGGCGGGATACGTGGTGGCCGACGTCCTCCTAACCGGGCTGGTCGGCGTGGTGGTCGATGCCGCCTCCGGCGGTTGGTCGAAGCTGAGCCCTGAGACGGCAACGGTGACACTCACCAAAGTCGCCATGCAACCGGGACCGGACAGCGTGACGGTCGGGCTCACGCTGCACCGCAGCGGCGACCGGAACGAGGTCGACGTCAAGTCGAGCGCGCCGGGCGTGGTCCTCGACGTCTCGCCGGCCAAGCGTTAGGCTTGAGGTGCCCACCCAATGACTGCACCCACCGTGTCTTCGCCCAACGCTGGCCCCTCGCCCCGACCGCGCACCCTGTCCAAGTCGGACTTCATCCGCGCCCGCGACTGTCCGGCCAAACTCTACTTTCGCGAGAACGGCTACCCCGACGCGAGCCAGCGCGACGCCTACATGGCCATGCTCGCCGACGGCGGCTACATGGTCGAAGCGCTCGCGAAGGCCCGATACCCGGACGGCATCCAGCTCGAGTACGGCCGCGATCCCGCGAGCGATTTCGCCCGCACCCGCGCCGCCCTCGAGGCGCCTAACGTCACGCTCTTCGAAGCAACCCTGCTCGTTGGGCGGCGCCAGGCACGCGTCGACATCCTCGAGAAACGCGGGAACGTCCTCCGCCTGATCGAGGTCAAGGCGAAGTCGTTCAACGGGACCGATCACGCCCGCGAAGTGGCGCAGAACCGCTCGGGCGTGTTCCTCACCCGGAAGCGGCCGTACCGCGTGAACGCGGACTGGGACGGCAAGATGGCCGACCTCACGTATCAGGTCGTGCTCCTCGAGCAGATCATGCCGGGATTCGTCATCGAGCCCGTCCTGGCGCTCGTCGACAAGAGCAAGGCGACGGGCCTCGACAACGTTCCGGGATACTTCGAGCTGGTTAGGCGCCCGGCCTCTGACGGTTCGCTGCGACTGCACACGGCCCGCTTCACCGGCTCGGCGGCCGATCTCACCCAACTCGATCTCGTCACCGAAGTCGATGTGCGGCGCGAAGTGGCGACGATGCGCACAGAGATCGCCGAACTGGCGTTGCGCTTCGAGTCGCGCCTCGATGCGCCGCTCGAGGCGCACACCGAAGGGGTCGAGCTCGGTTCGCGCTGCCGCGACTGCGAATTCCGCACGCCCGACCAATCGCGCAACGGATTCGCCGAGTGCTGGGGCGACCTCGCCGACGCCAGTCCGCACGTGCTCGAGCTGTACTCCGTTGGCACGGCCAAAGCGCCCGACGGCTCGCGCATGCTGCCGTACATGTTAGGCCGCCACTCGGCGTCCCTCCTCGAAGCGCCGACGGACGGGCTCGTCCAACTGGACCACAACCCCGGCGGCAACGCCGCGCGGCAGCACCGCCAGATCGCCTGCACGCGGCGCGGGGTCCCATACGTTGGGCCGGAGCTCCGCGCCAAGATCGAGGCGCTCGCCGGGCCGGTCCACTTCATCGATTTCGAGACGTCGCGGCTCGCGCTGCCGTATCACCGCGGCATGCGCCCCTACGGTCTGGTCACCTTCCAATGGAGCGCCCACTCGGCGCCATCGTTAGGCGGACCGCTGGAGCACCGCGAATGGCTCAACAACGTGGACATCTGGCCCAACCAGTCGTTCGCCGCGTCGTTGCGCGCGGCCATCGGCGATGAAGGCCACGTGCTCACCTGGAGCCACTTCGAGAAGACGACGCTCAAGCAAATCGTGGCCGACCTCGCGCACTTCGGACGCGACGTGCCCGATCTCGTCGAATGGATGACCGACGTGTTCGAGCGGCGCATCGTCGATCTCTATGAGTGGGCCTGCCGGGATTACTACCATCCAGGCATGCGCGGCGGTGCGTCCATCAAGGTGGTGCTCGAGGCGCTGTGGCGAAGCGACCCGCTGATGCGCCGCCAGTTCATGGAATGGTCGGGCCTAACGGGAGCGCCTGCCGACGACCCGTACCGCTCCCTGCCGCCAATCGAGATCGCCGGCAAGATCGAGGAGGTGCGCGAAGGCACCGGCGCGATGCAGGCGTATCAGGAGATGATGTATGGCGCGCACAAGCACGACGTGGCCATTCGTGATGGTTGGGCGACGCTGCTCAAGCAGTACTGCCGCCTCGATACGCTCAGCATGGTGCTCATCCTCGAGCACTGGCGCCGCGCGACGGGCCTCGCGTGACATCGACCAAGATCCAGCGGTGGACCGACCTCCTGGTCGGTCTCCTGCGTCACCGGTTAGGCGCCACGTTCACCGAGCTGGCCGACGATGTGCCGGCCTACGCGCTCCCCAGGCGCCCAACGGACCGGGAGAAGGCCGCCGTCAAGCGCATGTTCGAGCGCGACAAGGCGGAGCTCCTGGCCTTCGGCGTGCCGATCGAGACCATCGACCGCGGCGAGGATGAGATCGAGAAGTATCGCCTGCGCCCGGCGGATTTCTATTTGCCCTACCTCTCGATCCTCGACTCGTCGGGACGAGGCAGGACGCCGCGCCGCGTCGACCGCGACGGCTACCACTCGGTTCAGGCGCTGGCGTTCGATCCGGACGAGCTCGCCGCGATCGGCGCGGCCGCCGCGCGGATTCAGAAGTTAGGCGTTCCGCTTCTGGCGTCGCACGCGCGATCTGCATGCCGCAAACTGGCCTTCGATATTCCGGGCATCGACCGCGACGACCTGGACGACGTGTCGGTGCAGGCGGAGCGCGTGGAGTCCCAGGTGTTCGCCGTGCTCAACGAAGCACTCCTGGGCCGCAAACATCTCACGGTCACGTATCGCTCCATGTCCGGCGGCACCGAGTCCGTGCGCACGGTCGAGCCGCTCGGCCTCTTCTTTCTCAATTCGCACTGGTACCTCGCCGCGCGCGAGGTGGGGGATCACGTCGTCAAGAATTTTCGCGTGAGCCGCATGGCACGCGTGGCCGCGAATAAATCGCGGCCGCAAACCGCCGATTTCCCGGTTCCGCGCGACTTCGACCTGCGGGCACATGCGCGCTCGCGCCAGGCTTGGGAGTTAGGCGACGCCGACGGCGTCGATGCGGTTGTCGAGTTCGTCGCCGAGACCGGAGCGGCGACGCCGTGGTTGCAGTTAGGCGCACCCGTCGCGGGCGAGCCGGCGCGGCGCGCCTATCGCGTCCGATCGATCGACCGCTTCGTGCGCTGGCTCATGTCGCTAGCAGGTGCCGCCAAGCCTGTGTCGCCGCCCGAGCTCGTGGCCGCGTACCATGACGCGCTGCGTGCCACATTGCGGCGCTATGAGCCCGGATCGTGAAGAAGAAATCATCCGCCACGACGGATGCCTCGGCGCAGCTCAAGCGCCTGCTCGCGATCGTGCCTCGGATCGCGGATGGGGAAGAGCACTCGATCAACTCCATTGCGGAGATGGTCGGCGTCACGCCGGAAACAGTCGCGAACGACTTGGTCTCCGTCGGCGAGCGCTACGGCGAACCCGGCGGATTCGTCGAGGGTCTGCAGGTGTTCATCGAAGCGCAACGGGTGTCCGTGAGGACGAGCCATTTCTTGCGTCCAATGCGGCTTATTGCGCCCGAGCTGCACGCGCTGGACTTGGGGCTCGCGATGATTCGCGCCGAACGATCGCCGGAGGAGTGGCCGGCGATCGAGAGGGCGAGAGAGCGGATCAAGGCCGCGGTCGCGAAGCTGCCCAACGATACGGCACATGAGAGCGCTCTGGCCGCCGCGAGCGCCGCACCGCCTAACGCACATCTGAGTATCGTCCGCGCCGCGCTCGCCAAACGCCGAAAGCTCCGCATCGCATACCGCCGCGGTGACTCGACGAGGGCGGCCGAGCGCATCGTGTGTCCGTATCGCCTGATCCTCGCGGGGCCTGGCTGGTATCTGGTCGCTTACTGTGAGCGAAGTAGCGGCGTGCGCGTCTTTCGCGTGGACCGCATCGAGGACGCGCAGATGCTCACTGAGAAGTATGACTCGCCGACGCCCGATGCGCTCTCCGCACACGTGGGCAGTGGGCCGGTGTTCGAGTCTGACGCGCCCGCTACTCTTCGCGTCCGCTATTCGCCGAAGATCGCGCGCTGGATTCGCGAGCGGCTGGAAGGAACCGTCGAGTCGGACGGTTCATACGTCGTTGAGCATCCGATGGCAGATTCAGACTGGGCCCTACGGCACGTGCTGCAATATGGGCCCGAGGCGGAGATCCTCGAGCCCGCGGCGGTACGGCATGCCGTGCGCGAACGGCTCGTATCGATGCTCGGGAATTCGCCACCCTGAGTGCCGCCAGTTGGCCTAACCGCTCGTCGGTCGGGGTGTGCCCTCAGCGGATACCTCGCTCCAACGCGCGCGCCGAGTCGGCAAATCGCGTCGCGTCCAGATGGCGTTCGGGAGGTAATCCCCCCAGCTGATGTTCCCACCACGCGGGTGTCGGGACGCCCGATGCCGGCCAGCTTGCGTTAGGCCCGAACAGCATGTAGAAGTCCCATGCCGGTTTGTTGAGGGCGGCTACTCGTGAAAACGCCGTTCCCACCACGAGGCCCGGATCCCAGAAATCATGCACGCGGCTTCCGGGAATGAGCGTCGTCCCGGCGTCGACGTTCTGCTCGTGCGCACCCAACTGCGAGGACCAGACGACGTACACCGCTACATCGGGCGTCGAGTCCCTGGCCAACCACTGCGTCGCGACTTCGCGGACCCCGCGAAGACATTCGGGTCACGTCGGCGAGGCGAGAAGAATGGCGCGCACCTTTCCCGAATCCGCGTTGAATGCGGCGCGGAGCGGCGCGAGGTCACTCAGCGTCGCGTGTTGCGCGACAGGGCCTCGACTGCACGCCCAACACACTGTTAGCGCACCGAGGAGCGCGCACAGTTTGCGTGTCTTCGAGGTGAGCATCATGCAGCGGCGACGGCGCTAGCGATTGCGGACGCGAACCAGATGCCGGCGGCCGCCCACAGCACGACACGGATCCAACGCCGGGGTCGTACGGCTTGGCCGTCGGCGGCACATCGCGCAGGTCTGCGGTACAACGCCCAGAATCCGTAGGCGAGCGCTACGAATGACGCTCCCAGGATGTAGATGGTGTACGGCTTGAGGCCGGCTAACGCAACGGCGCCGCTGGCGCCAAGCAGGGACACGATCAAGGTCGAGATCACCGGTGTCACGCAACAGGCGGCAGCTGCCGCGGCTCCCACGGCAGCGCCGGTGCCGGCGATAGCAGCACCCGCGGCACCGATGCCGTCCGATCGCTCCCTCGTCATCGACTCTCGATTGCGCGGAGAATCGCTTGCATGCTCGGCGCCCCACCGAGACGACACGCCGGCGAGTCGGATGAAGGAGAGGCTCCGGAAACATCGCGCCCATTCACCAGGACCGTCGGTGACGCGTATTCGCGCACGTGCGGCGGAGCCGCGGCATCATCGCGATCCCACTCTCGCACGGCTACCTCGACTCCCGACGCGGCGAGCGCGGCGTGCACGTTTGCGCGCGCCTGAGCGGCGTGCGGACAGCCTCGAAAGTAAATCAGCTCGAGCGTCATCAGGCGGACTCCTCCAGCGCGTCGAGAATCGGACATTCGCGCAATGCGCGCCGTCCCCGGCACGCGTCGGCCAACGTGCCGAGTGCACTCCGCATTCGAGTCAATTCGGCGATCTTGTGGTCAATGCGCTCGATCGCCTTGTTCGCCTCGGCGACCGCCTCGCGGCACGCGGATCCAGGCCTAACGCGGAGCTCGAGCAGGATGCCGACCTCGTCGAGCGTGAATCCCAGCGTTTGGGCGCGCTTCATGAACCGCACCCTCCGCACGGCGTCCTCGGTGTACTGGCGGTAGCCAGCCACTGTGCGCGGTGGTTCTGGAATCAATCCCTCGCGCTCGTAGTAGCGGATTGTTTCGACGTTGACGTGCGCTGCCTTTGCAACCTGCCCTATGGTCAGTGCCATTCTCGACCTCACCGGACTAGGCGTACTTAGTCTGTAGCATACACCCCGTACTGTAGTACGGAGTCAAGCGCGGTTGCCATCGACTGACCTGACGACGAGGCTCCATCTCGCGCGGGCAACCTCCCGTGGTCCGTCATTCGTTGTTCGTTTCGTGCTTTCCTACCCGTGGTCCGTCGTTCGGCGTGCGTCATCCGGCGACGGCCGTGGCCGGCTTCTCGGTCGCATCATGGTGTGCGACGCACTGGTCACGAACAACGACGGACGGACGACGGGTAGGAAAACACGACACGAACTACGAATGACGGACCACGGGGAGGCCGCACCCGTTTCATTGACCGGTTGAACCGGCCGGCAATTACTTCATGATGCGC
>DASVAC010000109.1:0-9513 GCA_036376535.1 Gemmatimonadaceae bacterium | reverse complement strand
GCGCTGGGCTGACGCGCCGCCCACACGCTGTCGGTCGAGTGACCAGAATGACAAGAGCATTCAAGGTTGGCGATCACGTCAGTTGGAATTCCGAGGCGGGCCGCGTGCGCGGCCGGATCATACGGGTGCACACGAAGGACGTGAACTACAAGGGGTACGTGCACCACGCGAGCGCGCGCGATCCGCAATACGAAATCAGGAGCGACACGACCGACCACGTCGCGCTGCACAAGGGCGGCGCGCTACGGCGCCTTGGGCCCTGACCTGGCCTAACGGAAGGCGGTCATGCCGTCGCGGGGCAGGGCAGTGCGCGACCGGCTACACCTCGGGCCACGCGTCCATGTTGGCGTGCATCGGACACTGCTCGGCAGGACAGGCAGCGAAGTCGCAGAGCCGGCAGAAGTGACTCACCCCATAGGCGTCCGTACCTAACGGACGCATGAGCTTCTCGAGCAGCCGCGCGAATTGTTTCTCTTCGGCGGCCGTGAGGGCGCCGAGGTATTCCTTCACGGCAGCGCACCGGGCGACGAGTACGGGCTGCATCGCTTTGCGGCCGGTGGAGGTGAGATGCAGATGCGTGGCTCGCTTGTCGGTGCCCTCGCGCGCTTCGACGTAGCCCTGCGCCTCCAGCTTGTCGACCAGCCGCACCGTCGCGGTGTGCGACAGCTTGAGCGCGCGCGCCAGCTGCGCGTTGGTGATGCCTTCCCAGAAGCTCATGATATTGAGCGCGGCGAAGGCGGAATCGGTCTGGTTGGGATGGTCCTTGAGCGCCGCGGTCGCGCGTTCGGTGACTTCGCCGGCGAAGGCGGCCAGGAGGTTGGCGGTGCGTAAGCGGGTCATGGGACAAACCTAATCGAAGCGGGGGTTGACAGAGTTGGCGTGGCTTCCTAAATATGTGCGTGCAGCACGCACATATCCACGTGTCGCACGCACCTTTCTCTGGAGGGATCCCCGATGACCGCGTTGCAGAGATGGACCCTGGCCGCAGGGCAGGTGGTCGCCCGGTACAGCGTCGCGCTGTTCTTTGTCGGGTTCGGCCTCACGAAGTTCACCGCCGCTGAAGCGGCGACCATTCATCCGCTGCTCGTGCATAGTCCCTTTCTCTTCTGGCTCCCCGCCGTGTTCGGTCAGCAGCTGTCGTCCGGCATCATTGGCGTCATCGAAATCACGATGGGACTCATGATGGCGTCGCGCCGTCTGTCGCCGCGCCTCTCCGCCATCGGTAGTCTGGGCATTTCCGGCTCGCTCGTGATGACGCTCAGCTTCCTCTTCACCACGCCCAACCTCGACCCCGCGCTGGCGAGCTTCATCATCAAGGATGTGACGCTGCTCGGCGTCGCACTCTGGTCGGCGGGCGAAGCGCTGCAAGCGGCATCCGTGTCGGCCCAACGCCGCTCCATGCCCGGCGTCGTGCGCGGTGATCACGTCATGGCGAGCGCGCAGTGACCGCCTCCGTTGGTGCAGGGCAGGCGACTCGACGCGAGTGGATCGGTCTCGCCGTTATCGCGCTGCCCTGCATCGTCTACGGAATGGACCTGACCGTCCTCAATTTAGCAGTGCCGTCGATCAGCGCCGCGCTGAACCCCACGGCGGCGCAGCTCCTCTGGATCGTGGACGTGTACGGGTTCCTGGCCGCCGGGTCGCTCCTCATCATGGGAACCTTGGGCGATCGGATCGGCCGGCGAAAGCTGTTGCTCATCGGGTCGTCGTGCTTCGGACTCATGTCGGTGGTCGCGGCATTCTCGCGCAGTGCACAGATGCTGATCGCTGCGAGAGCACTCCTCGGCATTGCCGCCGCCACGATGGCGCCGTCCACGCTCTCGCTAATCACCAACATGTTCCGCGACGACCGCGAGAAAACCTTTGCCATCAGCGTGTGGATCGCGAGCTTCTCGTTCGGCGGCGCCATCGGGCCTGCCGTCGGCGGCGTGATCCTGCATTACTTCTGGTGGGGCGCGGCATTCCTCGCGCCCGTGCCGCTGATGGTTCTCCTGCTCATCGCCGGCCCGGCGCTGCTCCCGGAATACCGGCAGCCGACCGCGGGCCGCCTCGATATGCTCAGCGCGGTCTTGTCCCTGGCCGCCGTGCTCCCAGTGATCTACGGCGTCAAGCTCGCCGCGCAAGGCGGAAGCCGCCCATGGACGGTGGCGACGATCGCGTTAGGCATCGCGTTCGGCATCCAGTTCGTGCGCCGCCAATCGCGCCTGGCGGACCCGCTGCTCGATCTCAGCCTCTTCCGGCAGCCCGCGGTGACGGCGGCGCTGGCCATCTACGTCGTCGACTTCTTCGTCGGCTTCGGGATCCTCATTCTCGTGGCGCAATACCTCCAGCTGGTGCTGGGCCTCACGCCGCTCCAGGCGGGGCTATGGAGCACGCCGGTCGGATTCGGATTCGTCGTCGGCTCGATGTCGACTTCGCCGGCCCTTCGCCTGATGCGCCCGACCCACGTCCTCGCCCTCGGCCTAACGATCGCCGCCGGCGGGCTTGCCGCGATGGCGGTCGCCGTCCACGCGCACAGCCTGATCGGGTTGGTCGCGGCGAACGTCGTCTTCTCGTTAGGCTCCGCGCCGTGCACGACGATCATCGCCGATCTCGTCGTCAGCGCCGCGCCGCTGGAGCGCTCGGGCGCCGCGTCGGCGCTCAGCGAAGTCGCGTCGGAGTTCGGCGGCGCGCTTGGCATCGCGCTGCTCGGAAGCCTCGCCACGCTGCTCTATCGGTCGACGCTCGGCGCAACGATGCCCAGCGGCCTTCCGCGAAGCGTCGTCGAAATGGCGACGCGCGGCATCGGCGATGCCGCAACGGCAGCGACGCATGGAGACGGCGCGGCGGCGCTCATGGGCGCCGTACGTGCCGCGTACACCAGCGCGACGCAGGTGACGTTCTTCACGGCGGCGGCGCTGCTGCTGATCGCGGCAGCCGTCGCCGTCGGGCTAGAGCGGGCGAAACCCGTCCGCCCTCAGTCTGTGTAGTAGATGAACCGCCCGCAGCTCTCGCAATTCCGGAGCTCGCTGTTCCGCTCCTGGTCGTGGCCTTTGCTCGTCGGTACGTGCACGAAGCAGCCGTAACACACGCCGTTCAAGACCGGAGCCACCACGCGCTCGTGGCGCCTGAGAATGCGACGATACGCCGACTGCGTCCGCGGCGACAACTGCTCCTCGCGCTCTGAAATCCTTTCGCCTAACCGCGCGCTGAACTCCTCCACGTTCACCGGAATGCCCGCGGCGGCATATTCGGCCACCGAAATGTCACGTCGCAACGTCTGCAAATCTTGGATCTCGAGCAGTATTTCCAGCTCGGCATGCAACATCAGACTCCTTTCTCCTCCAACAGGGCCAGGAACTGCGCCGGCTGCGTCAATGACAGGAGACGCTGCGGCACGTCGGGCTCCTTGCTGAACTGTGCAATCTTCCCCAACACGGGGAGATACTGGTTAGAGACTTCGAGTGGCGGGGCCACAATCAGGAAGAAAAAGAAAACCGGCTTCTCGTCGATTGCCTTGAAATCGACGCCAGCCGGCTTTCGCCCAAACGCCACGCGGAGCTTGTTCACGACCAACGAGCGGCAGTGGGGAATCGCAATCCCGCGCCCGATCCCCGTCGACCCCAAATTCTCACGCCGCTTGAGCATCTTGTACAACATGCCTTCCGACTTCTCGTCCAACTTGAGAAGCGAGATCAATTCCTTGAGGATGTCGTCCTTGGCGCTCCCATCGAGCTCCAGCTTGATCCCGTCTTCACTGAAGAATTGTCGTAATTCCATCTATCTCCCCAGGAGCGAATACCTACCTCGAATTGGCCGCGTCATCGCGGGAAACCTCGCAACTTACGCACCGTACAAATGAGTGTCAAATAACGAAGTTGCATGGAGTTGCCAGCCACAGTAATTTCATTCGATGGCATTCCCATATTCCACTGCGTTCCCGGTGCCGCTCTATCTCGCACCGATGGCCGGCGTATCAGAGTCGCCCTTCCGGCGACTCTGCCGACGCTTTGGCGCGGACGTGGTGGTCACCGAGTTCCTCTCGGCCGAAGGCATTCGCCGAGAGAACCCGGCTACCATAGAAAAGCTACGCTTCGGACCGGATGAGCGACCCATCGGCGTCCAGATTTTCGGCGCCGATCCTGCGGCGATGCGCGACGCCGCTGCCTTCGTCACCGACGTGTTCGCACCCGAGTTCATCGACATCAACTTCGGCTGCCCGGTGAAGAAGGTCGTGAAGCGCAACGGCGGCTCGGGATGCCTGAAAGACCTCACGCTCGTCACCGACGTCATCCGCGCCGTCATCCAGGGCACGCACCTGCCGGTGACCGTGAAGATCCGCAGCGGCTGGAACGAGGAGATGCGCGACCCGGTCGCGATCGCCCTGCGCTGCCAGGATGCCGGCGCACGCGTCCTAACGCTGCACCCGCGCACGCGCGCGCAGATGTACGCGGGTGACGCACGGTGGGACGAGATCGCCGCGGTCGCGAGCGCCCTCGAGATTCCCGTGATCGGCAACGGCGACATCAAAACGGCGCAGGACGCCGTGCGCATGTACCGTGAGACCGGGTGCGATGGCGTGATGATCGCGCGCGGTTCATTCGGTCAGCCGTGGGTATTCACGCAAGCGCGCGCTCTCTTGGAAGGGAAGACCATGCCGGCGACACCGCCCGTCGAAGAGCGCTTCGCCATCGCGTCCGAGCACGCGCGTATGGCGCAGGCGTACGAGAACGATCCGCGCGGTGCGGCAATCGAATTCCGGAAGCACCTCGGTTGGTACGTGAAGGGGTTGCCCGGCTCTGCCGACATTCGACGCAAGCTGCACCTGGTGGAATCGCTCGCTGCCGTGGACGACATCTTCGCCGAGTATCTCGCGGCGCGCGCGCGCGGCGACATCGCCCGATCCGAGGGAGAGCCCGCAGAGGCTCGCGCGGCGTGAGACGGGAGCGCGTTCTGGCGCTGCTGCGCCAGGTCGCGTCCGGCGAGGTCGACGCCCACGCGGCGCTCGGTGCGTTAGGCGCGCTCTCGCTGCCCAACGCGGAATCGCTCGGCTTCGCCACGGTCGACCACCACCGCGCGTTCCGTCAGGGATACCCCGAGGTCATCTTCGCCGCCGGCAAGACCACACCGCAGGTGGTTGCCATCGCCGAGCGCATCGCGGAGCGCGGCGAGGGCGTCCTGGTGACGCGGCTTGCACCGGAGATGCACGCGCCGCTCCTCGACCGGTTTCCGACGATGGAGTTGAACGCCCTCGGCCGCACGGCATTCCTTGCGGCCACGGTGGCGCCGCCGTTGGGCCGCGGGACCATCCTCGTGATCACGGCCGGTACGAGCGACCTGCCCGTCGCCGAGGAGGCGTCGGTCACCGCTCGCGCCCTCGGCAACAGCGTGGAGCGCCTCACCGACGTGGGCGTGGCGGGTCTCCACCGGCTGCTCTCGCAGAACCGGGTCCTCGAGAACGCATCCGTCATCATCGTGGTGGCGGGGATGGACGGCGCGCTCCCGTCGGTGGTGGGCGGTTTGGTACCGGTGCCGGTGATCGCGGTCCCGACCAGCGTCGGGTACGGCGCCAGCTTCGGCGGCGTGGCGGCCCTCCTCTCCATGCTCAACAGTTGCGCCTCGGGCGTGACGGTCGTCAACATCGATAACGGGTTCGGAGCGGCCTTCGCGGCATCGCGAATCACGCACGCCTAACCCAACATCCTGTCGACATCGCCGACGTTGTTTCCCGAGAGCCACGTGCCTTCTCGCATCGGCGCGCTCGCACTCTCGGTCGCGCTGACCATCATTGCCACGAGCGCGGTGCATTCCCCGATCGCCGCGCTGCTGGCCTGTCTCGTCGCCGTGCTGGCCTGGCGCGCGGGCGGGTACTACGCGGTCTGCGTGGCGCTCGGATCGATTCCCGTTCTCGCGCACTTCGACCCGTTCCTCGGAACGCTGTCCGAGGACGCGCGCTGGGTCCGCTTGGGGATGCTCTTCGCCGCGGGGACGGTCACGGGTCTCGCTGCCCGCTTCGCGATGCGACAGGGATCCGATGATCGTTGGGCTCGAGGCCATCCCGACCTGCCGCCATCGTCGCGCACCCCATCAGTCGAGCGCCTCATGCGCGACCACGCGCTCGGCCGCGCGGTGGAGCGAGACGTCGTGGAGCGCCTGCTCGCCGATGCCCAACAGTCATTGGGCGCGGACGACGTAACCCTCTGGCTCTGCACGGACCAGGGCACGGCGCGGCCGCTGCTCACGATCCCGGCGGCCGGACAACGGGAGCGGAAGACCAACCCGTCGGCGTCGGCGCTGGTGGCGTGGTCGATCGAACAGGGCATCGTCACGACCAACCAGGACAGCGACGGGTGCGCGATCTACGCGGCGCCGGTTGGCGCGGCGCAGGACGAGCAGGCGGGTGGCGCACTCACCGTCTACGCCGGCGATCGCCACCGTCTGCCGCTCAACGTTAGGCAAGAGCTTGCGGCACACGCGGCGCGCCTCGGCGCGCTCCTCGGGCTGTTGCGCGACGGCCGCGAGACGCGCCAGTACCGCGGGAAGGCCGAGCTCCTGGCACGCGCCGCCGAGCGCGTGCAGAGCAGCCACGACGTCGCGGGACTGGGCCACGCGATCTGCGACGCGGCGCTCGAGGTGTCGGGTGGGACACGCGCGGCGTTTATCGTCTGGGACGAGCGCGAGGAGAAGGGCACGGTCATGAGCGTGTCGATGGGCCACGCGGTACCGGCCGGGTTCGAGGTGACGCCGTCGTCCTTCGTCGGCACGTCGTGCCGCGAGCGGCAGCGCTTCACGTTGAGCGAAGTCGATGCGGCGTCGGAGTACGCCGTGTTCGGCGACGCCGAGCCCAACCGGCGGCTGGGGTCGCTGGCGGTGGTGCCGCTGGTACGCGACAGCCGTCCGTTAGGCGCGATCGCCGTCGAGGGCGAGGAAGCCGGCCAGCTCACGGCGGTCGAGTCGTCGTTGCTCTTGCTCCTGTCGTCGGTGTCGGCGGCGGCGTTCGTCAACGTGCGGCACCTCGAACGCGCCACGGTCGAATCGCGGACGGATGCCCTGACGCACCTGGCGAATCGCCGCGTGTTCGACGAGCGTCTCCGTCAGCACCTCGCCGAGTGCGATCGCAACGGACAAGTGTTGTCGCTCATTCTCGCGGACCTCGATCACTTCAAGCAGATCAACGACACGTACGGCCACACCGCCGGCGATCGCGTGCTCGCTGTCGTTGCCGCGAGTGCCAAGCGCGCGATCCGCGGGATCGACCTGTGCGCGCGATACGGCGGCGAAGAGCTGGCGATTCTGCTGCCGCAGACGCCTATGGAGCGCGCGCGTGAGGTGGCTGAGCGACTCCGCCGGGCGTTCGAGTCGGCCCGTGTTGAAGTGGACGGACGCGTGATAGCGGTGACGGCGTCGTTCGGTGTCGCGAGCTTCCCTACGAGCACGGGCCGTCACGACTCACTCTTCTCGGCGGCGGATGGCGCGCTGTACGACGCCAAGAAGTCCGGTAGAAACTGCGTGAGGTGTGCCGACGAAAGTAGTTTTACGGTCAAGGCTTAGCAGCGCATTACTTCGACCGCACGCGCGCGACGACGCATTGACCTCGCGCGGCATTTCACCTAGATTTTGCCGAGAAGGGGGCGACTGGCTTCGACGGGGTAAGTGAAGCGGTGGCCGCGTGCCCAGGTCCTCGAGTCCTGGTAAATCCCTCGGGAAATTTTATAACTGCCAACAACAACTTGGCTCTGGCTGCGTAACTTCGGTTACAGCACCTGCCCGCCGGGAAGCCCGCCTGAGGCGGCCTGACGGGTAACGAAAATTCGGGCTAGTGCGCCGTTGTGTCTTCCGGCGGCGCGCGAAATCATAGAGGACTTGTCCAGCAGTGGGCGGCCCATTGGCCAGCGGCTGGAGACCTCAATCGATGGGCTACGCACGTAGACGCTGCTTCGGATCTTGTCTCGGACCGGGGTTCAAATCCCCGCGCCTCCATTGTTTCCAAAGGCCGGCTCGGCACTCGAGTCGGCCATTGGCGTTTGCTGCGCGTACCTTTTGCTGATGCCACGGTCTCGCACACCTCCCGACCGCGCACCGTCTGCGCCACCGAGCGCGCACGATCCCGGCGTGGACGACGCGCGCGGGCGCGCATCTGGCCTCGAAGCGCCCGGTCCGGAGCCGGTGCGCACGCCTAACGGATCGCTCATTCGATTCGGGACGGCGTCGTGGACCGACCCGACCCTCGTACGCTCGGGCGTGTTCTATCCGAGCCAGGCGTCGTCGGCCGAGGCACGGCTCAAGTATTACGCGTCCCAGTTCTCGATGGTCGAGGTGGACTCGCCCTACTACGCGCTGCCGGCGCGCCAGACGGTGGAAGCATGGGCGGACCGCACGCCGGAGAGTTTTCGCTTCGACATCAAGGCGCACGCGCTCATGACCGGGCAGCCATCGGAGGTCGCACGCCTCCCGGCGGACATTCGCGACGCGCTGCCCGCTCCGCTCGCCGCGAAGTCGCGGCTCTATGCGAAAGATCTGCCGCCCGAGTTGGCCGACGCCGTGTGGTCGACATTCATCGATGCCCTGCAGCCGCTCCGCGAGACCGACAAGTTAGGCGCCGTGTTGATGCAGTACCCGCGCTGGTTCCTTCCCGGTCACGCGAGCCGCGACCAGATCCTGGATGCGCAGCATCGCTTTGGCGACGTGCCGTTCAGCGTCGAGCTGCGCAACGCGCTCTGGTTCAACGCGCGCAACGCCGAGCACACGCTGCGGTTCTTCGAGGACCACGACATTCCGTTCGTGATGGTCGACGAGCCGCAGGGCCTCAAGAGCAGCGTGCCGCCGTTGGTGGCGGTGACGGCGCCACGGCTGGCAGTGATCCGCTTTCACGGTCGCCGCGCCGAGACGTGGGAGCGCGCGGGTGTGACGACGACGGAGAAGTTTCGCTACCTGTACGACGCGCGCGAGCTGGAGGCATGGGCGCCGCGCGTGGGCGATATCGCGGGACGCGCACGCGAAGTGCACGTGGTGATGAACAACTGCTACGCCAATTACGGGACCACGAACGCAATCGAGCTCGCGTCAATGGTGCGTCGCATCTACGGTGTGGAGTGAGAGAGAGATCGCGGCCCCCGCCAGCGCGAGCTGGCTGCTACGCTCATGAGGAAACGGATCGGAGCGAAAACAACGGATCAAACGGATACAACAACAACTCTTTGGCTTTATCCGGCGGATTCAATCGGTGCGTGCAACGGTTGCCATCGACTGACCTGACGACGAGGCTCCATCTCCCGCGGGCAACTTCCCGTGGTCCGTCATTCGTGGTTCGTTTCGTGCTTTCCTACCCGTGGTCCGTCGTTCGGAGTGCGTCATCCGACGACGGCTGTGGCCGGCTTCTCAGTCGCATCATGCTGTGCGACGCACTGGTCACGAACAACGACGGACGGACGACGGGTAGGAAAACACGACACGAACTACGAATGACGGACCACGGGGAGGCCGCACCCGTTTCATTGACCGGTTGAACCGGCCGGCAATTACTTCATGATGCGC
>DASVAC010000108.1:0-6250 GCA_036376535.1 Gemmatimonadaceae bacterium | reverse complement strand
GGAGCGCGATAGATGTCCTTCGATCTCTCGATCCCCGCCCAACTGAGCCTCGCGCTGCTTCCGGAGCTCGTGCTGTCCGCCGGCGCGATGCTCCTCTTGCTCGTCGCGGCGTGGGGCAAGGAGACGTCGGGGCGCGCCCGGTCCGTCGGTATGCTGGGGATCCTGCTCAGCGTCATCACGACCGGGATCGTGGCGTGGATGTGGGTCTCCGGGGCCAAGGCGACGCCGGGCATCATCGCCGTGGACGGTTTCCGGTGGGCCAGCGACATCGTGATCCTCATCGCGACCATCATCACGATTGCGTTAGGCCTGGACTACGACCGGGTGGAGCAGCTGGTGTCGGGCGAAACGTACGTGCTCGTCCTGCTGGCCTCGGCCGGCATGATGCTGCTCACCTCGGCGCGCGACCTGATCATGGTGTTCCTCGGCATCGAGCTGATGTCGATCGCCGTGTACGTGTTGGCCGGGGTCAACCGCCGGAGCGCCAAGGCCGCCGAAGCGTCGCTCAAATATTTCCTGTTAGGCGCGTTCTCGACGGGCTTTTTGCTGTACGGCATCGCGCTGATTTATGGCGCCACCGGGAGCACCGACCTCGCCACGATCGGGACCAAGGTGACGGGCGCCACGATCGCGAGCCAGCCGATGCTGCTGGCCGGTATCGCGCTGTTGCTCGTCGGATTCGGATTCAAGGTCGCGGCCGTTCCGTTCCACATGTGGACGCCCGACGTATACGAGGGCGCGCCGACACCGATCACGGCGTACATGGCCGCGGCGGTGAAGGCGGCCGCGTTCGCCGCGTTGTTTCGCGTGTGGCGCGAAGCCTTCCCGGGCGCGCTCCTGTCGTGGCACCTCGCGCTCTGGTGGCTCGCCGTGCTCACGATGGTGGTGGGCAACGTCGTCGCGCTCGCCCAAAAGAACATCAAGCGCATGCTCGCGTACTCGAGCATTGCACACGCCGGCTACATACTCGTAGCCGTGGTGGCCAACAGCCAGCTCGGATCGGCGGCGTTCCTGTTCTACGTGCTCGCGTACACGCTGGCGACCATGGGCGCATTCGGCGTCGTGATCGCAGTCGGCGAGCCGGGCGAGCGGCACCAACAGCTGAGCGACTTCGCCGGACTGTGGACCGTGCGCCCGTGGCTGGCCGCGGCGATGGCAGTGTTCATGCTGGCGCTGCTCGGCTTCCCGATTGCCGGCGGCATGGGCTTCTTCGCCAAGTGGTACGTGCTGCAAGCGGCGCTCAACGCGATCCATCCCGAGACCTCGCTCGCGGTGGTGCTGGTGCTCACGAGCGTGCTGTCGGCGGGCTACTATCTGGCAGTGGTCATGGTGATGTTCATGCGGCCGCGGTCGGCCGACGCGCCCGCGCTGCGTCCCGTGCGCGCGCCGACGTTCCTCGTGGTTTACGCGTCCGCGATCATCCTGTTGTTCTTCGGCATCTTCCCCGCGGGATTCGTGGCGATCGCGGGCAACAGCGGGCCGACGATCACCGCGAGCGCGCCGGCCAGCTCGCCGCCGACATCGATGGCCGGCCGGTGACTCACGCGAGGCCGCCACGCGGCCTCGCGTCGTTTCGAGGGCGGGGCCGGGCACGACGGAGGATGGACAGTGGGATTCAGTCAGCAGATCTTTCGGCAATACGATGTCCGCGGCGTGGTAGGCGACGACCTCACGGGGCAGACCGCGCACGCGTTAGGCAGAGCGTACGCCGCGTACCTGGCCGCGCACGACATCCATGGACCGATTGCCGTTGGGCGCGACAACCGGCCGAGCGGCGGCATGCTGCGCGAATCGCTCGTGCGCGCGCTCACCGAATCGGGGCTGGACGTGTTCGACATTGGCGTCGTGCCCACACCGCTGCTCTACTGGAGCCTCCACAACCTGCCGGTAGCCGGCGGCATCCAGATCACGGGCTCGCACAACCCGCCCGAGTACAACGGCTTCAAGCTCTGCGTGGGCAAAACGTCCCTGCACGGTGATGAAATCCAGGAGCTGTACCGGCTGATCCTCGACGCACGCTTCCCCGCGGGCAAGGGCGAGGTGCAGTTCGTTCCGGTGATCGACAAATACATGCAGGACATTGCGACGCGCGTCGGCAAGCTCTCGCGCCCGCTGCGCGTCGTGGTCGACTGCGGCAACGGCGTCGGCTCGCTGGTCGCCCCGCAGCTCTTCGACAAGTTAGGCGTGGAGTGGACCGGCCTGTTCTGCGAGAGCGATGGCCGGTTCCCGAACCACCATCCCGATCCGACGGTGGTGGCCAACGTGCAGGATCTCATCGCCGGGGTGAAGCGGACGTCGGCCGACATCGGCATCGCGTTCGATGGCGATGCCGATCGCATCGGCGTCGTGGATGGCCGCGGCGAAATCGTGTGGGGCGATTACATCCTCATCGTGTACGCGCGCGACGTGCTCGGGCGAACGGGGAAGGGCCAGTCCATCATCTTCGACGTGAAGTGCTCGCAGGCGTTGAGCGACGAGATCGCGCGCGCGGGCGGCAAGCCCGTGATGTGGAAGACCGGTCACTCGCTCATCAAGGACAAGATGCAGGAGCTGCACGCGCCCTTGGCCGGCGAGATGTCCGGGCACATGTTCTTCACCGAGGGGTTCTACGGGCACGACGACGCGCTGTACGGCGCGGCGCGCCTGTTGCGCATCATCGCCGATTCGGGACGGAGCATCACGGAGCTGCTGGCGGACGTGCCGCGCTACGTGTCCACCCCAGAATTGCGGGTGGATGTGCCCGAGGAGCGCAAGTTCGCGATCGTGGAGGCCGCGGTGCGCCACTTTCGGAAGACGCATGACGTGATCGACGTCGATGGCGCCCGCGTGCTGTTCGGCGACGGGTGGGGCCTCATCCGCGCGTCGAATACGCAGCCCGTGCTGGTGATGCGCGTCGAGGCCCGCACGCCCGAGCGATTGGCGGCCATCCGCGCCGAGCTCGACGACTTTCTGCGCGGGCAAAGCGTCCCCGCCTAACGTGACTCCGCGACGGTGGGCCGTGCTCGCCGTGGCGGCGGTCGCGTTGTTCCTCATTCTGGGACGCGTGATCACCGGCTTCATCGCCGACTACCAGTGGTACGCCGCGCTCGGCGCGTCGGCGGTGTGGCGCACGAAAACGCTGGCCAATCTCGGCCTGCGCCTCACGTCGGGTGTGCTGGCCGCCGCGTTCGTGTTCGCGAACCTGTATGGCGTCAGGCACAGCGTGGTGTCGCTCGTGCTGCCGCGCCGCGTGGCCAACATCGAGATCGGCGAGGAGATTCCCGGCGCATACCTCGTGGCCGCCGCGGCGGTGCTCGCCATTCTGTTAGGCGCACTGCTCACGCTGCCGTCGAATACGTGGATGTCGTGGGTGCTCGCGCACCATGGCATCCCGTTCAACGAGAGCGATCCCTACTTCGAAGCCGACCTCGGCTTCTACGTCTACTGGCTGCCGTTCGAGACGGCCGTCTATCTGTGGGCGTTGATCGCGGTGATGGTCGTGGCCGCGGTCGTGATCTTTCTGTACGCGCTCACACCAAGTCTGCGGTGGGAACGCGGCTCGCTGTACGTGTCGCACTACGTGCGGCGGCACCTCGTGGTGCTGTGCTGCCTCCTCCTGCTGCTCATGGCGTGGCGGTATCGGCTCGACGCGTACCGCGTGCTCTTTGCCGGCAGCGGGCCCGACGGGTTGTTCACGTTCACCGACCACCGCGCCGGCATTCCCGTGAGTCTCTGGATGTCGATCGCTACCGTGGCGGCGGCGTTCGTCGTGTTGTTCTTCGGGTGGACCGGCCAGCTGCGCGTGGCCGTGACTGCGTTAGGCGCACTGCTGGTGGTCGCGTTCGGCTCGCGGCAGGTCGCGCCCGTGATCGCGCGGCACTTCGCGCCGGTCGCCGACGCCGACCTCCGAGAACGACCGTATCGCCAGGTGCGCGTGGACTACACGAGGCGCGCGTACGCACTCGACCGGATCGAGCGATCGGACTCGCTCGTGTTCCCGTCGGCCGACGGCGCCGCGGGCACGGTGCCCGTCTGGGACCCGCTCGCGCTCGAGCAGTCGCTCGAGCGCGGCCACGACGTGGAGGGCATCGCCCACGGCGTCGGCTGGACCGCCACGCCGCTCGGCCTAACGGCCGTGGTGGTGACGGGGCCGAGTCAGGAGGGCGAGCTGCTCGACGCGGCGGGATCGCCGGCCGCGCCGCGCGAGGTGTCGTGGAGCGCCACGCGCGTGCGCGCGAGCATCGCCGACGACAACGGCGACCCGGTGCTCGGCGCACCCGGTGGCGGCACGGCCGTGCGACCGCTGCCGCCCGTCCTCGTGTACGACTCCGTGCCCGGCTATGCGCTCGTCCTCGACAGCACCGGCACGATCGCCGCGCCGGCGTTGGACGACGGCTTCGACCGCATCGTGCAGGCGTGGAGCCAGCAGAATCTGCGGCTGCTCTCGTTCGACCGTCCCGGTGTGCGCGTGCTCACGCGGCGCAGCGTGCAGGAGCGCGTCGATGCGATCGCGCCGTTCTTCGTGCAGGGCACGTCGGTGCTGCCCGTGGTCGCGGACGATTCGCTCTACTGGACGGTCGCGCTGTACGACGCCAGCGCCGACTATCCACTCAGCACGCGCGTCACGATGGGCGACAACGAGTACGGTCTCGTTAGGCACGCGGCGACCGCGATCGTGAACGCGCACACCGGTCGCGTGCAGCTCCTCGCCGACGTCACCGTTGGTCCGCTCGCGCAGACGTGGATGCGAGAGTTCCCGTCGCTGTTCGCGACGCCAGATCGCCTGTCGGCCGCGCTCCTCGCCGCGCTGCCGCCGCCGACCGATGGCGTGCGCATCCAGGCCGAGTTGCTCTCGCACTTCGGCTTGAGCGGTGATTCGAGCTGGATGGGACATCTCCCGGGAAGCGGCGGTCCCGACTCATTGCTGCGCGACGGGAGCGCGCTGCTGCTTGCGACCGGTCGTGGCCGCCTCGGCAGCAGCCAGGCAGTGCTCGACTCCACCGACCGCCTCGCCGGCGCAGTCCTGGGCACGGGCGGGCGCACGGGGTCGGTGTATTGGATTCCGCTCGAGCCGCGGGGGCCGCGATGGAACACGCTGGTGGATGAAATGCAACACGCGCTCGACAGCACGGCCACGATTCCGCGCGACGCGCGGATCCGGTTCGGGGAGATGCGCGTCGTGCCGCTGGCGCACGGGCTCGCGCTCGTGCAGCCGGCCTACGCCTGGAAGGCCGATGTCGCGCCGTCGCTGGCACGCGTCGCGGTGTTGCGCGACACCGTCGTGAGCACGGGCAAATCGCTCGCCGAAGCGTTAGGCGTCGCGGCGGTGCCGCCGGTGGACACCACGCCGCTCACGCCGGGCGATTTCCGCGTCCGGGTGCGCGAGCTGTACGACCGGATGCATGCCGCGCTGCAGCGCGGCGACTGGGTCGCGTTCGGCCGCGCGTACGACGCGTTGGGCCAACTCCTGCTCACGCCCGCCCCATGACCGACGCCGGCGCACCGGGCGTCGCCGTCATTGCGTTAGGCGGCAACGCGCTCTCGCCGGCGGGCGAGCGGTCGTCCATCCACGACCAGTTCCGCCACACGCGCGAGAGCCTGGGCGCCATCGTGGATCTCGCCCTCGACGGCTGGGACCTGTGCGTCGTGCACGGCAACGGGCCGCAGGTGGGCGACGAGCTGATGCGGAACGAGGCGGCGCGGGCGGAGATCGCGCCGCTTCCGTTAGGCGTCCTCGTCGCCGCGACCGCGGGCTGGATCGGCTACATGATCCAGCAGTCGCTGGAAAACGCGCTCCGCCGCGCCGGCGCCGACCGCGCGGTGGCCACCGTGATCACCCAGGTCCAGGTCGCGCCCGACGACCCGGCGCTCACCACGCCCACCAAGTTCATCGGCCACGCGCTCGACGAGGAACGCGCAGGACGCCTCGCCCGTGCCGGCGTCGATGTCAAGCAGGACGCGCGCGGACGCTGGCGCCGCGTCGTGGGCAGTCCACAGCCGCTCGCGATTCACGAGATCGGTGTCATCGCCCGGCTGGTCGAGTCCGGCACCATTGTCGTCGCGTGCGGCGGCGGCGGCGCACCCATTTATCCGGACCGCGTGCTCGGATGGGAAGGCGTGGATGCGGTGATCGACAAGGATCTCGCCGCCGCCGTGCTCGCGCGCGATCTCGGCGCCAGCTTGCTGCTCATCCTAACGGACGTGGATGCGGTGTACGCGGATTTCGGCACGCCGCGCCAGCGCGCGCTGCGCACGATGTCCATCGCCGAAG
>DASVAC010000107.1:0-34201 GCA_036376535.1 Gemmatimonadaceae bacterium | reverse complement strand
TTCCGGTTGTGGTTGCTCGCGCATCATGCCGCGCCGATCGCGGCGTACGCGCTCACGCCGGCGCGTCTCGATTCGCTGGCGGTTGGCGCGCTGCTCGCCATCGTGCTGGCCGACCGCCGCCTCGCGCACGTGGGCTCGCGCATTGTCATTGGACTTGGGCTGATGGCCGCGGCGATCACCGTGTCGGTGTTCTCCGCGCACCGCGGTCTCTGGACGTATGGCGGGTGGGAAGAGGGGCCGGGCTACACGATCATGGCGATCGCGTGGGGCGGCCTCGTGGCCGCCGGCGCGACGGCGGTGCGCGGCACGATGCCGGCGCGCGTGCTCGGTGCGCGGTGGCTGCGCGCGTTAGGCAAGTACAGCTACGCGATGTACGTCTTTCACGTGCCCATCTGGGCGCACGTGCAGCCGCTCGTGTTCCCGGGGAACCGCGTGCCGGCGGTGTTCGGGTCGCACGTCCTGCCGTCGCTTGCGTTAGGCGGGTTGTGCGGGTTGCTCACGTTCGCGGCGGCCTTCGTGAGCTGGCACGTCTACGAGAAGCAGTTCCTTAAGCTCAAGCGCTACTTCGCGTACGCGCCGAAGGTGCGCGGCGCCGCGCGCGACGCGGACGACGCACGTGATGCCGCCCGCGCGCCAGGCACACCGATTGTCAGCGCCGGCTGAGGCTCGTCGCGGACCGTCAGTGAGCCAGACCTGACGCAGCGTTAGGCGAGACGATGCGCGTTTGGCCTTCGATCTCGCAATAGTTTGGTCCGCGATGCGTACGCAGGATGCTACGGCAGCCGACAGTCGTGGCCATCCTGTACTCCATGCTCGCCGCCATCCACTCCGCCGCGATCCTCGGAATAGAAGCCTACGATGTCACCGTCGAGGTCGACGCCGCACGCGGCCTGCCCGCATGGACCATCGTCGGACTCCCCGCCGGCGCGGTGAAGGAGAGCAGGGAACGCGTCGGCGCGGCGCTCGTCAATTCCGGTTTCACCCTGCCGCCCCGACGGGTGACCGTGAACCTCGCGCCCGCGGACCGGCGTAAGGAAGGCACCGCCTTCGACCTCCCGATTGCGTTAGGCATCCTGGTGGCAACCGGCCAGCTCGCCCCCGACGCCCTCGCCGCCATCATCGCCGTCGGCGAGCTCGGCCTCGACGGCTCCCTCCGACCCGTACGCGGCGCCCTCCCCATCGCTCGGCTCGTCGCCCAACGCGCGCACACCACGCTCGTCCTGCCGCCCGCCAATGTCGCCGAAGCCGCGATCGTCAGCTCGGTGCCGCTCGTCACGCCGGCAAACCTCGCCTCACTCACCGCGGCGCTCCACGCTCGGCGCCTCGTTCCGCACGACGCCGTGCCCCCGCCTAACGGGCACGACATGCTCGCGCCCGACTTCGCCGAAGTCGCCGGCCAGGAGACCGCGAAACGCGCGCTCGAGATCGCCGCTGCCGGCGGACACAACGTGCTCATGGTCGGCCCACCAGGTGCGGGGAAAACCATGCTCGCCCGCCGCCTACCCGGCATTCTCCCCGCACTCGAAGAGTCCGAGGCACTCGAAGTCACAGCCATCCATTCCGTGGCCGGACTCATCGACGCGAACCAGCCGCGCGCATCCGTCCGCCCGTTTCGCGCGCCCCACCATACCATCTCCGATGCTGGGCTCATCGGCGGCGGTAATCCGCCGCGCCCCGGCGAAGTAAGCCTCGCACACTTCGGCGTGCTCTTCCTCGACGAACTGCTCGAATTCCGCCGCCATGTCATGGAATCACTCCGCCAACCCATGGAAGACGGCAAAGTCGTCATTGCACGCGCCGCGCATACCGTTGCGTTCCCCGCGCGCTTCACCCTCATTGGCGCTATGAACCCGTGTCCGTGCGGCAACGCCGGCGATCCGGCGCGCCGATGTTCATGCGCGGCCGGCGACATTCTGCGCTATCGCGCGCGCTTGAGCGGACCCATGACCGACCGCATCGATCTCCACGTCCACGTTGGCGCCGTCGGGCTCCGCACGCTCATGGCGCCTCGCACCGCCGAATCCTCCTCGAGCATCCGCCAACGCGTCGATGCGGCGCGCGGCCGCCAGCGTCAGCGCTACCGATCCACGCCTAACTGCTTGTGCAACGCGCAGGCGCCGCCCAGCCTCCTGGCCGCGCACGCCGACCTCGCGCCTGACGCCCGCACGTTACTCGACCGCGCCGCCGCGCGCGTCACACTCTCGGCGCGCGGGTACCACCGCGTGATCAAGGTCGCGCGCACCATCGCCGATCTGGATGCAGCGCCGACCATCGGCCTGCCGCACCTCGCGGAGGCCCTGCGCTTTCGCCCCGCTGACCCGTCGCTCGATGACGCCGCCCAGTCTGCCTAACGGGCGGCGGCGCGCCGCGCAGCGATCGGCTTCCGCGCGAGGAACAACGGCCCAGGCCGCCGACCGGAATGCCCGTCACTCGGGCCCGCTGTGACGCGTGACCGAAAGCCGCGTCGCAATAGTGGGAATCCGCGCGCCGCGCGCCGCTCGTGCCCCAACGTGGCACGCGTCCTGAAATGCTGGACTCCCGCCGCGAAGGATCGCGCACTGCGCGGCCGGGTACAATCGATGGCGCCCGCATCATCACCCGCGCGTTACACAGGAGCGCAGCACCAATGCCTCACCAAGGTTCGCCCCTTCCGCCGCCGAGTGTCTGGCGGCGCGCAGCATGGGTGGCGCTGGTCGCCCCAATGCTCATCGCTGCGCGCCACGTCGCCTCCCCTCCTCAACTCGGCACCATCATTATCCAGGGGTCTGTGCGCGACAGCATGAATGCCATCTGGAGCCGCAACAACGCGCATTGGAACGAGCTCGCAGGTGAAAACACCCTCACGCAAATGATCGGCAGCGGAAAACCGACACAGCGAGAGTACATGGGCTGCATGCAGGGCTCTATCTCGCACGACACGCTGTTCGTCACCGGCAGCGTTCCGTCGCACAACATGCGGCAGCTCCAGTTCGCCGTCACCGGCGACTGCGACAGCATCAAGGATTTCGTGGGTGCCTGGCACACGCATCCATACCGCGCCTCGCCCGATGGACACGCGCTCAAGGAAGCGGGCCTCTCCAAGCAAGATCTCGACACCTTCTCGTCCGGCGATGATCCAGCCGTGCTGGTCGTTTGGGATGTCGACTCGCTCGATGCAGCCGCTCGCGGTCCCGACGGCAACGTCCTTCACCCCATCACGGTGGTCATGCACTGACCGTTGACGCACTTCCGCCCACGCTGGCCAGGACTACGTTTCCCACATGGAGCCAGTCCTGACCGAGGCCGCGAGGGCGGATGTGGCAACGGCCAACCCGTCTTCAGCCGACTCTCCCCGCACCAGCACCACCGCACGCGAGAAAGAACAGCGCCTCGTCGCCTGGCTCGCCGCTCGGCCGTCCGTCATCCTCGGCTTCAGCGGCGGCGTCGACTCGGCCTATCTGGCGTGCGTGGCGCTCGAAGCACTCGGCCCCGCGCGATTCGTGGCCGTGATCGGCCGGTCGCCGTCGTATCCCGATGCGCAATGGGATGCAGCGCGCGCACTCGCCGCGCAGTTCGGTATTCCCGTGCTCGAAGTGAACACGCACGAGATGCTCGACCCGCGCTACGTCGCGAACCCGTCCAACCGCTGCTACTTCTGTAAGACCGAGCTCTGGAGCGTGCTCCGCGCCGTGGCCGACGAACGCGGCTTCGACACGATCGTGGACGGCACCAACGCCGACGATACACACGACTGGCGGCCCGGACGGAAAGCCGCGCGCGAACACGGCGTCGCGTCGCCGCTCGCGGAGCTCGGATTCACCAAGGATGAGATCCGCGCCCTGTCCCGCGCGCGCGGCCTCCCGACGTGGTCCACGCCGTCGTCGCCATGCCTGTCGTCGCGCCTGCCGTACGGAAGCACGGTCACCCTCGAGCGCCTCCAACAGGTGGAGCGCGCCGAAACCGCGCTGCGCGCGCTCGGCGTGGAGGGCGACCTCCGCGTTAGGCATCACGGCGATCTCGCGCGCGTCGAGATGTCGGCGGACCGCCTCGACACCTGGCTCGCCGCGCCGAACCTGCAAGCGCTCGTGCGCGCCGTGCGCGACGCGGGCTTCGCGCGCGTGTCGGTGGATCTTCAGGGATTCCGATCCGGCTCCCTCAACATCCTGGGCGCCGCCGGCGCGTGAGCGCACCCTCGCTGGCCGCCGCGCTCGCGGCGCACGGTGTGGACGCGCGCGTCGACGCGCGCGACGCGCTCGCCGTGATCACTGTGCCTAACGCAGAGGCCGCGGAGCGCCTCCGCGACCCGGAGCTCCGGCGCGCCGTGGTCGCCCTCGCCGCCCAACACGGCTTCAAGACCGTGGCGCTCGAGCTCGCAAGTGCGACGGACGACCGTGCGGCTCTTTCTGGCCATTAACCTGCCCGCTTCCGTCCGCCGCGACATTCGCGCGGCCACGGCGCCTATGCGAGACGCCACCCACGACCGGCACGCGGTGAAATGGCTCGATGACGACCACCTGCACCTCACGCTCAAGTTCCTCGGCGAACAGCCCGACGCATCCGTTGGGCCGCTCCGCGCGGCGCTCGATACCGCGGTCTCGCCCCACACCGCGTTCACCCTCGACGTGGGCGGCCTCGGCGCATTCCCAAACCTTCACGCACCGCGCGTCGTATGGATGGGTGTGACACCGGACCCCAAACTCGAGCTCCTGCAGCACGACGTCGAGCGCGCCTGCGCCGCGTTGGGCTATCCGTTGGACGCGCGCGCGTTTCGCCCGCACATCACGCTCGGGCGCACGCGCGATCACGTGGCGCGCAATGACGCCCGCGCGATCGCGGCCGCCGCACGCATCGTGCGCTTCAAGGCCACCGCGCCGGCCAAGAGCGTCGACCTGATGCAGAGTGAGCTCGGACAACAGGGCGCGCGCCACACCGTCCTCGCCGCACTGCGCCTTGCGGGAGGGTCGTGATGGGCGGCTGCCTGCGCTCGATTGGATGCCTGGTGCTGCTCGTCGTGCTCGGCGCGGCAGCCTGGTTGTTCCGCGGCGAGTGGGAGCCCGCCGTGCGGCGCATCGCGACGGGTGCGCCGTCGTTGGCCGATCAGTCGGCCGCGCATTGGGAGCCGGTCACCGCGCAGGGCAGCTCGCGCGCACACGACGCCATCGATCGGTTGGGCGCGAAGAGCGGACCCGTGTTTGCGAACGTGGCACCGGGTGATCTTGCGGGTTACGTGTTCGATGCGCTTGCCAAGCAACTGCCGCCGTCCGCATCCAACGTGGAAGCGGCAGCGATCGGCGAGCAGCTCGCCATTCGTGCCGATGTCCGCCTGGCCGACTTCGGCGGCCCGGCGTCGTTCGGACCGGTGGCCGGAATGCTGAGCGACCGCGAACCGATACAATTCACGGGCACGCTCGCGATCACCCAACCCGGGCTCGCCGAGTTCCGGGTGACGAGCGTGCGCATCAAGGACCTCGCGGTGCCGTCCGCCATGATCCCGAGCATCCTGCAGCGCATGGGCCACGTGACGCGCCCGGCGGGCACGTCGCCTAACGGACTGCCGTTCGCCGTGCCGCGCTACATCGCCGACGTGCGCGTGCACGACGGCAAGATCACCCTGTACAAGACGGTGCCATGAGCCGACGCATCCTGGTGGCCGACGACGAGAAAGGCATCCGCGCCGCGTTAGGCCAATTGCTCGAGTACGAAGGCTACGAGGTCCGCGCGGTGGGCACCGCCGTCGACGCCATCGCCGAGTTCGAGAAGTGGCGGCCGCACCTGTCGTTCCTCGACGTGAAGATGGGCGGCATCGATGGACTCGAAGCGCTCAAGAAAATCCGGCAGCTGGATTCCGGGGCGCTCGTCGTCATGATCAGCGGACACGGTACCATCCAGACCGCCGTCGAAGCGACGCAGCTCGGAGCCTACGACTTCCTCGAGAAGCCGCTCGACACCGACCGCATTCTCGTCACACTGCGCAACGCGCTCCAGCACGGCAATCTGCAGGAGGAGAACAGCCGGCTCCGCGAATCGATCGAGTCGCGCTACGAGATCGTGGGCAAGTCGTTCGCGATCCGCTCGCTCATCGAGAAGATCGAGCGCGTCTCGCCCACGCCGGCGCGTGTGCTGATCAGCGGCGAAAACGGGACGGGCAAAGAGCTCGTGGCTCGCGCCGTGCACCGATTGTCCGCCCGGAGCGCGAATCCGTTCGTCGAGGTCAACTGCGCGGCAATCCCGAGCGAGTTGATCGAGAGCGAGTTGTTCGGTCACATGAAAGGATCGTTCACCGGCGCGATCGCCGATCGCATGGGCAAGTTCGAGCAGGCGGATGGCGGCACGCTGTTCCTCGATGAAGTCGGGGACATGAGTCTCTCGGCGCAGGCGAAAGTGCTGCGTGTCCTCGAGGACGGCGTGGTGACGCGCATCGGCGGATCGAAGGCGACCGCGGTCGATGTCCGCGTGATCGCGGCCACCAACAAGAACCTGGAGTCCGAGATCCACGAGAATCGCTTTCGCGAAGACCTGTACTACCGGCTCAACGTCGTGCCGATGACGGTGCCGCCGCTCCGCGAACGGCGCGAGGACATTCCGCTGCTCGTCGCGCATTTCACCGCGCTGTTATCCAAGCAACAAGGGATGGCGCCGCGCACGTTCACGACGGACGCGATCGAGCGGCTCGCGACGTACGACTGGCCGGGCAACGTGCGCGAGTTGCGCAACACGGTCGAGCGGATTCTCATACTCGCATCGGGCCCGCGCGTGCCGGCGGCCGATGTCGAGCGCCTCGTTGGGCAGCGCGCCGCCGAAGGCAGCACGTTCGGCTCGCTGCTCGAGAGCCGCACGTTCGAAGAATTCAAGGACGCGGCCGAGCGCGCGTTTTTGCTGGCGAAATTGCGGGAGCACGACTGGAACGTGTCGGAAACCGCGCGCTTGCTCGACATGCCGCGCTCCAACCTGTACAAGAAAATCGAGCGCTACGGGCTCACACGCGAGCATGCGTAGCGATCCGAGGACGCGGAGGGTGCGATGAGCACGGATTGGGACAAGGAGCTGCGCAAGATCGACCAGCAGCTCGAGTCGCTGTCCGACGACGCGCTGCTTCCCGGGCAGAAAGGGAAGGGCGGCAAGCCGGCCAAGTCCGCGCCGGCCGCCAGTGCGCCGGCGCCCGCGACACGCAAGACATCCACACTCGGCGTGATGGCGCGGCTGCTGCTCGCCATTGCGTTAGGCGTGGCGATCATGTTCTGGCCGTATTCCACCAAGTGCGGGATGGGCCTGTTCGGCTATCTCGCCGCGTCCATCGTCGTGATCGTCGCCGGCGGTTGGAGTGCCATCTGGACCTGGCGTCATCGATCGGCGAGCGGCCACATCCTGTCGTTGCTGCTCATACTCTGGGGCGCGCTGCTGGCCGCCCAACAGGTGTTGCCGCGCATCGGCTACGCCAAACCCGACACCGCGCATCCAGCGATCTGGATGTGCGGGTGAGTCACGAACCGTAAACCACTCGTTTCATCATGATGACCTTTCAGAATTTCATTGGCGGACGCTGGGTGGATGGCTGCGCCGGCGCCACCTTCGAGAACATCAACCCGGCCGACACGAAGGACGTGATCGGCACGTTCCCGCTCTCGGGTCCCGACGACGTCAATCGCGCGGTAGCGTCGGCCAAGAAGGGATTCGAGATCTGGCGACGCACGCCGGCCCCCGGTCGTGGCGACGTGCTGCGCCGCGTGGGTGATCTCATGAGCGCGCGCAAGGACGACATCGCGTCGCTCATGACGCGCGAGATGGGCAAGCCGCTCAGCGAAACGCGCGGCGATGTGCAGGAAGGCATCGACACGGCATACTACGCCGCGTCCGAAGGCCGCCGTCTCTTCGGCCACACGGTGCCGAGCGAGCTGCGGAACAAGTGGGCGATGAGTTTTAGGCGGCCGATCGGCATCGCCGGTCTCGTGACGCCATTCAACTTCCCGATGGCGATTCCCACCTGGAAGATGTTCCCCGCGCTCCTCTGCGGAAACGCCGTCATCATCAAGCCAGCCGAGGACGTTCCGCACACGGTCACGGTGCTCGTCGAGCTGCTGCTCGAGGCGGGTCTGCCGCCCGACGTGATCCAGCTCGTGCACGGACACGGCGAGGACGCGGGCGCCGCGTTGGTCCAGCATCCCGATGTGCCGATCATTTCGTTCACCGGCTCGACTGAGACGGGCCGCATCGTCGGCGAGATTTGCGGACGCATGCACAAGCGGCTCTCGCTCGAGATGGGCGGCAAGAACGCGATGATCGTGCTCGACGATGCGGACCTGGACCTGGCGCTCGAGGGCGTGCTGTGGGGTGCGTTCGGTACCACCGGGCAACGCTGCACGGCCACGAGCCGTCTCATCTTGCAGGACGGCGTTCACGACACGTTCGTGTCGATGCTCGAGCAGCGCGTGCGCGCGCTCCGGTTGGGCGACGGTCGCAAAGACGGCACGGACGTCGGGCCGCTCATCAATCAGAGCGCGCTCGAAAAGGTGGAGCGCTATGTGTCAGTTGGGCGAACCGAGGGCGCGGAGCTCCGCTGCGGCGGGAAGCGCGCATCGGCCAATGGTCTCGAGCGCGGGCACTTTTTCGAGCCCACGATTTTCACCGGTGTCAAACCGGGGTCGCGTCTCGAGCAGGAGGAGATCTTTGGTCCGCTGCTCTCGGTGGTCCGCGTGCGGACGCCGGACGACGCGTTCACGGTGAACAACGACGTGAAGTACGGACTCTCGTCGTCGGTCTACACGAGCGACGTGTCGCTCGCCTTCCGTGCGTTGAACGAGCTGGACAACGGTATCACGTACATCAATGCTCCAACCATTGGCGCCGAGGCGCACCTGCCGTTCGGCGGTGTGAAGCAGACCGGCAATGGACACCGCGAGGGAGGCTGGGAGGTGTACGAGTTCTACTCGGAGACCAAGGTGGGGTACGTCGATTTCTCGGGCAAACTGCAGCGCGCGCAGATCGACACGGGCAATGCGTAAGGTCCCCTTGCCGCTCTTCGACGTCGCTGTCTATCATTGAGTCAGCCCTCCCCTTCGCCGTAGCAGATGACCGACCGCGCTCGCGTCGCCATTCCCACTCTCAGGTCCGTCACCGACGAGCACCGCGCGGAAGTGCTGCGCGCGATGAACCGGACCACGTGGCGCTGGGGCGCGTTCGCCGATTACGCACGCACCGTGATCATCGCGGTGGCGCTGTTCATGGTGGCGCGTACGTTCATCATGGAAGCGTTCAAGATTCCGTCGGCGAGCATGGAGAGGACGCTGCTCGTAGGCGACTTCCTGTTGGTCAACAAGGCCGTGTACGGAGCGGAGATTCCGTTCACGCATCTGCGCATGCCGGCGTTCCGCGATCCGCGCCGCGGCGAAGTGATCGTGTTCCATTGGCCCAGGGATCGCGTCACGCCTTACGTGAAGCGGCTCATCGGATTGCCGGGCGACACCGTCGAAATGCGCAATGACACGGTGGTGGTGAACGGCGTCGCGATGCACGAGAACTACGTCGTCCACGTGGAGCCGGACTCCTCCGACCAGTCTCTCGCAGATTTTGATTGGCAGCGCAATTTTTTGGTCAAGCGCGCGGAAGCGAGCGCGGGATATCATCCCTCTCGTAACACGTGGGGTCCGCTGATCGTCCCCCCCAACAGCTACTTTGTGCTCGGCGACAATCGCGACATTTCGTCGGACAGCCGGTATTGGGGATTCGTGCCCAAGTCGCTCTTGATTGGCCGCCCGATGTTCGTGTACTACAGTTACGCGCACGACGACAAGCACTCATATCCGTGGCTCACCGACATTCGGTGGCACCGGCTCGGAACGATAATCCACTGAGGCACCACCGGCCCATCGGGATCCACGTCCCCGACCGAGCCGCCACGTGTGGCTGCGTTGTTCGCCCGCAGGAGCTGTCGTCCGTATGGCCGTAACCGGCAACAAGAAGGCATCCTACGACGAAGGGTCGCTCGATCAGTACCTGCGCGACATCAGCGCCTATCCGCTCATCGATCGCGATGAAGAAGTCCGGTTGGCGCAGCGGATTCGTCAGGGGGACGGTGACGCGTTGGACAAGCTGGTGCGGTCCAACCTGCGCTTCGTGGTGTCGGTCGCGAAAAAGTATCAGAACCAGGGCGTGGCTCTGGCGGACCTGATCAACGAGGGGAACCTCGGTCTCATTCGCGCAGCCCACAAGTTCGACGAGACCAAGGGCATCAAGTTCATCTCGTACGCGGTGTGGTGGATCCGCCAGGCGATTCTGCAGGCGCTGGCGGAGCAGTCGCGCATCGTGCGCGTGCCGCTCAACCGCGCGGGCACGCTGCACCGCATTGGCAAGCGCGCCAACGCGCTGCTCCAGGAATTGGGCCGCGAGCCCACGCACGAGGAGATCGCGGAGGAGATGGACATCAGCGAGGAAGAGGTCGCGAAGACGATCTCGATCTCGCAGACCCACCTCTCGCTGGACGCGCCGCTCACCCCGGGCGAAGACAACAAACTCCTCGATTATCTCCCCGACAACCTGAATCCGACGCCCGACGAGCAGACCTTCGAGAAGGCGCTCACGGAGGCGATCGAGGAATCGCTATCGTCGCTCAAGGAGCGCGAGGCGAAGATTCTGCGGTTGTATTTCGGCCTGGACGGCGAGGAGCCGATGACGCTGGAGCAGATCGGCTCGCTGTTAGGCATCACCCGCGAGCGCGTGCGGCAGATCAAGGAGAAGGCGCTGTCCCGCCTGCGCCACGTCTCGCGCGCCCGGGCGCTGGAGTCCTTCCTCGGTTAGCCGCCAGACCCCAGCGCTCGCGTGGTGGGCCTCCTCGACACAATCTCAAAGACCCATCAGCACGCACGTGGCTGGGCGTGCTCGCCGCGATGTCACGGGACCCATCGGTTCCCGCATGGCTGCGCTTCCTCGACAAAGGTCTCAAAGGATAACCAAAAGGATGCGAGAGATGGAGAAGATCGTCCTGCGCGAGGGTTGGCTCATCGCCGGTCCTCATGGAGGTCCCTCGCGGGTTAGGCGACGAACCATCCCGGCGTGCAAACCGATCATCCCCATCTCTCGCATCCTTTTTGTTATCCTTTGAGACCTTTGTCGAGGAAGCCCAGCCATGCTGGGACCGGTGGGTCCTGTGACATCGTGTCAGAGGGCGCCCGGCCAGTCACGCTTGCCGCGGCGCTGCATCGGTATTACGCTTTTGTTAACAGCGTAATACCGGAACAAGACATGAAAACAGTGTCGTTCAAGATGCCAGAGAATTTGGACGACGCGCTCACCAAGCTGGCGCGGGCTCGGAAGGCGAGTCGCTCAGCGTTGGTGCGTGAGGCGCTCGCGGCGTACACCGTGGCCGGGCGCGCGTCGGTCACGGCGGCGGTCGACGCGGTCACCTCGGGCGTGAACGGGCCGCGCGACCTGTCGTCCAATCCCAAGCACATGGCGCGTTACGGCAAGTGACCCGCGTTCTCATCGACACGTGTCCGCTCGTCGCGCTGCTCAACCGCCGCGATCACTACCATGCGTGGGCGCGATCGGTGCTCGACACCGTGACGCCGCCCGTCTTCACGTGTGAGGCCGTCCTGTCCGAAGCCTATTTTCTCCTGTCGCGTCTGGACGGGGGGGCAGAGGCGGTGCTCGCGCTCGTCGCCGCCGACATTATCCGCGTCGAGTTTCAGATCGGCATCGAGATCGCGGCGGTGCGGCAGCTTGTGCAGCGATATGTGAAGGTGCCCATGTCCTTCGCCGACGCGTGTCTCGTGCGCATGAGCGAGCTCGAATTGCAGAGCGTGGTGCTCACGCTCAATAGCGACTTCAAGCGATACCGCCGCAATCGGCGTCACCTCGTGCCGGTGATCACGCCGCACTAGGCGGTGTTGCGTCTCGTCGTCCCGGGGATAACGTATCCAGCGATCCACGGACGTCGTACTACTCCAACTGCCATCGCCACATGCTCCGAGTCACGTACCGCGTGTTCGCTCTCGCGGGCGCCTGTGCCGCGCTCGTGTTGCTCTCGTCGCGCGCCGCCGCGCAGGATGACGACGAATCGCCCGAGGCGCGCGCGCACGGCGCCGCCGTCCAGGGCGTCGACATCGATGCGCTCAAGTTCCGCTACATCGGGCCGCAGGGGAATCGCGTCGCCTCGGTGGTGGGCGAGCCGGGCAACCTCAACGTCTACTACGCGGGTGCTGCGTCGGGCGGCATCTGGAAATCGGTGGACGCCGGCATTCATTGGCGCCCGGTGTTCGATTCGATGTCCGTGCAGTCGATCGGCGCCATCGCCATCGCGCCATCGGATCATCAGATCATCTGGGCGGGCACCGGCGAGAGCTTCATTCGCAGCAACGTCTCGATCGGCGACGGCGTGTACAAGTCGACCGACGGCGGTGCCACGTGGGCGCACATGGGTCTGGAGAAATCGGGGCGCATCGCGCGCATCGTGATCGATCCACAGAACCCGAACACCGTGTTCGTCGCGGCCGAGGGCCAGGGTTACGGCGCGCAACCCGATCGGGGCGTGTACCGCAGCACCGACGGCGGCAAGACGTGGGACAAGGTGTTGTTCGTGAACGACTCGACGGGCGCATCCGACCTGGCGATGGATCCGCAGAATCCGCGCATCCTCGTGGCCGGCATGTGGTCGTTCGTGATCCACACGTGGGGCAAATTCAGCGGCGGCTCCGGCAGCGGCGTGTACATCTCGCACGACGGCGGCACCACCTGGAAGCGCGCCACGAACGGCCTGCCCAAAGGTCCGTTAGGCAAAGTGGCCGTGGCCATCGCGCCCAACGACCCCAGCCGCTGGTACGCCCTCATCGAGACGGGCTGGGAAGGGAAGGGCGCGCTCTGGCGCTCCGACGACGGCGGCGCCGCCTGGCACGTCGTGTCCTACAGCCACCTGCTGGCCGAGCGGCCCCACTACTACACGCGCATCATGGTGTCGCCGGCGACGCCTAACGAAGTGTACTTCCCGTCCAACTTCCTCATGCGCTCGCTCGACGGCGGCGAAACCGCCGAGGTGATGCCGTGGGGCGGCGACACGCACGACATGTGGGCCGATCCCACCAACGCCGACCGCATGATGATCGGCGACGACGGCGGCGTGCAGATCACCACCACGCACGGGCGCCAGTGGCACCGCGTGGTGCTGCCCATCGCGCAGATCTACCACGTCGCGGTGGACAACGAGATCCCGTACAACGTCTATGGCAACGAGCAGGACTACACCGCCGTGCGCGGCCCGAGCAACAGCCAGGGTTTCAGCATTCCGTCGGCGCTCTGGCAAACGACCGCGGGATGCGAATCCGGGTTCTCGTATCCCGATCCGGTGGACACGACCATCGTATGGGGCGGGTGCTACGAGGGCGGTCTCGAGAAGTTCGACCTGCGCTCCAAGCAATCGTTTTCCGTGGACCCGTGGCCCGACCGCGCGCTCGATTCGCCGGCGGACAGTGCCAAGTACCGCTGGAACTGGACGCAGCCGTTGGCGCTCTCGCCGTTCGACCACAACACGGTGTACGTAGGCAGCCAGTACGTACACCGCACCACCGATGGCGGCAAGACGTGGACGGTGATCAGCCCCGACCTCACGACCGACGACTCGGCCCACATGCACAGCTCCGGCGGCCTAACGGACGACAATCTGGGCGTCGAGTACTGTTGCACGCTGTTTGCCATCGCCGAATCGCCGGTGACGCGCGGGGTCATCTGGGCCGGGTCCAACGACGGCAAGGTGCACGTGACGCGCGACAACGGCGCGCACTGGAGTGATGTCACGCCGACGTCGGCCGAGTTCCCCAAGGGCGGCACGATCGACAACGTCGAGCCGTCGCGCTACGACGCCGGCCGCGCGTACATCTCCGTCGACGGGCACCAGGAGAACAACCGCAATCCGTTCATTTACGAAACCACCGACTACGGTCACACGTGGCGCTTGATCAGCGCCGGCATCCCGAAGAGCGTGTTCAGCTACGTCGGCATCGTGCGCGAAGATCCGAAGCGCAAAGGCATGCTCTACGCCGGCACCGAGAATGGCTTGTACGTGACGCTCGACGACGGGGCGCATTGGTTCCCGCTGCAGTCGAATCTCCCGCACGCGCCGGTCACGTGGATCGTGGTGCAGGAGCACTTCGACGATCTCGTGATCTCGACCAAGGGCCGCGGGTTCTGGATTCTCGATGACGTCTCGCCGCTGCGCGGCATCGATGCGACGCTCGCGGCCAAGTCCGCGTATCTGTTCGCGCCGCGGCAGGCGTACCGCTTCCGCGGGTCTAACCGCATCAAGGGCGACCCCGATGACATCGCCGCGGGCCGGAATCCGCCGTACGGCGCAGTGATCGACTACTACCTGAAGGACAGCACGAAGGACTCGGTGCACGTCACGATTCGCAATGCGCAGAACGCCGTGGTGCGCAAGCTCACAGTGCCCGGCAAGGCCGGCATCAACCGCACGTGGTGGGACTTGCGCTACGACCGCACGCACACAGTCGCGCTGCGCACCACGCCCAAGGGCTACCCGCAGATCTGGACGGACAAGCGGTTCATCGGGAAGCTCACGCGGCGCATCTACCACTACGGCATCGAGAATCCTGTGTTAGGCCCGCTCGTCGCACCGGGGACCTACACGGTGGAGCTCGACGCCGGCGGCCAGAAGCTCTCGCAACCGCTCGCGGTGCTCAAGGATCCGCACTCGGGCGGGACGGACGCCGACGCGCAGGCGCAGAGCGCGCTCGCCTACAGCGTCTACCAGGAAATCGATTCGACCGTCGACGCGATCAACAGCATCGAGAAGGTGCGCAAGCAGCTCGAGGATCTGCGCGAGATGTACGGACACGACTCGTCGTTCAAGTCCGTGTTCGCCGACGCCAAGACGCTCTCGGACAAACTGGACGGCGTTGAGAACGAGCTGCTGCAGCCGGTGCTCCAGGAGAACGACCAGAAAACGTATCGGGCTCCCATGCGATTGTACCTGCGGCTGCTGTTCCTCGCCGGCTCGGTGGGTTCGGGCGCCGGCGACGTGGCGGGCGACCCCGATTTCGCGCCGACCGCGGCGGACATCGCGGTGCACGATGACCTTTCGGCGCGCTTGCGCACGGTGCTCGACAGGATGCACACCGTCATGACGCAGGACGTCCCGGCGTTCAACACCGCCGTCGCGGGGAAGACGGCGCTACTGTCGAAATAGGGCCGGACGAAATAGAAAGTCGGACAAGGCCGGACAGGGCCGGAAAAGGCCGGACAAAACATATCCGTTTGCCGACTGCCTCGGGCGAACTATCATCCGAATCAACAACAAGACCCGGTCTTGTCCGTTCGTGTCTGGCCTTGTCCGCACTCCTAGTCGTGAGAACTTTCATCGTCTTCGGAGGCGGATTCGCGAGAGGTTAGTCGTACGCGCCCTGTCCGCCTGAGCTGTCTAACAAGGATCCACGAGTTAATAGCGGACACACCCGGACACAGCCGGACACAGAGGACGGATTTCGTAAACACTCGAAGGGCATCCGTTGCTCTCCGGCAATGTCGGTGGTTTGTCCGTTCTCATCACTTCATCCGGACCTCTGCATGGCCCAGCAATCCTCGTTCGACGTGACCACCGGTGTCGACCTGCAAGAGGTCGACAACGCCGTAAATCAGGCGCAAAAAGAGATTGCCCAACGGTACGACTTCAAGGGCTCCAAGGCGTCCATCGATTTCCGGCGCGGCGACAACATGCTCGTGCTCGTCGCCGACGACGATTTCAAGATGCGCGCGTTGTTTGACGTCTTGCAGGGGAAGCTCATCAAGCGCGGCGTGCCGGTGAAGAACCTGGACATCGGCGCGGTGACTCCGGCCGGCGGTGACACCGTGCGCCGCGAAGTGAAGCTCAAGATGGCGCTCGACAGCGACACGGCGAAGAAGATCGTGGCGTTGCTCAAGGAGGCGAAGCTCAAGAGGGTGCAGGCCGCGATCCAGGGCGATCAGGTGCGCGTGTCGTCGCCGTCCAAGGACGACCTGCAGGGGGCGATTGCGTTGCTGCGCGGCAAAGACTTCGGCGTCGAGCTCAAGTTCGGCAACTATCGTTAGCGTTGAGACCCGGCTCCCGCGGGGCTACGTTTATTCCATGCCAGGTCCCGCCACGGCCGTCACCCCGTGAACATCGGCTTCATCACGCTCGGCTGCGACAAGAACACCGTCGACAGCGAGCGCTACCTCGCGCAATTGGTCGATCACGGCGCGCGCCACACGACGGACCTCGAGCGCGCCGACGTCATCGTCATCAACACGTGCGGGTTCATCGACGCGGCCAAGCAGGAGTCGATCGACGCGATCGTGCAGGCGGGGCGGCTCAAGCGGTTGGGCAGCTGTCGCACCCTCGTGGCGGTGGGGTGCATGGTCGAGCGCCACAAGGCCGAGCTCGCCGCGGAGCTGCCCGAGGTGGACGTGTTCCTCGGCGCGTCGGAAATGGATCGGCTGGTGCCGGCGCTCAAGGAGTGCGGGGCGATCGACGAGCCATTGTGGCGCGAGCAGGATCACCCGGGCGTGCGACTGTACACGGGCGACTTGCCGCACGTGCGCTACCTCAAGATCAGCGAGGGCTGCGATCACGGCTGCGCGTTCTGCGCGATTCCGCTCATGCGAGGGAAGCATCGCTCGTTCGCGCTCGATGACGTGGTGCGCGAGGCGCAGCTGCTCGAGCTGCAGGGTGCACGCGAGATCAATCTCGTCGCCCAGGATCTGGCGCACTTCGGGCGCGACCGTCGCGACGGTAACGGATTGCCCGAGCTGCTCGAGGCGTTGGTCGGCGAGACGTCGATACCGTGGATCCGGCTGCTCTACGTGTACTCGGCGGGCATCACGCCGCGCCTGCTCGATCTGATGGCGCGCGAGCGGCGCATCGTGCCGTACCTCGACATTCCCATTCAGCACGGATCGGATGCGGTGCTCGCGCGCATGCGCCGTCCCGAGCGAGCGACCACGATTCGCGCGTGCGTCGCGCGGCTGCGCGATGCCGTGCCCGACGTCGCCGTGCGCACCACGTGCATCGTCGGGTTCCCGGGCGAGACGGATGACGATTTCGAGCAGCTGTGCGATCTGCTCGAGGACGTCCGTTTCGACCGCGTGGGCGCGTTCACGTACTCGGCGCAGGAAGGCACGCGCGCGGCGGCGCTCGCCGACGACGTGCCGGCGCCGCTCAAGCTCGAGCGGCTCGACCGCCTAACGGACGTCCAGCGCGCCATCGGCGCCGAGCGCGCCGAGCGCTACGTGGGGCGGACGGTGCCCGCGATCGTGGATCGTGCCGCGGCCGACGGCGCGCGAGCCGAGGCGCGGCTGTGGTGGCAGGCCGACGACATCGACGGCGTCACGTATCTGGAGGGCGATGCCGTGCCCGGCTCGATCGTCGAGTGCGTGGTGGAATCGGTGGAGACCGACGACGATTTCGCGGCGCGGGTCGCGCGCGTAGCGCTGCCGGCGCCGTCGCCTAACGGACAGCGGGTGCGGGCGCTGCCGGTGCTGTCCGGCATCGCGCAGGGAAGCTACGGCCGGTGACCACGCGCTCGGCGTCGATCATGCGGCGCGCGCGCGCCGTGACGCCGGGCGGCGTGAGCTCGCCGGTGCGCGCGTTCGGCGGCGTGGGCGGCGATCCGTTCGTCGTCGAGCGCGGCGAGGGCGCGCGCATCTGGGACGTGGACGGCAACGAGTACATCGACTACGTGCTGTCGTGGGGACCGCTTGCGTTAGGCCACGCCGCGCCGGCGGTACTCGATGCGGTGTCGGCGGCGATGGCGCGCGGCACGAGCTTCGGGATCCCGTGCGAAGCCGAGACCGAGCTCGCCGAGCTGATTGCGCGGCGCATGCCGCATGTGGAGATGCTGCGGTTCGTGTCGAGCGGCACCGAGGCGACGATGAGCGCCATCCGGTTAGCGCGCGCCGCGACGGGCCGCGATGCCATTCTCAAGTTCGATGGATGTTATCACGGACACGCCGATGGGTTTCTCGTGCGCGCCGGATCCGGTGTCGCGACGCTGGGGTTGCCGAATTCACCGGGCGTCCCGCAGGAGGTGGCTGCGCTCACACTCGTGGCGCCGTTCAACGACGTCGATGCCGTGTGTCGGGTCGTTCGCTCGGCGGCGGGTCAGTTGGCGGCGATCATCGTCGAGCCGATTGTCGGCAATGCCGGATTCATCGCGCCCGATGCGGCGTTTCTTCCGGCGCTGCGGCGCATCGCCGATGAGATCGGGGCCCTGCTCATCTTCGACGAAGTGATGACGGGCTTCCGCATCGCGCCGAGCGGCGCGCGCGAGCGGTTTGGCGTGACCCCGGACCTGACGACGTTAGGCAAAGTGATCGGCGGCGGTCTGCCGGCGGCGGCGTACGGCGGACGGCGCGATCTCATGGAGATGATGGCGCCGGCGGGCGCGGTGTATCAGGCGGGCACGCTGTCCGGGAATCCGCTCGCGATGGCGGCGGGGCTGGCCACGCTTCGCGCGCTCACGCCGGAGCTGCACGCGCGCATCGCCGAGCGCACGACGCGTCTCGTGACCGGCCTGCGCGCGGCCGCGGCGCGCCGCGGGGTGCCGTTCACGGCCGACAGCGCGGGCAGCATGTGGGGCATGTTCTTTCGCGCCGAGCCGGTGCGAAACTTCACCGACGCGAAGGCGTCCGACGTGGCGCGCTTTCGCCGGTTCTTCCACGAGGCGCTCGCGCGGGGCGTCTATCTGGCGCCGTCGCCGTTCGAGTCCGCCTTCATGTCGGCGGCGCACGGCGACGCCGAGATCGACGCGACCCTCGAGCGGTTGGACGATGCGTTGGGCGCGGTCCGGTCGTAGGGCGGTGTTAGGCGCTGCCTGCGCCGCGGCCCTTGGCCTCGCGGCGTGCAAGTCGGGCGCGCCCAAGCCGCCGACCGCGCAGCTGCCGCCGGTGGTGCTCGACACGACGCCGCTGCCGCCGCCCACCGCCGCGGACACGACGACGCCCGAACAGCTGCCCGACATCACCGCGCCCACCGAGCAGCCGTTAGGCGCGCGGGGCCGCGTGGTGCGCATCGCGCTCGCCACTTCGGCGACCAAAGTGACGATCTCGGCGACTGGGTCGTGGCGCTTGTTCGACAGCGGCGGCGCGAGCACGCTCGTGCGCGCCGACGGCGGCGACCTGTGGACGGTCCAGAATCGCGACGGGATGCTTCGGGCCGTGAACGACGACGGCACCGTGACGCCCAGCCGTCCCGCGCCGTTCGTCGCGCGGGCGGCGTCGCGCGGCGCCGTGCTCACGGTGAACGGCGTGCACTACCGCGGCGAAGTGTGGGTGCTCCCGGCCGCCAACGGCGACGACGTGCTGGTGGTGAACCGGCTGTACCTCGAGGATTATCTGCGCGGCGTGGTGCCGATGGAGATCGGGCACCGCACCGCGGACGAGCGCGAGGCGGTGGCCGCGCAGGCGATCGCGGCACGGAGCTACGCCTACACGCACATCGCGGCGGATTCGCGCGCCTACGACATGCGCAGCACGGTGGTCGACCAGGTGTACGGCGGCGCCGATGCGGAGACTCCGTTAGGCGATACGGCGGTCGCGGAGACGCGCGGCCTCGTGCTCACCTATCATGGCGTGGTGGTGAACGCGCCGTATCATTCGGCATGCGGCGGCCACACGGCCGCGGCGAGCGAGGTATGGCGCAGCCCGGACGAACCCTACCTGGTGAGCGTGAGCGATCGCATTCCCGGCACCGACCGGTTCTATTGCGACATCGCGCCGCGATTCCGCTGGGAGCGCACGTTCACGCGCGCCGCGTTGCGCGCGCTGCTCGACCGGTATCTCAAGGACTACACGACGGTGTCGTCGCGCGGTCCCGGTGCGCCGCGCGCGTTGGACGTGCAGAGCCGCACGCCGTCGGGCCGCGTGCGCGCGCTCGAGATCGTGACCGATCGCGGGCGCTACACGGTGCGCATGGACAACATTCGCTTCGTGCTCCGCGCGAGCGATGGCGAGATCTTGAACAGCACGGCGTTCACGGTCGAGAACGAGCGTGACGCCGATGGAGAGTTGTCCCGCGTGATCGTGCGCGGGAGCGGATACGGCCACGGCGTGGGCATGTGTCAGTGGGGCGCGATTGGACGCGCGCGGGCCGGACAGGACTATCGGACGATACTTCGTGCATACTATCCCGGAACGACGGTGGCGGTGGTCGGCTCGGCCTAACGCGGAGCGCGGGCGTTGATGGCGCCGGTGCGGGTCGGAGTCGTGGGGGCGGGGGCGATCGCCCAGGTCGCGCACTTGCCGGCGCTGGCGCGGTCGCGCGGCGCGCAGCTCGTCGCGTTGTGCGACAACGACGGGCCCAAGGCCAGCGCGTTAGGCGAGCGCTTCGGCGTCCAGGACGTGTACACCGACATCGAGGACCTGCTCGAGGGCGCCGAGCTCGATGCGCTGGTGCTCACGACGCCCAACCACCTGCATGAGCCGCATACCCTGATCGCGCTCGCGGCCGGCGTGCACGTGCTGTGCGAGCGGCCGCTCGCGCTCACGAGCCGCGGCGTCGAGCGCATTCTGGCGGCCTCCTCGCGTGCCGGCCGCATGGTGGCGGTGGCCAACAACCACCGGTTCCGCTCCGACGTGCAGGCCCTGAGCAGCTTCCTGCGGGGCGGTGAGTTAGGCAAGCTCGTAGGCATCCGCGCCGGCCACCACGAGCAACGGCAGCAGCGCGATGGATGGCGCTACCGGCGGGCGGAAGCGGGCGGCGGCGCGTTCACCGATCTCGGCCTGCCGCTGCTCGACCTCGCGCTCTGGCTCGCCGATTTTCCCGAGCCGGCGCGCGTGAGCGCGCACATGGAGCGCGGCCGCGGCGCGAGCGCGGTGGATGAATCGATGCTCGCGTTCATCCAGTGCGCGTCCGGCATGACGATCACCATCGACGTGTCGTGGTCGTACGTCGGCATGGAGCCGCGCTGGTGGTTCGACACGCTGGCCACGCGCGGCAGCTCGCGGCTCTCGCCGCTCCACGTGGTGAAGGAATTGAACGGCGCGCCCGCCGACGTGACACCGCGCGGCGCCGCGACGCGGGACAGCACGTTCATCCAGTCGTACCGCGCCGAGCTCGCGCACTTTGCCGCGATGCTGCGCGGTGAAACGCCCTACGAGGCGCCCACCGACCAACTCGTGCTGCACCGATTGGCCGAAGCGGTGTATCGGTCGGCAGAGGATCAAAAGGAAGTGCGACTGTGACACATCGACGCTGGCGTCCCACGCGGCGAGAAGCGGGTGCGGCACTGGCGAGCGCGCTGTTGTTCGCGCTCTCGTTCCCGCCGGTGCCGCTCGTGGTGCCGGCGTTCCTGTGCCTGGTGCCGGTGGCCATCGTCGTCGCCGAAGCCGCGGACCAACGCAGCGGGTGGGGCGCCGCGATGCGCACGGGCACGATATTCGGTTTCATTGGCTACGGGATCAGCCTGTACTGGATCGCCATCGCGCTGCGCCTCTACACGAACCTGGCGTTCCTCGCGTTCATCGGCGCGCTGTTGGGCTTGGGTCCGATCGTCGGGTTCACGATGGCCGCGGTGTACGCCGCTCGCCGCCTCACGCGGTGGCCCATGGCGGTGCTCCTGCCCGTGGTGTGGGCGGCGAGCGAGGTCTTTCTGCTCTATCTGCCGCAGATCGGATTCCCGTGGCTGCCGTTGGGCCTCGCCGTGGCCAAGCACCCGGTGTTCGCGCAAGCAGCGGATCTGAGCGGTGTGCGCGGGCTCTCGTTCTGGATCGCGGCCACCAACGGGCTGCTGGTCGACGCCTGGCTGGCGCGGGCCGAGCAGAAGCGGCTCCTGGCGCGGGTGGCGGGGGCCATCGTGCTTGCGTTAGGCGTGGCCGCCTACGGATGGTGGCGCATCGCGACGACCCCGCTGCACCCCGAGGCGTCGGTGGCGGCGGTGCAGCCCAACATCCCGCAGGACGAGAAGTGGCAGGTGCAGTACCAGGGCCGCATCGTGGGCATTCTGTCATCGCTCGCGCGCCAGGGCCTGGCGCAGGATGACCCGCAGCTCATGCTGTGGCCCGAGGCCGCGCTGCCCGACAACTTCCTCGCGCACCGCGATTGGGCCGACACGATGCGCGTGCTCGCCGCGGCGACGCACACGCCCATTCTGTTCGGGACGATCGACGTCGTGTGGCACACGCCGACCACGTACGACTACTACAACTCGGCGATGGTGGCCGATTCGTTAGGCAGCGTGGACGTGCGGTCGGCGTACCACAAGACCTACCTGGTGCCGATCGTCGAGCGGGTGCCGTTCGTGAATCCGAATTGGTTCGCGAGCCTCAAGTTCTTCGGCGGGATGGGGCGGGGCGGCACGCCGCAGCCGTTCTCGTTCCGGTTCGGCAAGGTGGGCGTGCTGATCTGCTACGAGTCGATCTTCCTGCAGCGGGCGCGGCTGTACCGGCGCGAGGGGGCGACGCTGCTGGTGAACATCACGAACGACGCGTGGTTCGGCCGCAGCATCGCCGTCTACCAGCACGAGGCGCACCTGGCGCTCCGGGCGATCGAGAATCGCGTGGGCATCGTGCGCGACGCCAACACGGGGATCTCCGAGTACGTCGATCCGTTAGGCAGGTCGCACGGCGGGACCGCGCTGTTCGTGCCGGCGGTGCGGACGTACCAGGCGCAGACCACGGACGTCATCACCCTCTACGACCACCTCGGCGACTGGGTGGGGATGCTCAGTGTGCTGGCCACCGTGGCGCTGGTCGGCGTGGCCATCGTCAAGACGCGCGCGTGATGCACGGCGCGTCGGTCGGCATCGACGTCGGCGGCACCTTCACCGACCTCGTGGCGATCGGCGAGGACGGCACCGTCGCCGCGCGCAAGGTGCCGAGCACGCCGGCCGACCAGAGCCGGGGTGTGCTCGACGCGCTCGACGCGTTAGGCGAAGCGCCGTCCGCCGTCGCGCGCCTGGTCCACGGCACCACCGTGGCGACGAACACGCTGCTCGAGCGGACCGGCGCGCGCGTGACGCTGTGCGCGACCGCCGGCGCAACGGACCTGCTCACGCTCAGGCGGCAGGAGCGCGCGTCGCTCTACGATCTGGCGCGGCAGCACCCGGAGCCGCTCGTCCCACCCGAGCGGTGTGTGGCGGTGCCGGAGCGCATCGAGCCGCAGGGCGTGGTGCGCGCGCTCGAGGAAACCGGGGCGGCGGACGCGGCGCGCGCCGCGGTGGAGACGTCGCCGGCCATCGTGGCCGTGTCGCTGCTCCACTCGTACGGCGATCCCGCGCACGAGCAAGCCATGGCCGCCGCGCTCTCGAGGCTGGCGCCCGAGCTCGACGTGGTCTGCTCGCACGACGTGTTGCCGGAGATCCGCGAGTACGAGCGCACCGCGACCACGGTCGCGGAAGCGTACCTGCGGCCCGCCGTCGCGGGCTACGTGGGCCGCCTCGCCGTTGCGTTAGGCGCGCGCGGATATCCCGCGCTCGCGGTCATGACCTCGGCCGGCGGCATGCGGCCGGCGTCGGAGACGGCGCGCGGCGCGGCGTCGCTGGCGCTCTCGGGGCCGGCCGGCGGCGTGGTGGGCGCGGCGTTCGTCGCCCGCCTAACGGGCGTGCGCGATGCCCTCACCATCGACATCGGCGGCACCAGCGCCGATGCGGGCGTGATCCTCGACGGCCAGGCCATGGTGGATGCCGGCGGCGACGTGGCCGGCGTGCCCATTGCGCTGCCGCGCGTGCTGGTGGACACGGTGTCCGCCGGCGGCGGGAGCATCGGTTGGGTGGACGACGGCGGCGCGCTCCGCGTGGGGCCGCGCAGCGCGGGCGTTCAACCCGGTCCAGCCGCGTTCGGTCGCGGCGGTACCGAGGCGACGATCACCGACGCGCACATGGTGTTAGGCAATGTGCGCGAGACGTCGCTGAGCGGCGGCGTCGCGCTCCGCGCGGACCTGGCGCGCGCCGCGGTGGAGTGTCTCGCCGCGCGCGCGGGCGCGTCGCCCGAGCGCGTGGCGGCGGCCATGATCCGCGCGGCCGACGCATCCATGGCGCGCGCGCTGCGCCGCGTGAGTGTGGAGCGGGGCATCGACCCCCGGCGCTGCACCCTCGTTGCGTTCGGCGGCGGCGGACCGCTCCACGCGTGCGCGCTCGCCGACCACCTCGCGATGCGCCGGGTGCTCGTGCCCCCGTTGGCGGGCGTGCTGTCCGCGTTAGGCTTGGGCGTGGCAGCCGAGCGCCGCGACGTGCTGGCGAGCGTGATGCGGCAGGCGCACCACCTGTCGGAATCCGACACTCGCGAGCTGGCCGACCGTCTCGCCCGCGGTCTCGCCCGCGCCGACGGCGCGTCGGAGCGCCAGTGGTGGGCACGCGCGCGTTACGAGGGTCAAGGACACGAGCTCGAGGTGCCGTTCTCACCCGGCGAGCCCGGCTCGGCGCTCGCGTCGCGCTTTGCGACCGCGCACGACGCGCGGTACGGCTTCGTGCTCGACCGCGCGGTGGAAGTCGTGGCCGCGCGGCACACCGTGTTAGGCAATGCGCGCGACGCCCGGCTCGCCGGCGTGGAAGCCCCGTCGCGCGGCGAGATGCGCGGTCCGGCGGTGCTCGCGCTCCCGCACGCGACGCTGCTCGTGGGTGATGGCTGGCGGGCCGTGCCGTTGGACATTGGCGGCTGGATGCTGGAGCGCGACGCATGACCGCGTTCGACCCGCTCGAGCTCGAGGTGATGGCGCACGCCTTCGCCGCCGTCGCCGAGGAGATGGGCGCCGTGTTGGTGCGCGGCGCGCTCTCGCCCAACATTCGCGAGCGGCGCGACTCGTCGGCGGCGCTGTTCGATCCCCAGGGCCGCATGATCGCTCAGGCCGCGCACATTCCGGTGCACTTGGGCGCCATGCCCGAGAGCGTGCGCGCGGTGCGCGAGCGCGGCCCGGCCGTCGGCGACGTGTTTCTGCTCAACGACCCGTACCGCGGCGGCTCGCATCTGCCGGATCTCACGCTGGTCGAGGCGATCGGCCACGAGGACGGCACGATCGCGGGCTACGCCGCGGTGCGTGCGCACCACGCCGACGTGGGCGGCATGAGCCCGGGCAGCATGCCGCAGGGTGCGACGGAGCTGGTGCAGGAGGGCATCGTGCTGCCGCCGGTGCGGCTCGTGCGCGCGCGCCGGTTGGACGATGAGATGCTGGAGCTCGTGCTGGCGAACGTGCGCACGCCCGAGGAGCGGCGCGGCGATCTCCGCGCGCAGCGCGCGGCCTGCGCCGCCGGCGCGCAGGGCTGGCGCGCGCTCGTCGCACGGCACGGTGCCACGCGGCTGGGCGCCGCGGCCGACGCGCTCCTCGACTACACCGCGGCGCGCGCCCGCGCCGCCGCTCTTGCGTTAGGCACGCGCCAGGGCCGCGCGCGCGACGCCCTCGAGGGGGACGGCGTGTCCACGGACGACGTGGTGGTCGCCATCGCCGTGGACGTGCACGACGGCCGCCTGCGCTTCGATTTCACCGGGACGTCGCCGCAGGTGCGCGGGAACGTGAACTGTCCGCTGGCCGTCACGCGCGCGGCCGCGGTGTTCGTGCTGCGCACCCTGCTCGACGACGACGTGCCCACCAACGACGGCATCGCCCGCGCGATCGAGCTGGTGGCGGCGCCGGGCACCGCGGTGCACGCGCAGTGGCCGGCCGCGGTGGCCGCCGGCAACGTCGAGATGTCGCAACGCATCGTGGACACGATGTTCGCTGCGTTAGGCGACGCCGGCGTCGACGTGCCCGCCTGCGGCCAGGGCACGATGAACAACATCACGTTCGGCGGCGCGGGCTGGACGTTCTACGAGACGCTGGGCGGCGGGCAGGGCGCGTCGAGCCGCGGACCCGGCCCCGACGCGGTGCACGTGGGCATGAGCAACACGCGCAACACGCCGATCGAATCGCTCGAGTGGGCGTACCCGATGCGCATCGATGCGTATCGTGTGCGGCGGGGAAGCGGCGGGGCCGGCGAACACCGCGGCGGCGATGGCGTGGTGCGCCGCTACCGCGTGCTCGAGCGGTGCACGCTCACGCTGCTCACGGAACGCCGCCGGCTTGGGCCCCCGGGCGCCCGCGGCGGAGCCGCGGGCGCCACGGGCCGCAACACGCTCAACGGGCGCGAGCTCCCCGCGAAATGTCGCGTGGAGCTCGCGCCCGGAGATGTCGTCGAGATCCAGACGCCCGGCGGGGGCGCCTGGGGATCAGCCTAACGCAAGCCGCCGGTCACTGCCCGGTGTTCAGCTTCGCCAGCTCGCGCTGCGCCGGCGCATAGTCCGGGAAGGACTTGAGCGACCGCTGCAAGAGCTCCACCGCCTGGTTCGTGTTGCCCGCGTCCTTGGCCGCCAGCGCCCGCGAGTAGAGCATCGCCGTCTCGAACGGCACCCGCTTCGCCTCCGCCTCGCTCGCCTCGCGCACCGACTTCGGCAGGTCGGGCAGGTGCATGCCGTTCGTCATCTTCGTCGCGAGCTGGTCGATCAGGGACATCAGGTCGTCCTCTTTGCCCTGCACGGTCTCCACGTGCTCGATCGCCGACGTCTCGACGTTCACCGCGCGCGCGTCCAACCGGATCTGCCCGCGTCCATCGGTCACGAAGCCGCCGAAGACCATGTGGTGCGCGCCTAACAGCTTGCCCACCTTGACGACGGTTTCCTGATCGACGCGTCCGCTGGCGCTCAGGTTCTGCTCGTCCATCAACTTCTTGAGGTTGTCGCGCTCGACGACGCGGATCTTGTCGTTCACCGACAGATCGTTGATGAGCATGTCGGAGATGCCGCCCGAGAGCGGCGCCAGCGTCTCGTGTTCCTTTCCGATCGCGCCGTCGGTGAAGTACATCACCGCCACCGTTGGGCGCCTGTCGGTCGAGTCCTGTGCGTGAAGCGAGCCCCCGCCCGCTAACGTGAGCGCGGCCAGCGTCGCCGCCAGCGCTTTGAGCTGCGTCATGGTCCCTCCCGGGATCCTGGTGATTGCGTCTGTAATGTTGACCGCATCCGTCTTGGTGTGCGCAACGTCAACAAAACTGCAACGGCTTCAAGGATAACAAAAGTGAAACAAGGCTCGGTTCAACCGGTCAATGCAACGGTGCCGCGTCCCCGTGGTCCGTCGTTCGTAGTTCGTGTCGTGTTTTCCTACCCGTCGTCCGTCCGTCCGTCCGTCGTTGTTCGTGACCAGTGCGGTCGCACACCATGATGCGACGTAGAAGCCGGCCACGGCCGTCGCCGGATGACGCACACCGAACGACGGACCACGGGTAGGAAAGCACGAACGAACAACGAATGACGGACCACGGGAAGTTTTGCCCGCGGGAGATGGAGCCTCGTCGTCAGGTCAGTCGATGGCAACCGTTGCACGCACCGATTGAATCCGCCAGGGATAACGAACGTGATCGTTCTGCGCGGGGGACAGTGCGTTGCCTAACGGCTTGAGATTGTTCCTTTTGTTGTTAACAACAAAAGCGTGTCTTCCCATTGCGCTACCGCACTTTCCCCCGCGCAGAACGATCACTTTCGTTATCCCTTGTTTCACTTTTGTTATCCTTTGAAGCCGTTACAGTTTTGTTGACGAGACCAACACGCACGGCCGTGCGTGCCTTCAACTCGCGCCATCACTCCCGTCGATCAAGAAGAGATCGCCTGCCGCCGGCTCGGTCGACCCGACGGGCGTGCCATCTGAAATGCAGACGCAGGTGACCTAGGTCGTCAACGTGAGTCCTTCCGCGGCCGCCAGCACATCGAGCGCGGCGCCGCGTTGGGCAACGAGGGCGCGGCATTCGGCCACGCGCTCATCGATTTCCGCATCGGACCGCTCGGGGTTGTGGTGGTACAACACCAGGCGGCCGACGCCTGCATCGAGCGCCAACTGGACGACCTCGCGGTAGTGCGAATGTCCCCACCCGCGGTGCTGCTCGTATTCCTCGCGCGTGTACATCGCGTCGTGCACCAGAATCGCGGCACCGCGCACGAAGGCGACGAGACGCGACCGCCAATCGGCCGGCGAATCGTACCCGGCCGCGTCGCCCAACTCGTTGTCCGAGATGTAGACGAGGCCCGGCCGCCGCGAGTTTCCGGTGCGCATGCGGTAGGCGAGCGCGCCGCCGGGGTGGCGCACCGAATAGACGTCGAGCGAGTAGTCGGCGTCCGCGTGTCCGCCGGCGAGCGCGCGGAACTCGACCGTGGCGCCGAGCTTGTCGAAGGTGACCGGGAACACCGTGGGCGACATCTGCTCGCGGACGGCGCGCGCGACGTGCTCGGCATCGGACGCGGCGCTCCAGATGCGGAAGTGGTTGCCCGGGCGGAAAATCGGCGTGAAGAAGGGCAGGCCCTGGATGTGGTCCCAGTGGGCGTGGCTCAGGAAGATGTCGCCGGTGATGCGCGCGCCGCGCGCCTGCTCCACCAGGCAGTTGCCTAACGGACGGATGCCCGTGCCGGCGTCGAGGATCACGAGCGCGCCCGAGGCGGTGCGCACCTCGACGCACGGCGTGTTGCCGCCGTAGCGCACCGTCGCGCCGCCGGGCGTCGGAATCGATCCGCGCGTGCCCCAGAACCGAAGCGTGAGACTCATCGTGTTGCGTTAGACGATGCGACAATGTCGCGCGCCACGCCGGCGCGGGCGGAGGGGCGCGGTCACCCGCGATGCGTGATGCGCGTCACACCCGGAGTTGTGCCAGCCGTTCGAGCCCCGCGCGGTTGGCGATGCTGATCTGGCGCCGCTGGACCGAGATGAGCCCGTTGTCCTGGAACTCCCGCATCGCGCGCGAGACGGTTTCGCGGCTGGCCCCGATCATCTGCGCGATGGTCTGGTGCGTGAGGCGCTTCTCGATCGTCGGACCGCCGGTCTCGGCCGCGGCGTCGAGGAGGAGGCGCGCGATGCGCCCGTCTACATCCAGCAGCACCAGACTCCCGATCTGCTCGTCGGCGCGTCGCAGCCGGCGCGAGATTTCGACGAGCAGCGCCCACGCCACGCGCGGCGATTCCTCGACGCGTCGGCGAAAGTCCTCGCGGCGCAGCACGATCAGTTGGGCATCGTCCATGGCGATCACGTGCGCGGAGCGCGGATGTCCGTCGATGAGCGACAGCTCGCCGAAGTGGTCGCCTCCCGTGAGGATGCCGAGGATCACCTCGCGGCCGTCTTCACCGATGAGCACCACCTTCACGCGACCACTCTTGACGAGGAAGAGCGAATCGCCGGGGTCGTCTTCGAACAAGATCACGCTGCCCTTGGGATACGACCGCTCGCGCGTCATGTCGGCGAAGCGTGCGATCTCGGCCGGGTCGAGGCCGCTCAGCAGCGGGACGGAAGCGAGAAAGCTGGACGTTTCCACGGGCAGGAGTGGGTGGCTCAGCGCGCGCTGATGGTGAACGAAGCTTCGAGCTTGTTGACGGAGATCGTGCTCGGCCCCGTGTCGAGGCGGCCGAGCTCGCCGCCCAGAGCGGGGTGCAGCTCGAGCGGTCCGGTCTGCCAGGTGAATCCGACGTCGGCGCCGCCGCTCACGATGCCGGCGGTGGGCAGGGATGTGTCCACCGAGAGGCCGGTGTGCCAGCGGCCGCGCAGCCCGGCCACGAACGCCGTCCGCGCGCCTAACGGAATGGTGCCCGTGGTGCCCAGCTCGAGCTCGTTGCCGTCGGTGCCGTCCACGCGCGCGCCGCCGCGGGAGTACGTCAGGCGATAGCGGTCGAACGCGAACACCGTCAGCTCGCGGAACGCGCCGGCCGCCGCGCGGAGCTGCCACTCGCCGGTGAACATCGGGCCTAACGTGATCGGCGCGGGCGGCGTGCCGCCGGCGGTGAGGGCGACGCGGTCCTGCGTGTAGAACGTGGACGCGAGGCTCGTGCTCATCGCGCTCTGCCCGACGAGGCCGTCGGTGCCGACGGACAGGCGAATCGCCTGACCCGGGCGCAGGTCGAAATCCCCGGATCCCAGGCCTAACGCCTGGGCCTGCGCCGGCGAGTACTGCCCGCGGTACTCGTACGACGCGCCGAATCCCCAGGACCACGTGCCGGCGCGTGCCGTGTACACGAGGCCCGTGGTGCCGCCCCACCCGGTGCCCAACACCGGGGTCTGATACCGGAGCGCCGGCGTGCCGAGGACCTCGAGCACGCCTAACTGCTCGGTGTTGAGGGTCGTGCGGCCCGTGGGCACGTTGACGCCGACGGTGGCGAGCAGCGCGTCGCCCGCGAGATGGAATGCGCCGCGCACGTAGGTGTCGGTGAAGCCGTCCAGCGTCTGCGCGGGCGCGCCGGCGCCGCGCAGCGTGACGGTACCGTGCATGTACGCCGTGTACACGTCCAGCGCCACCGGTCCGACGGGGACGTAGGCCGTGATCGGCACGGTCCATTCGCTGGCGCTCTTGATGCTGGTGCCGCCGGTGGTCGCGTCGGTGCAGCACGCGAAGTGCCACTGCTCGAACGTCGCGCCGGTCTGCGCGCCCCAGACGCCGCCTAACGGAGCCTGCGCGCCGGCCGCGCGCGCCGCGAGGCCCACCGCCAGGAGCGACGCCGCGACGCGCGCTCGGCGCGCGATCGTACCGTTCATGGAACCGCGACCGGGATGGTGATGGATCCCGGCACTTTGGATTCCGTGGTCGCGCGCAGCGTCGCGTCGCCGCGGTCGCGGAAGGAGCCGAGCGAGCCGGCGGGACTCGGGTTGAGGGCGTCGATCACCGAACCGGGCGTCACCGGCGCGGTGGCCGCGGCCGACGCCGTCGTCACGTCGGGCTGTTGGTCGCTCGACACCGACACCGATTGCATGCGCGACGCGGCCGCCGAGAATCCCGGGTCGATCATCACGGCGCGGGCGTAGTACGCGTGCGCGGTGCGGTAGTCGCCGTACGCTTCCGCGCGCACGCCCTTGCTGTACGCGAGGAACGCGGCCAGGTACCGCGTTGGGCGCTGCTCCACAGCCGCGCGCTCCGCCGGTGTGAGGGTCACGCCCAACTCGGTGAACAGCGAGAACGCGAGCGCCTTCTCCGAGTCCAGAATGTCGTCGAGCGAGGTGCGCTCGGTGACGGGCTGCCCGACGAGCGTGCCCTGCGCCGCGTCCGCGACCCGGGTGCTCACCGTTAGGCGGTCGCCCGGCGTGGCGTCCACGACGCCGTTCACGATGCGGCGCGCGCCGATGAGCCGGCCCACTCTCGGCGCCGTCGCGCTGTCGACGCGGCCGGAGCCGGCGAGCGTCAGCTCGCGCAGCAGCGCATCCGTGCGCGTGCGATCCACCACCTGCAGTTGTGCGCTGCGCGAGAGGTCGGTGATCAGCAGGTCGGCGAGGCCGAAGCCTAACGATGAGATCGTCGAGTCGCCGCCGGTCACCTGGAGCGGTGCGACGCCCACCGTGCGCTCGGGCAGGCTCGCGGCATCGAGGGATCGCTCGGACGCGATCGCGGCGCGCGCGGCGGAGTCGGCCAGACGGCGGTCCACGTCGCCCAACCGCGCGCGCACGGCGCCGTCGTCGTGCTGCGCGAGCCAGTGCGAGTAGCCCTGGTGCGCACCGGCGAGGTCGCCCAACTGATCGGCCGCCGCGGCATCGTAGAGATTGGCCAGATCGCCGACATCGCCCGATGTGCCGGTGAGCGGGCGGAGCGTCGCGCGCGCGGCCGTGTCCTGCCCGGCGCGAACCTGCGCTTCGCCCAACGCGAGCTGCGCCCGCGGCGACGGCTGCGCGGCGTATGCCGTCCGCGCCTGGTCCACGTGGCGGTTGGCATCGGCCGGTGTGAGACGCGACAGGGGCGGGCCCCCGGCGCACGCACACAAGATGGCGCAAAGAACGGCAGAACGGGGAAGGTGCATGGAGTGGGTCGAAACGAGCGGTGATGGCTTGCGAATGCCGCCAAGTTATTGATGCCCGCGAGGCATGTCAAAAAACCGCGCGCGGCGCGGCGCGCAGATTAGCGCCGCATCATCAAGCGATCGCGCGTCGCGCGGTCGTGCGCGAGGTCGATGGCGGTCCACGCCATGGCGAGCGAGCCATCGATGACGGCTTTGTCGGCGATCTCGGTGACGCAGTGGGCGGCGAATTCGGGCTGGTGATTGACGGCCGGCATGGAATCGATGCCGATCATGGGGTGAATCGTGGGCAGCGCGTACGACACGTTGCCCATGTCGGTGGATGCCGCCATGCGCTCGCCGAGCACGCCCAGGTCGGGGAACGTGCGGCCGAGGGATTCGGCATTGCGTTTGTAGATGGCGCTCAAGCCGTGGTCGGGTTGGAGGTCCGCATAGGGTTTGGTGCCGCCCCTGATCTCGAGCGTTGCGCCGGTGGCGACCGCGCCGGCCTCGAAGCATCGCACGACTTTGGCGCGGACGTCGCGCAATTCTTCGAGATTCTGGGCGCGCACGATGTAGCGCGCCGACGTCTGCGCGGGGATGACGTTAGGCGCGTCGCCGCCGTGCGTCGTGATGCCGTGGACGCGGTCGGTCTGCTTGAGGTGCTGGCGGAGCAGGCCGATGGATGTTTGCGCGACGGTGAGCGCGTCGGCGGCGTTGATGCCCAACTCCGGGAACGCGGACGCGTGCGCGGGCTTGCCCGTGTAGTGCACGTCGAACATCGACGCGGCGATGATGTGCATCTCGAGCATTTCGACCGGCGCGGGGTGGACCATCATCGCGGCGTGGAGCCCGTCGAAGGCGCCGCGCTCGAGCATGAGGATCTTGCCGCTCGAGTCGCCGACTTCTTCGGCCGGTGTGCCTAACACAGTGACGGTCAGGCCCGCGTCGTCGGCCACGGCCGCGGCGGCGATCGCCGCGCCGGCGGCCATGGCGGCGATCATGTTGTGTCCGCACGCGTGGCCGATGCCGGGCAGCGCGTCGTACTCGGCGCAGATGCCGATGTGGAGCGGGCCGGAGCCCGCGCGGGCGACGAACGCGGTGGGCAGGTCGCACGCGGCGTGGGTGACCGCGAAGCCGTTGTCGGCAAGGAGATTTTCGAGCCAGGCGCACGCGCGTTCTTCCTCGAAGCCGAGCTCGGGATCCGCGTGGATGCGGTGGCTCAGGTCGAGGATGTCGCGTTGGGCGCGGGAGAAGCGCTCGCGGGCGCCGGATTTCGTATCCATGGTCGCAACCTCGGGTTCGCGTGCGCACGCCGCAAGGACCCTGTGCCGAGAAACCCCTGCGGATAGAGACAGGTCAGCTTCTGTGAACTGGGCTGATGCACAGAGTGCGATGGCAAATGACTTGATGAGTCATTTAGAAATGACTAGAATGGTCAGATGAAGAAGGCGTCCATTTCCTATGCCAAGGCGCACCTCAGCGCGCTGCTCAAGCGCGTCCGCGAAGGGCAAACAGTGCTCATCACTGACCGCGGCAGAATCGTCGCGCGACTCGAGCCTGTCGCGACCGTGGACTGGGATGCGCAGCTCCGCTCCTTGATAGAGCGCGGGATCGTAACGCCGCCAAGCAATCCGTCCGGAAAGGATTGGGTTAAGAAGCTGCCGCCCCCGCTGCCGCTCCCACCTGGAGTCAGCGTTGTTGACGCCCTCCTCGCTGAGCGCGAGGAAGGCTGGTGAAGTACTGGGATACCTCGGCGGTTGTCCCGCTGCTGATGGCGGAACCAACGAGTACGGCCCTGCGCCACCTCGCCGAGAGCGATGCGGCAATGGTCGTGTGGTGGGGCACTCGGATCGAATGTGTCTCGGCGTTGGCCCGCTGCGTGCGCGAGAACCGACTCAACGCAGTGACCTTCGCCGAGGTACGGCGCCGGCTCGTGGCCCTCACGGGGAATTGGAACGAAGTTCCACCCACCGACGACGTGCGCACGAGCGCAGAGCGGATCGTTACCGTCCACTCGCTTCGCGCTGCAGATGCCATCCAACTCGCTGGAGCGATCGCCGCGTGCGACGACGCGACGGCCAGTCTACCGTTCGTCTCCCTCGACACGCGGCTCCGCGAGGCGGCTGAGCGCGAGGGCTTCACCATTCTCCCGGAGAACGCCGTACGTGCCACCGCAGTCAGAGAGCGGCCTCCACGGCGAAAGCAAAGTTCTCGAACGCGGCAGCTTCGCGCCTAGGCCGGGTACAGTGCGCGTGCTGGTTCAGTTTGCACGTCGACTTTCCCGAGAGGTCAGCAGGGTCTCGCGTGTCCGCCTCCGCTGCCTGACAGGCATCTACGAGTTTGAAGCGGACACACCCGGACACACCCGGACACAGCCGGACAAGGCGGACTTATTCGTAATTGCTCGCGATGTCCGCTTCCGACACAACCAACAAATTCCTGTTTTGTCCGTCCGTGTCCGGCCTCGTCCGCGTTCACAGTCGTGAGGCTTTCAACGTCGTCGGAGGCGGATTCGGGA
>DASVAC010000106.1:0-2869 GCA_036376535.1 Gemmatimonadaceae bacterium | reverse complement strand
CCGATCTTCCACGCGGCGAGCGACATCGGGAAGTTCCACGGCACGATGGCGCCGATCACGCCTAACGGCTCGCGCAGCGTGTAGTTGAGGAACGGCCCGTCCACGGGGATCGTCTCCCCGTACACCTTGTCCGCCCACCCGCCGTAGTACATGAACGTCTCGGCTGTCAGGCGAAGGTCGATCGCGCTCTCAAAGATCGGTTTGCCGTTGTTGAGCGTCTCGAGGCGCGCCAGCTCGTCCTTGTGCGCCAGACAGAGCTCGCCTAACCGGTACAGCATCTGGCCGCGCGACCGGGCGCTCAAGCTGCGCCACGCGTCGCTCTCGAAGGTGCGCCGGGCGCCCTCCACCGCGCGGTCCACATCGGGGACGCCGGCCTCCGCCACGTGCGCGATCGTTTCTTCCGTCGCCGGATTCACCACGCCGAACGACTTTCCCGACGCGGCCTCCACCGGCTCACCATTGATGATGAGCCGGGTCGGGAACCGCTCCGTGTCCACCGCCGTCATCGCGGCCGCCTACTTGCCCTTGAACGTGGGCTGCCGCTTCTCGACGTACGAGCCGATGCCTTCCTTCGCGTCGAGACTCTTGAAGAGCAGGCTCTGCAGCTCGCGCTCCATCGCCAGCCCGTACTCGAGCGGCACCTCTGCGCCGGATTGCACCGAGCGCTTGATGTGCCCAACGGCCATCGCCGCCTTGTTGGGCAGGCAGAACTGCCGCGCGTAGAGCAGCACGCTGTCCCACCAATCGTCCTTGGCGTACACCTCGTTCACGATGCCTAACGTCTGCGCTTCCTCGAACGAGAACGTGCGGCCCGTCACCATCAGCTCGATCGACTTCGCCTTCCCGACGAGCCGGGCCAGCCGCTGCGTCCCGCCCGTCCCCGGCAGCACGCCCAGATTCACTTCGGGCAGTCCGATCTTGCCCGCGTCCTGCTTGGCTAACCGAATGTCGCACGCCATCGCGATCTCGAGTCCGCCGCCCACGCAGTGCCCGTTGATCGCGGCGATCACGAGCTTGGGCGTCTGCTCGAGCCGGCTCAACGTTTCGTTCGCGTGCAGGCAGAAGTAGTACTTGAACGTCGGATCCATCTCGTTGAGCATGTTGATGTTCGCGCCCGCCGAGAAGAACTTGTTGCCCGCGCCGCGCAGGATGATCACCTGCACCGTGTTGTCGAACCGCGCCCGGAGGATGCACTCGTCCAACTGCCGCATCATCTCGTGCGTGTACGTGTTCGCCGGCGGATCGTTCAGCTCGATGATGGCGATGTTGCCATCCATGCTGTACGTGACCAGCGTCGCCTGCTCGCGGTCAGTGACTGTGGCGGTAGCCATCGATCAACCTCTGGTGTAAAGAGTCCATGGTGTCGTCGCGTGCCGCGGTGGGACGCGACACATGCATCATCCCGCCGACGAGCGGGGCAACGCCGCATCGGACACCGGCAGTCCCACGTATCCACCCAAGAACAGGTGGCAGACGTTCTGACTCAGCATCTCCACGCCGACATCGCCCAACGGATCGTACCAGTTGTAAATCCAGTTCATCATCCCGAAGAGCGAATATGCCGCGACACGGCGGTTCAAGTGCGCCGGTCCGTGTGCACGCTCGACGTCGGCGAGCACGTCCATCAGCGCGCGCGTGTACTCGCGCTTCATGTCGTTCACCTTCTGCAAGTATTCGCCCGACAACGCGCCAGCCTCATGCGACAGCACCTTCATCTCCGCCATGTGGGCGGCGAAGTAGTCGAGATGGTTGTCGATGAACCGGCCGATGCGCTCGATGGGATCGGTGACGCCCTGGAGCGCCCTGCGCATGCCCGCGATGACCGCCTCGAAGTTGCGGGTCTGGATGAGGTAGAGCAGCTCGTCCTTGCTCTGGACGTAGTAGTAGACGCCCGCCAGCGACACACCCGACGCACGCGCCAAATCCCGCATGCTGGTCTCGTGGTAGCCCCGCTCGGCGAACACCTTCGCCGCCGCGGAGAGGAGCGTTTCGAGCTTCTGATCCCGGGTCGGTCCGGCCATTCCACCCCCCAGCTCGCTTTCGAACGATCGTTCAACTCCAACCTACGCCCGGGCAAGGGGAGCGTCAAGCGAGCCTTAACGCCCGCCTGTGATCTGCGTCTCACTTGGCGACGGGATGACTGAGCCCAAGCCGACGGCCGATGAGCCGGATGACGACGCGCTCATCGCTCGGTGGCGGAGCGGGGACGAGCGGGCCGCGACGCTCCTCGTGGAGCGGCACGCGATGCCGCTCGCGCGATTCGTCGCCGGGTTAGGCGAGCGCCGCGACGTGGAGGAAGTCGTCCAGGACACGTTCGTGCGCGCGTTTGGCTCGCTCGACGGCTTTCGCGGCGAGAGCTCGTTGCGCACCTGGCTGTTCACCATCGCGCGCAACCTCGTGCGAGACCGCGCGCGCGGCCGGAAGGGGAGGCGCGACGTCGTGTCGATCGAGGAGTGGCATGCGGCCACCGAGCACGATGCGTTAGACGCCGCGGTGGCCGACGAGACGGAAGCGCGGATGCGGCGTGCGGTGGAGACGTTGACGCCGATGCAGCGTGAGGTGTTCACGCTGCGCGTGACGGACGGAATGTCGTACAAGGAAATCGCGGCCGTCGTGTCCAGCACGGAAGGCGCGGCGCGGGTACACTACCATAACGCGATGCGCGCGATCAAGGAGTTTCTGGATGACTGATTGTTCGCGGGGCGACATGCGGGACCTCTTGCCCGATCTGCTGCACGAGCGGCTGGATGCGGCGACGCGCGCCGAGGTGACTCGGCACGTGGCGTCGTGCGCCGAGTGCCGGGCGGAGGTCGAGCTCCTGCGGTCGATGCGGAGCGCGTTGGCGCCGGCGCCGCGCGTGGACGTGAGG
>DASVAC010000105.1:0-3832 GCA_036376535.1 Gemmatimonadaceae bacterium | reverse complement strand
ACGCCGCGCCCCCGAAGTCCGCAGCGGAGAGCGCGTGTCGTTGGATATTGGTGCCCATCGCGCCGTCGAACACGAGCACGCGCTGAGCGAGCTCGCGAAGGTACGGTGAATCGCTGCGTTGGGCAGAACCCCGCGAAACTGTATGAGCACTCATGTGGTTGTCCGATGACAAAAAAGCCCAGATGCGCACAGGCACCGGGCCGGCGCTTTAGCAGAATGTTTAACGTGGCCGCAAGTTGCCTTAAATCGCCACGAACCAGTTTTACGACTTACACGCACCATAACCGCAACGCGCAGAGGAGGCAAGCACCTGCCGCCGATCGAGAATCGGCTGTTGGTCGGGATGAAGCAACTGGGGTCCGCACAGCCCCAGGTCGAGCTACCGGGTCGACGATCTAACGAAGCGGTCGAGCACGTCCTCGTATTCGCGCTGCGCGTGACGAAGCCCCGGAGCGATGCGACGCTCCATCCTCCAATACAGACTTCGCATCTGTTGGGCGAAGCCGGTCATGCGGTGTCCCGCGCCGCGGTCAGGCACCCGCACCGACATCTACCGCGCGCGATGATCCGGCGATTCGTCCGCTCTGCGCCCCGTTGCGCGCGTCCGCTCGTCGACGCGCTGCACCAGCGCCAGCAATCTCTTGCGTTCGAGCGGAAGATCGAGATCGGCCAACACCAGCCGCTGCAGTCCCGCTGCCAGCGCCGGCCGTGTGGCGTCTCCACTCTGGTACATCAAGAACGAGCCGCCGCTCTCGAGCGGCAGCCGCGCAACCTCTGGGTTAGCCAGCGCCAGGTTGCGCTCGATGATGGCGACCAACGGCCGCGTTGTCGCAGCGACCTCGATCGCATCGTGCACCGAGTGCGCGGTGTGAGGCATGTGTCCGGCGTGCGCGAGCATTTGCGCCAGACCCTCGAGCAGTGCCTCGTCCCCACCGATCAGGAGGATGCTCGCCATGTGCGTTCCGGTGAGAGATGTGATGCGCAACACACCGACCGGCGCACCGAAACATTACGCGACGCCAATCGAATGCATGAAACTCTCCAGGAGCACGAGCACGAAATACGCCACCAGTGGCGATACATCGAACATTCCAAAAGGCGGAATGATCGATCGTAGCGGACGCAACAACCACTCCGTCAGCGAGACGGACCAGCGAATCCACGCCTTGTACGGGCTGATCTGGAGCCACGATGCGATGATCCGGACGATCAATGCCAACTTGAGCAGCCCGAACGTCCAGCTCACGACGAGATCGTAGATGCCGCGCGATCCATTGTTCGCGGACACCGCCGCCATCACGATCATCTCGCGCACGAACTGCAGCGTGAGGATGAGCAGGATGCCCGCAACGACCACGACGACGAGCGCCCACCACGGCGCGCTCGCGGGCGTTCCTCCCGCGCGGATCACACGCCGCTCGATCGGTACCAGCCCCGGATCCACCACGCGCCGGAAGAATCGCGCGACCGGTCCGAACGGATTGATGCGGCGCGTACGCACCATCCAGTCGAACGCAAAAACCACGAACAGCAATGCCGCAAGCGCAAAGAGCGCCGGACGCAGCGCCCTGAGGAGGAGATCGAACGCATCGAGGATGCCGGTCACGAAGCGAACAATGAGTTACGCGACAGCATCGATCAAGTGTGCGCGGCCGGCGTCTGACGAACCCGTGACGCGGGAAGCGGCGCGTGCGCGCCCGACGGCGATGCACGGCCGCCGCCGAGCGCACCGCCCAGCGTTAGGCCAACCGCGACGCCGGCCCACTCCACCCATCCCGCGAATGCGCCGTGAAGGACTAACGGCGCGATGACGAGACCGCCCAGAAGGGCCACGCCCAACGCAGCACTCGCCTCCAGCGGTCGCCGCGCCCGCCTTGCCCAGTACGCGAGCGGAAGAAACAGTCCGCCGATCCACAGCGCCGAGAGCGCAACCGTCTCGCTGCCGAACGCGTACGGCCACGGCAAGAAGAACGTCCATCCGAGTGCGGGGCCGAGCGTGATGCGCCGCTCGTGCATCGCGTGATGCGCATCGTCCGTCGCGCGAATCACGAGCGCATCGCCGATGATGCCGCCCACCACGCGCAGCGTGTCGCCCGCGCCTCGGGCATCGGCGGCCGCCGGAAATACATTCTCGAGACCGATGATCGGATCGCGAACCATCGCGCGCGCCGCATTCATGCGCATCGAGAACACGAGCGCGCGCTGGCGCTGCGCGAGCAACAACACCTGCCTTCGCTCGGGGTCGTACACCGAAAGAATTGGCGCCGTGCGCTCCGTCGGATCACCAGGCACTACCACCGCACTCACGAGCACGCTGTCCGAAACCAACCGCCGGCGAAACACCGGGTCACTGCCGCGCGCGCCGGGTGGGAACGCGAAACCCGCAGCCTCCGACTTAACGATCGTTCCGGAAAAGCGGTCGAAATGGAGAATGGCGGGATCCCATTGGCCCCACAGCGTCGACGCGGGCAGCGAGCGGTGCAACGCCCACACTGTCACAGCAAGTATGGTGACCCATACGACGACACCGCCCCACAGGTCTCGCCGCGCCTGCTGCGCCGTCGGCTTGAGCCAGGCTCGCCACGAGTCCGCCAGTGCCACGCCGATCGCGCCGCCCAGCGTGTTCGTGATCACATCGCCCAAACTCGAGTCGCGACCGGCAATGATGTGCATCTGCAGGAGCTCGATCGCCACCGTAAGGCACAACGCGATCGCGATCACGCGCGTGCGTCGCACACCAGCCAAACGCATCCCGGCGCCAAAGGGCACGAACAGGATGACGTTGAGGATTATATCTTGCACTGCCATCTCGCCGCAGAGAATGCAGAAACTCGGCGCGAACGCGGGCGGCCCAGCCTGCGGCGTGAGCGTCATGATCGCGATGAATGCGAATCCGAGTGCTGCGACGAGGCGGCCGAGTGTTCGATGTGGTGTCAACGCAACATCCCAATTTCGATGTGTGTGTGTCCGTCAGCGCATGACAGTTGGTCGACGTCAGGCGCGCACGTCTCAGTGATGTACCGCCCAGTCGTTCAACTATTCTCGGGGCTGACGTGGCACCCTACCTGCAGACTTCCACCGCTGCGATGGAGCACGAAATCCCGCCTCACCGTCCGGTTTGTTGAGCCATGAGCACTGTATCCGCTCCCGTGGAACATATCTTTACAGTGGACGTTGAGGAGTATTTTCACGTCGGTGCTTTTGAGACGATCGTCTCACGCAAAGACTGGAGTAGCTATCCGAGTCGCATCGACTCGAGCATCGACCTCCTGTTGGACCTACTCGCTCGGCATGGTGCGACGGGGACGTTCTTCACTCTTGGATGGGTTGCCGATCACAATCCGCGGCTCGTGCGACGCATCGCACAGGCAGGACATGAGATCGCTTCGCACGGATACTGGCACCGTCGCGTCGACTCGCTGGCGCCGGAAGAATTTCGACAGGATGTACGCGCATCGAAAGCGGTGCTCGAAGATGTGTGCGGGACCGCGGTGTGGGGATTCCGTGCGCCCAACTTTTCGATTCGGCCCGGATGCGAGTGGGCTTTCGACGTGCTGCTCGAAGAAGGATTTCGCTACGATTCCAGTCTGTTCCCCATTCGTCGTCCAGGATACGGATATCGCGCGGCGCCCGTGGTGCCGCACAAAGTACATCGCGCGTCGGGAACGCTCTGCGAGCTGCCGCTGGCTACGACCACGTGGCGCGGCGCGCGCATCCCGGCTGCCGGCGGCGCGTACCTCCGTCACCTGCCGTTCGGTGTCATTCGTCATTGTTTCCGTGAGCACACCTATACCGGCGTTCCGGCCACGTTCTATTTGCATCCGTGGGAGCT
>DASVAC010000104.1:0-10779 GCA_036376535.1 Gemmatimonadaceae bacterium | reverse complement strand
CCAGTGCGTCGCAAATATGGTGCGACTGAGAAGCCAGCCACGGCCGTCGCCGGATGACGCACCCCGAACGACGGACCACGGGTAGGAAAGCACGAAACGAACAACGACTGACGGACCACAGGAGGTTGCCCGCGCGAGATGGAGCCTCGTCGCCAGGTCAGTCGATGGCAACCGTTGCAAACCGTTGCACGCACCGATTGAATCCGCCCAACAAACACACTGTGGTCTTGTTTGTATCCGTTCAATCCGTTGTTTTCGCCTTTATCCGTTTCAACATGAGCGTAGAAGCCAGCCACTCGTTAGGCGAAAGCATCGTAGTCGCTAGGGCATGCCGGCGGCCTTCAGTGCGGCCCGGCCGCCCACGACCGGAATCGAGACCCACGAGTGTGCGAGGTCCACGGTCAGCTCCGTGCCCGGCGCCGGCCACAGCGTGAACTCGCGATCACTCGACATGATCATGAGCGCGAATCGCTTCCCCGCCGGCACGAACTCGTCGTCGGGCTCCAGGTCGAACGTGAGATCGTAGAACTTGCCCGGCACGAGCTTCTCGCCCGGCTGCTCGGAATCGTAGTTTCCGCCGGACGTGAGCGACTTGTAGTTCTGCGGGTCGGCCCACCCGCGGGAGATGAGTCCCGCGTGGCTCTGCGATCCGACGTCGGCCGAATCGTAGGGCAGCATCACGAGCCACACACTCAGGTTCGCCGCCGGCTCGTTCGACGCGATGCGCAGCGTGACGCGCGGCGTGCCCGAGATGTGCACCGTATCGGTGAGCACCGGCGACGCGTACAAGAGCCGGTGGTTCGAGCTCGCGGCGCTCGCGTCGGCGCTGCCGCTGAAGCTCACGTCATCCACCAGCGTGCCTTTTCCGTTAGGCGCAGCCGCGAACGCGAGCGTGCCGATCGCGGTTCCGGCGCCCGTGGGATGGAACGCGACCGGTACCGAGCCCGGCACCGGGAACGACGCAAACGGCGTCGGTGGTCCGGCTGGCCGGCGGCGACGCCGGCGCCCCGCGGGCGCAGCGACCGGCGTGGGCTCGCCGCCGCTCCCTTCGGCGCGGCGCACGGAATCTCGCGCGGCTTGCGCCGCGGCGATGATCGCTTGCGGTGCCTGCGAGCCGGAGTCCTGCACGATCCACACGGGCGGATCTTTCTGGACGCCGTTGTCGACGCCGTACAGGTAGTGGCTGAACCACCGGTTGACCATGTCCGCCGGCGGATTCCCGCCGTGCCCGCCCTGATGCAGATACAACGATACCGGCAGTCCGTCCTTCTTCATTTCGTTGTAGATGCGCAGGCTGTGCTCGGACACGACGTTGTAGTCGTTGAGTCCGTGCGCGAGCAGCACGGCCGCCTTGATGTTCTTGACCCACGGCAGCAGATCGCGCTTGGCCCAGAAGGCGTTGTAGTCGCCGGTGGCGCGGTCCTGTCCCTTCGCGAACAGCCCATTCTTGTACAGCCGCTCGCACGTCGCACGTTCGGCCGTGTCGCCGCTGGCGATGAAGTCGTAGAGAACGTCGACATCTTCGCCCAGGTATCCGCCCGGCGACCGCACGAGTCCGTTGGACCGGTAGTAATGGTAGTACGATGTGTTAGGCGAAACCGGGATCACGACGTCCAGACCGTCGACGCCCGTCGTGGCCGCCGCGAGCGGCAGCGTCCCCTCGTACGACGTGCCCATCATCCCGACCTTTCCGGTCGACCACGTCGCCTTCACCTCCTCGGAACCGGTCTCGGTGGTGTAGCCCTTGGCGCGGCCGTTGAGCCAGTCGATCACGTACTTCATGGCCGTGCGCTCGGGCGTGTCGCCCACCGTTGGGCATCCTTGCGAGCGGCCCGTACCCGGCGCTTCCGAGTGGACCACCGCGAATCCGCGGGGCACCCACTCGTTCACCAACTCGTTCGAGATGCGCGTGCGGCTCCCGTCGTACGGCGCGGACAACATGAGCCCGCGCGGCTTCGGTTGGGCATTGAGCTCCTGGCGTACGTCCCAATCGACCTGGTCGCGCGACACACCCGCGTAGTACGGACTCGATCCGTAGATGACGGCGACCTTGAGGCCGTCGTCGGTCTGGCGCGGCCGCGTGACGTCCACGTGGACGCGATCGGGTTTGCCATCCTGGTCGCTGTCGAAACCCGTTTCGACCCACAGATCCTGGCGGATCCACGTGGTGGAATCGGCGAAGGCAGGCACGACTTGCGCCATGCCGTTGGCGAACGTCGGTTTGGCCGGCGTCGCATCCTGCGCCGTTAGGCACTGGGCGGCGAGCAGCACGAGCGCGCCGGCGGCAACGGTGGCGCGGCGCGGGGTTGCATGAAACATGGTCACAGCGGTGAGGGACATTGATGGACACACGCGGCGTTCACGGACCAGGTGCACGGCGACGCGAGCTCGTCACGACGTGCTGTCGTACGTCACGACGCGTTGCACGGCTTCGAGCTCATCGTGCTGGGGCGCGCCTGCAATGGGGGCGACGGCCGTACCGACGGCGAAGAACTCGATCGCGTTGGAGCCCCAGCCCCAATTCGATTCCTCGACGCGCGCGCCGACCACACCGACGCCGCCGCGTTCGGCCGCCTCGGCTTGCATCCGCTCGAGCGCCAGCTCGCGCGCAGCGTACGTCGCCTCGGTGTAGATCGTCATCTCCTGATTTCGGCCGACCTGCTTGAGCGCCTGCATGAAACTCATGTGCGCAATGTGGTACACGCACGCGCCCATCGCGAGACTCACCGGACGGTAGCCGCCGCGCACGAGCTTCCAGAGATCCTGTCCGCTCAAATCGGATGTGAACGGCCGGTTGTCCTTGGTGCGCATGCTGCCGGCTTTCTCGCGATGACGAATCGCGGTGCCCACGGCCTGGAACTCGAGCACGCCTTCATCCATCGCGTACTGCTTGAACACCAGCCGCACGCCGACGACGCCATCGGCGCCGAGGATGTCCGCCTCCTCTTCCATGCGCGTCATGGCGAGCTCGCGCGCGCTGTACATGGCGCGCGTCAGCACGGGGAGCTCCTGGCTCACGCTCCACTTCTGCCACTGGAACCCCACATGATAGATACAGGAGCCGAGCACGAGGCCTAACGCTTCGAAGCCCGCGTGCTCGACGAGGAGGAACTCATCGACCGACAGGTCGCTGGTGAAGAATGCCGGACGGTCGCCCGTGCCGCGCATCGCGCGCAGCCGTTGCGCCGCGCCCTGTGGAAGGCTGGCGGTGGACCCTGGGACGTAGTCCGGCATGTCGGTTCGCTCCTGTGGATTACGGGTTCGCGGCGTTCAACCACGACTGGATGGCCCGGCGTCCGCGCTCGGTGCGCCGGAGCTCGGCGTCGAGCGCGTTGCCTAACTCAGTGAGGAAGTCGTCGATCTCGAGCGGATCGGTGCGGATCACGACGCCGCGCACCTGCTGCTGCCGGCTCGCCTCGAAGGAGCCGTTCGCGCCGCGTTGCAGCACGTAGAGCGCGTTGCCGAGCGGGAGGCGAATGGCCGTCACGCGCCGCCGGATCAGGCCGCGCTCCACGTTGACGCCCGGCACCACCTCGGACAGCATCGTCACGAGATCGTCGAGCAGCGCGCCGCGATCCTCGCGGCTGCGCTGCGCGAGGATGGCGGCGACGCTCACGGATTCGAAGTTAGGCGTCGAGTCGGTCATCGCCCGGCCGACACCGTGGTGCACGGCGCGCTCACCGCGCGCCGCCGAAGACCAGCACGTAGCCGTTCGGATCGCGCACCTCGAACTCCCAGTCGGTGTACGGCCGGTGCGTGAGCGGCGACTGCACGAATGGCTTGCCCTCGACCGTCTCGTAGAGCGCGCCGACGCCGTCGGTGCGGACGTACACGTCCCACAAGCCGGATGGACGTCGCGCGCGCAGATCGGGCTTCTCGTAGCCGGCGAGATTGAGCAGCATGATTTCGACCGGCCCGAGCATGATGCTCGCATACACGTACGGCGGCTTCTCGGGCACGCTGCCGGCTTTCACGAAGCCGAGGTTGGCGACGTACCAGTCGATGGTCGCCGCGATGTCGGACACGAGAAACGTCGGCGCGGCAGCGTGGATCGTGATGTCGGTGGATCGGGACGCAGCGATGTGTGTCATGGTATTCCTCCCGGCCTGCGAGCGCCGGCGCACTGCCTAACGGACACGGCGCGCACGGCCCCGTGCGGAACGGCCTGATCCAAGATGCAAGCGGTGCGCGACCACCGCCACCAGCCGCAGCCGTGTCGCGCCTCGCACGACGCCCGCCACGCACACTATTTTTGCCGCAACCAGCCGACGACCATTGCGCCGAGGAGCGGCCTCGTGGGCGGATGGACCAGCTGTTAGTCACCGCTGGTGCTGTCGGCACCGCAGCGCAGCACACCGATGGTATAGCTGTTGGCCGGCCAATCGGTGCGGTGCCAGCGATACTCGTTCGGTCCGGCCATCACGAGGTCCCACACTACCGGTTTGCCGCCCTTCGTGAGGCGCTTCTCTCCACGAATGGCTCCGCGCAGGCGACTCGGCTCCAGCGACAGGAGATCGTACGTGGCCGACCAACCGGAATCGCGCGGCGGATGCGGCGGCATCGCGATCGTCATCGTGCGGCGATCGGGCGAAAACGTGATCACGTGCGCGCTGTCGCCGCACGGATGCGCCCGATTGGACCAATCCCAGCGCCCCGCCAGGTGCCGCGGCAGGTCGTTGTCGTCGAACGAATACGACTCGCGTCCAAGCACGTAGGAGCCGATCGCGCCGAAGATCACGAGGTCGCCGAGCAGGACGGCGGTGATCACGAGGCCGATTTTGAGTGGTCTGTTCATGATGTCGAGGACGGGCGCACGGCTCCGTTAGCGGCCATCTCCGGATGCCATGAAGTAATGGCTCTCTCCCTCGTCTTCCGTTTCACCGATCACCGTGAGGCCGGCCGCTTCCAGCACACGGCGATATCGCTCGGCGCCCAACGACACCGACGGCCGTCCGGTCATGACGTCGTTCCACTCGCACGCCTGACGCGGTGCCGTGAACAGGAAGCGTCCGTTGGGCGCGAGCGCGCGTGCGACGTTGCGAATGACGCGCTCCTGGACCACCGGAAGCAGCAGGAACACCAATCCCCACGCAATCACGCCATCGAATGTACGTCCGAAGAATGCGGACGTTTCGACGCGCTCGCAAATGACATCCACGCCGGGAAAGCGAGCGCCGAACGCGGCAACCATACTGGGCGACGCATCCACGCCGTACACGCGGAAGCCGGAGTCGACGAGCACCTGTGTGATGGGAAACCCCGGTCCGCAGCCCAGGTCCAACACCGCGCCGCCCGCGCGGACGGTCGTCGCCCAATCTCGAACCTGCCGTACGCCGATCGTCCCGCCGGTGCCGCGGCCGGCGATGTACTGCGCCGCAACCGATTCGTATCCGTTCGCGCGATCACGCACGTCGTGTCGCCTCAAATCGTGACTAACGATTGGCCGATGACCCCGCCGACAACCCCGAATCAGGCCAACGCCGAAACTCGGGCGTTCAAGATGCGTTGCCGCGAAGCTCGATCTCTTCGACAAAGGCTTGAAAGGATAACAAAAGTGAAACTGGGGATGACGAAAGTGATCGTTCTGCGCGGCGGGAAGTGCGGTAGCTCAAGAGGAGCCAGGGCCGTCACTTCATCGGTCACAACATTCCCGAAGACCGTTTCTTTGGTTCTTCAGGAATCTCCGGGAAGAGGCAGCGCGTGTCAGGCAGCGGAGACGCGAGTACGACTGAGCTCTCGTGAATCCGCCTCCGCGAATGATGAGAGTCTCAGGACTGTGAGCGCGGACAAGGCCGGACGAACGGACAAGACAAGACACTGTTGTTTGGTTTCGAGCGCTGACATCTCGGGCAGTTACCAATTAAGTCCGCCTTGTCCGCCGTTGTCCCGGTGTGTCCGCTATCAACTCGTAGATGCTTGTCAGACAGCGGAAGCGGACCCGCAGCCGGTGCATCGCCTTGCCGTCGGTTCGTGTCTGCGACATTTCACGAAATTCTCGGAAGATCCGCTTTTTTAACAAGACAACGAAAACCCCGCACCGTCTCGGTGCGGGGTTCATCGTGTCGTTGCGACGCCATCACGCAGGTTGCTTCACCACCCGCATGTACGGCTTCGGCGTGCGCCAACCTTCCGGGTACGCCTTGCGCGCTTCGTCATCGGTCACGGCGCCGGAAATGATCACCTCGCCGCCCGGCGTCCACTGCGCCGGTGTCGACACCTTGTGACGCGCCGTGAGCTGCAGCGAATCCACCACGCGAAGCACCTCGTCGAAGTTCCGGCCGGTCGACATCGGATAGATGATCACGAGCTTGACCTTCTTGTCCGGACCGACCACGAACACACAGCGCACGGTCTGATTGTCCGCAGCAGTGCGTCCATCGCTCGTGCCGTTGGTCGACACGGGCAGCATGCCGTAGAGCTTCGACACGGCGAGGTCGGTGTCGCCAACGATCGGGTAATTGGGCGCCATCCCCTGCGTTTCGGCGATGTCCTTGGACCATCCCTGGTGCGAAGTGACGGGGTCGACGCTCAACGCCATGATCTTGACGCCGCGTCGATCAAACTCGGGCTTCACCTTGGCCATGTAGCCCAGCTCGGTGGTGCAAACGGGCGTGAAGTCCTTGGGATGTGAGAACAACACCCCCCAGGAATCGCCGAGCCATTCGTGGAAGTTGAGGCGGCCCTGGGTGGTGTCGGCGGTGAAGTTGGGCGCGTTGTCGCCAATCGTGAGCGGCATGTTCGGATCTCCTCTGTGCGTTGAAGTGAACGGACAAGCAGACCGACAGAAAACCGGATCAGTGTGCGGCCATGAACAATTCGGAACGTTTGGCCGCTTTGGACTGCAACCCGCGCCAGACTTCCACAACTTCGGGCGCGGTGAGCGAATCGGCGTACTGCGAGCCATAGTGCGCGTACGCAATCCGGCCGTTGGCGTCGACAATGAAGTCGGCCGGATTGCCCGTGATCCCCCCGTCTTGCGTGAACATCCCGGCCGGATAGCCCGCCGCGAGTGCTTTGACGTAGTCGCGCATGACCGCCGGCGAGACCATTCCACGAAGTCCGTGCTCCACGCCGTAGGCCTTGAACACCACCTTGTTCGGGTCGGAAATGAGGTCGAACGGTGCCGACTCGCGCTGCGCCATGGCCAGTTTTTCGGCGGGCGAGTGATAGAACACGACCGTGGTGAGGCCTGTCGCCGATACCATGCGAAAATCCGCGATGAACCTGTGCATGTGGAGGTTGCACACCGGGCACGTCGCAAAGCGGTAGAATTTGAGCAATAGGGGGCGCCCGCGAAGCTGTTCGAGCGACACGCTCCGACCGCCCAGCGATTCGCCGGTGAAGAACGGCGCGGGTGAACCGGCGGTTAGGCGCATCGCTGACTCCGGTACGGGGTTCGCGTGTGGCCTGGGCTGGCTTCCCCAGCTGGCCGCGAGTATAGTGCGCCTGCCGGCTGTTCGCCGACATTGGATGTTCGCTGAGCATTCAATGAGTGTTCGCTGAGTACGTCCCTACCCTTCCGGCCTCGTCCCGCTCGGAACCCAGTTCGGGTTCGAAAGTCCACCGTGCCGCTACAGCGCTTCGGAGTCTTCGAGCTCGACCCGGAATCGGCCGAGTTGCTTCGTCAGGGTGAGCGAGTGCCGCTGCCGCCGCAGCCGTTCAAGGTGCTGGCGCTGCTGGTTGGTCGCGCCGGCGCCATCGTCACCCGCACTGAAATCCGAGAGCAGGTGTGGGGTGCGGGCACGCACGTCGAGTTCGACCAGGGCCTCAACTTTTGCATTCGCCAGATTCGCGAGGCGTTGGGCGACGACGCGGATGCGCCGCGTTTCGTCGAGACACTGCCGCGGCGCGGCTACCGGTTTCTGGCATCGGTTTCGGCGACGGCGGTTGAGTCGCCATCGTCGCTCACGCGCATCATCGTCCTCCCGTTTCGGATCCTGCGCGACGATCCGGAGACGGCGTATCTCGCGTTCAGTCTTCCTGACGCGGTAACGAGCTCGCTGTCCGGGCTCGAGTCGCTCGTGGTGCGGTCGAGCCTCGTCGCCGCGCGCTACGCGGGAGCCGCCGCGGATACGCACGCGATCGGCAAAGAAACGGACGTCGATGTGATCATGACGGGGACGCTCTTGCGGGCGGCGAACGGCGTGCGCGTGCACGTACAGCTTACCGAAGTTTCATCGGGCACGCTGCTGTGGACACACACCGGTCAGTCGCCGGTGGGCGACCTCTTCCAGCTGCAGGATGAATTGGCGCAGGGCATTCTCGAATCGCTCTCCGTGCCGCTCAGCGCGCGCGACCGCCGACGCCGATCGGCCGACGTGCCCGCGAGCAAGACGGCCTACGACAGCTTCTTGCGCGGCAACCAGCTGAGCGTCGACCGCGCCCGATGGGACGTGGCGCGCGAGCTCTACGAGCGGTGTGTCGCGGAGGACCCGCGGTTCGCGCCGGCGTGGGCAAAGTTAGGCAGGATGTACCACGTGCAGTCGAAGTACATCGAAGGCGCCCACGACGGCGGCCTAACGCGAGCCGAGTTGGCGTTTCAGCGGGCGCTGGAGCTGAATCCCGATCTCGCGTCGGCGCACAAGCACTATGCCCAACTCGAGGCCGACCTGGGCCGCGCACACGACGCCATGGTGCGGCTGGTGAGCCGGGCGCGGATTGCCGATCCCGAGATCATGGCCGGCCTGGTCACGGCGTGCCGGTATTGCGGGCTGCTCGACGCGTCGATCGCGGCGCACGAGCGGGCGCGCCGATTGGATCCGCGCATCAGCACGAGCGTGATGCACACGTGGTTCATGCAAGGCGACTACGAGCGCCTGGCGCCATTGTCCGTGGTCGAATTCCCGTACATCGTCCCCGCCGCGCTCATCGCGCTGGGTCGCGGCGAGGAAGCGCTGCCAGGCCTGTGCGAGATGGAGCAGCAGATGCCGGAGCGCCGCCGGCATCTCGCGTCGGCACTTCGCTTGTCGATCGAAGGGCGAATGGCGGAGAGCGTCGAGGCAATCCAGCGCATGTTGTCGCCCGATTTTCGCGATCCCGAAGGACGGTTCTACGTGGCGCGGCACGTCGCGAAGCACGGCGACGCGCGCCGGGCACTGGAGCTACTCGAGGGCGTCGTGGCCGACGGCTTTTTCTGTCACCCCGTGCTCGAGCGGGATGCGTGGTTCGACGCGTTGCGCGGGACGCCGGCGTTCGTGCGCCTGCTCGAGCGCTGCGCCGAGCAGCACGAGTCTGCCGCGGCGGCGTTCGCGGCGCACGACGGCTACGCTGCGTTAGGCAGTCCGGGCGTTCGTCCCTCGTGACGCGAGGCGGCGCGGTCTACCGCGCGTAGTGATCGGCGCCGAGGAAGTGCAGCGAGACATAGGGCACGTCGCCGACGACCCAACTGTCGTGCGGCTCGGGCGGGATGTAGAACAACTCCCCCGCCCGCAGCTCGATCACCCGGCCGTCTCCGAACGCCGCGGTCGCCGTACCCGCGATGACCAACCCGACGTGCTCGACCGAGCATCGCGTCTGCCCAACGGACGGCCCAACGTGCTCCGACCACCGCCACCCGGGCTCGTACGTCGCTCGTCCGATGGTCATCCCGCCGATCCGCACGAGGTCGAACCGGCCTTTCACCATTTCACGCACTTCGTCGGGCTGCTCGAAGCGCTTGAGGATCACGTCTGTTTGCGTTGGCATGGTTGACCCCGTGTAGGCGCACTGAAAGATAGCGCGGTGCCGCCGGCGGTCCCTTGCGAAACCAAACCGGCTTGCATACCGTCATGTTGGAATCCCATAGGACGGCGCATGGCGGACAAGCTCGACGTACAACAGGGCACCCTCGCCCTGATGATTCTCACGACCCTCGAGGTATTGGGCCCGCTGCATGGCTACGGGGTGGCACGCCGCATCGAGGAAACCAGCAAAGGCCGCCTCACGCTCAATTACGGCACGCTGTATCCCGCGCTCCTCAAGCTCGAGCAGGAGGGATGCATCAAGGCCGAATGGCGCCAGTCCGAGAACAATCGCCGCGCGAAGTACTACACGCTCACCGCAGTCGGACGCAAACAACTGGCACGCGAGACGCGCGATTGGCACCGCACGGCGGATCTGATCGCGGCTTTTCTCGCGCCGCGACGCGAAGGGGAGGCACCATGAGACACGTCCGCGCGTGGCTCGCGCGCCTGGCGGGCGTCTTCAGCGGACATCGCCGCGATGACGATCTCCGCGACGAGCTGCAGGCGCACCTCGACATGGAGACTGCCGAGTACGTGCGGCGCGGGCTCTCGCCCGACGAAGCGCGGCGGCGTGCAATGATGGCATCGGGCGGCCTCGCGATCGCCGCCGAAGCGGTCCGCGCGCAGCGCGGGATTCCGTGGCTCGAGAGCATCGCGTCCGACCTCCGCTACGCGCTCAAGTCGCTGCGGCACAGCCCGGCGTTCGCGGCGGTCGTCGTGATCACGCTGGCGTTGGGCATCGGCGCCAACACCGCGATTTTCAGCGTCGTGCGCGGCGTGCTGCTCAAGCCCCTGCCCAACCGCGACGGCGACCGCCTGCTCTACCTGCGCCAATCGATCGACGGCCCCGCCGGGCAGGACATCGCGTTCTCCGTGCCCGAGGTGCGCGATTTCCGCGCCGGCGTGCCTGCGTTAGGCGGCATCGCCGAGTTCTCGCCGTGGGCGCTCATCCTGCAAGGCGATCAGTATGCGCCCTCGGCGCGCATCCAGGTGGGACTCGTCACCGGCAACTTCTTCGACGTGATGGGGCTGCACGCCATCCTCGGCCGCCTCACGA
>DASVAC010000103.1:0-5443 GCA_036376535.1 Gemmatimonadaceae bacterium | reverse complement strand
GTTGAGATCGCTCGCGTCGACCGGCAGGCGCGCCGCCATCTCAGACGAGATGTCGCGCTCGGTCGAGCCGGGCGTCCGTTGATTCCCCCGGCCATTGTTGCGCCGAGCGTTGACGGTGACGGTGGCGAGGCGCTGGGCCGTCGGAGACATGTGAATGTCGCTCACCAGCCGGTCTTCATCGGCCTGGCGCGACACCTGGACCACCGATGGAGCCATGCCGATGAACCGCACAGTGACGCGGTACTGTCCGCCGCCATCGGGGAAGACAATGGTGTATCGTCCCTTGTCGTTGGTGTGTGTGTGCCGCGAGATCTCGGTCTCGAGCGACATCGCCTCGATGTCCGCACCCTCGATGGGATGCCCGGTTGGGTCGGTGACGGTTCCCGTTAGGATGTCGGTGGTCGTTCCGACCTGTGCGGCCGCTCGCATTGGCCTCGCCATGAAACCGACGGCGAAGAGCACGACGGCCAGCGACGCCGTTCGGCACCGGTAACTCATGCACCCAGGGTGGAGGATGGTCACGATGGGTCGGGGCGTCGGGTTCAAGGGGGCGAGTGCGGGCTCGATGGCCCGTGAGTGTCAACTAGTACCGGGGTCGTTCCGGGCGCGTTGGGTGCGCGGTCAGTTGTCGGCGCGATGTGTCGCCCAGATGGAATGACAATCCGTCGATGTTCTGCTACCGTTCAGCGCTCTCTTCCTTCTCGTCGTCGGCGACGTCATGGCCTTTCGGTTGACCAACAAGCGATTCCTGCATGGTGCGCTGACCCTGGGCATGGTGGCGCTCCTCGTGTATTACGCGCGCACCGTGCACTGGGATGCGTCGTGGCACGCGATCCGATCGGCGTCGCCATGGCTGCTGCTTCTAGCCGCGCTCGCCAACCTCGCAACGGTGGGAGCAAAGGCCGTCGTATGGTGGATCTTCCTGAGGCCGGTTGGTGCACCGTCGTTGGGCCTGGCCATGCGCGCAACCGCGGCCGGTGCCGGCATCAACAATCTGCTCATCGCGAACAGCGGCGAAGCGGCGCGCGCGGTGCTGGTAACGCGGAGCTCCGAAGCGTCGGGGACCGGCGTCGTGGCGGCGCTCGCACTCGAACGCCTCTTCGATTTCATCGGCTACGTGCTCGTGCTCATCGGCGCGGCGTTCTTGCTGCCGCTGCCTGACGACGTCGCACGGTGGCGGCCCGCGGCGGTCGCGATGCTCGGCGCGATCGTCGTCGTCCTCATTGCGCTGCTCGTGCATGCACCGCATCCGCCGCCGCCCGGCGAAGAGATCACGGGGTTCGTGGCGCGCACGCGGGCCGGGTTCGAGCGATTCATCGAGCGGCTGGCGCACATCGTCACCGTGCGGCGTATGGGCGCCGCGCTCGCGCTGACGATCGTGAACTGGGGGACGCAGATCGCGTCGTATCACCTCACGGCGATCGCGGCGCACTTTCCCATTTCGCTCGCCGGGAGCATCTCGGCGATGCTGCTGGTGAACGTCGGATTTCTCGCGCGCGCGACGCCGGGCAACGTCGGCTTCTTTCAATTCGTGTACGCGGCCACGGCTCAGGCGATGGGGTTGTCGAAGGACGCGGCCGTGGGCGTCGCGGTGCTGCTGCAGGTCGTGCAGAACGTGCCGGTCACCGTGTTAGGCGCAGCGTTAGCACCCGAGTTGATGCTCGCCGCGCGGAGGAAGAACGTGCCGCACCCGCAGGCGCCGGCGGACAGCGCTCAGGGAAGTGCGATGTGAGGGCCCGTGGTGAGTGTCCCTTAAAACTGCTTGAGAAGGATAACGAAAGTGATCGTTCTGCGCGGAGGGGAGCACGGTCGCGCATTGGATGGCAAGGTCTTTTGTTGTTAACAAAAAAGGTTCTTCAGGAATTTCCGGAGAGGGGCAGCGCGTTGTCAGACAGCGGGGGCGGACACGCGAGCACGACTGAGCGCTCGTGAATCCGCCTCCGCCGATGATGAGAGTCTCACGACTGTGAATGCGGACAAGGCCGGACACGAACGGACACGAACGGACACGAACGGACACGAACGGACACGAACGGACACGACAAGAACGTGTTGTTTAGTTTCGAGCGCTGACTTCTCGGGGAGTTACCAATTAAGTCCGCCTTGTCCGCCGTTGTCCCGGTGTGTCCGCTATCAACTCGTAGATGCTTCTCAGACAGCGGAGGCGGACCCGCAGCCGGTGCATCGCCTTGCCGTCGGTTCGTGTCTACGAGATCTCACGAAATTCCCGGAAGACCCCCAAAAAACACGTCACCTACACGTTAGGCATCGCACTCCCCGCCGCGCAGAACGATCACTTTCGTTATCCCTTGTTTCACTTTCGTTATCCTTCTCAAGCAGTTGTCGAAGAAACCCGCCCGATGTAAAAACGGCGCGTCTTCGAGAGGCGCGCCGTCTTCACATCACCAGTTGCTACACCAACTCACAGCGTCACTGCATCGTCGAGGCCGTGGTCGCCGTCGAGTCACCCTTGCTCTCGATGACGAACACCACGCGGCGGTTCTTCTCCGCGCCCGGCGCATCCTTCTCGGCACCCGGCACGACGAGGCGCGTCTTCCCGTAACCAACCGTGTTGACCTGGTCGGTTAGACCCTGCGACGCCAGATATGCCTTGACCGCTTCGGCACGACGCTCCGACAGCTTCACGTTGTAGCGCGTCGAGCCGGCGGGGTCAGCGAATCCCTCGACCGTGATGGTCGAGCCGGGATAGTACTTCTGCGCGATCTTGGCGAAGCGATCGAGCGCATCGTGATCTTCATCACGAACGGTGGCGTCGTCGAAGGCGAAGTGCACCGGCAGTGCGAACTGGAGCCCGCTCTCGAGCGCCGTGATCTTCGCGCCGAACTCGGTGCGCAGGCTGTCGAGATCCTTGCGCAACGAGGCCACGTCCGTGGAGAGCGAGCTATCGGCCGCCATGCGGGCCGTCCGCTCAGTCGAGACTGACGAGTCAGTGTACGCCTTCTGAGCCGCGAGGCCCGACGCCAGGTTCTCTCTGACGAAGCCCTTCGAGGCACAGGCGGCCATCACTGGTGCGACAAGCGCAACTACCGCGATGGTCTTGAGCTGGTGTTTCATAGTGTGCTCCGGGTTGTTCCACTCGAGTGAGGTGTACTGGGACATGTGAACATCATGCTAAAAATGTGCCCCGCGAAACGCGTGTGATATGTGTCACGCCAGTGAAAAAAACTCCTTCCGTAGGGCAGAACGACTCGCACCGCGAATGAGAAATCGTCAATGCGGACTTTTCTGCAACCATTCGCCGCCGTCGACGACCATGATCGAGCCGGTGATCCAATCGCCCGCAGGCGATGCAAGGAACGCGACCATGTTGGCGATGTCGCGGGGCGATCCCATTCGCGCCAGAGGTATCGCATGCCGCGCATACTCCTCCATGGCGCGCTCGGCTGAAAAGACATCCTGCACGGCATCGGGCGGCGCGGAGAACGCCTTCTTCACGCCCTCTGTCGGAATGGGCCCGGGCGCAACGGCGTTCACGCGGATGCCGTGGCGCGCCCATTCGAGCGCGAGCGTGCGCGTGAGGGCATCGATGCCGGCCTTGGCGGCTGTCGCGTGCGCCATGAGGGGCCACCCGCGGTAGTGCAGCGTCATGGAGATGTTGACGATGCGACCGCCTCCGTGATCGCGCATCACGGGCATCACGGCTTGTGAACAAAAGAACGTGCCCGACAGGTCGATCTCGATCACCGAGCGCCACGCGTTGACGCTCATCGATTCGGACGGGACGTAGAAGTTTCCGGCGGCGTTGTTGACGAGCACATCGATTCGGCCCAACCGGTCGGCGACGGACCGAATAGCCGCTTTGACACCATCCGCATCGCGGACATCGAGCGTCAGCGAGTCCGCTTTACGGCCGGCTGCGCGCAGCTGTTCGACCGCGGGCTCGAGGTGCGCTTGGTTGCGGCTCGCTACGACCACGGTGGCGCCGAGCTCGGCGAGCAGTTGGGCAATGCCGAAGCCGATGCCCGTTCCGCCACCGGTGATGAGCGCGACCTGGCCGTCGAACAGCCCCGACCGAAACACGGTCGGCTGATCGTGCGGTGTCGTCATATCGTCGGTTGATCCGACGCCAGGTTAGGAAACGTGTCGGCGATGAGCGTGGCGACGCTCTCGGACACCTCGGAGCCGTCGAGCGTGAGCTCGAGCTGCGGCGGTCCGTAGAGCGCGGTGTCGACGAAGAACTTGCGATGGTGCCGGCACGAGCCGGTGTCGCGGATGGCCTGGATGTGGATCGGCGTGGCGTATCCGCAATTGCGCTCCCAGAAGTAGGCCGGGTGGCGTTTGGCGAGGTACGCCATGAGCCGGTCGCGGGTCACCTTGGCGATGATCGACGCGCAGGCGATGCTGTAGCACTTGTCGTCGCCGTCGACGATGGCCGTGTGTTCGATGCCTAACGAGCGAATGGGGCGGCCGTCGATGAGCACGCGGTCCGGTTGGGCGCGGAGGCGGCGCAGCGCGCGGCGCATGGCGAGCGCGGACGCATGATAGATGTTGAGGCGCTCGATCTCGAGCACCGACGCCGCGCCTAACGCAAACGCGACCGCGCGCTCGGCGATGCGGACGGCGAGCTGCCGGCGCTTGGCGGCGGGGAGCATCTTCGAGTCGTCGACGCCGGGGAGCGCGCGGGCGTCGGGCGGCATGATGACGGCGCAGGCGACGACCGGACCGGCGAGGCACCCGCGTCCAACTTCATCGACACCGGCAATGAGGGACGCGCCTTCACGACGCATGTCCCGTTCGATGGCGGTCCAGCGTAGGCGGTGTACGCCGGCGCGCCGACCAGGCTTCGCGCCGCGCCCTCCGCCCACCGCGGTTACTCCTCGGAGGTTTGCCCGAGGTGCGTCTTGCGCTCGCGGATGCGGCCCTGCTTGCCGCTGGCGTTGCGCAAGTAGTAGAGCTTGGCGCGGCGGACGCGGCCGCGGCGGACCACGGTGACGCTGCCGATCATGGGGCTGTGCACCGGGAAAATCCGCTCGACGCCGACGCCGTTCGAGACCTTCCGCATGGCGAACGTCTCGCTGACGCCGCTGCCGCGGCGGGCGATGCAAACGCCCTCGAACGCCTGGAGGCGTTCCTTGTCGCCTTCTTTCACGCGTACGGCGACGCGCAGGGTATCCCCGGGTCGGAAGGGGGGAATGTCCGTGCGCATGTACTCTTTCTGCGTTTCGATGAAGGCGTGCATATATGGCTCGGGGCTGAGGTCGGGCCCGGGTGTGACGAGTTATCGTGTACAGACCTGTTAGTTTAACCGAGCCTCGGCTTCTACGCCAGCCGCTGAAATGGGCCGTGCTGGTTCAGTTTGCACGTCGACTTTCCCGAGAGGTCAGCAGGGTCTCGCGTGTCCGCCTCCGCTGCCTGACAGGCATCTACGAGTTTGAAGCGGACACACCCGGACACAGCCGGACAAGGCGGACTCATTTGTCAT
>DASVAC010000102.1:0-3457 GCA_036376535.1 Gemmatimonadaceae bacterium | reverse complement strand
GGGATGCCGCCGGATGCGCTCGAGGAAGAGCTGTTCGGCAGCGAGGTGGAGGATCGTCCGCGACGCCGGCGCGCGGCGCTGGTCGAGATCGCGGAGCACGGCACGTTGTTCCTCGACGAAGTGGTGGGGCTGGATCCCGTGCTGCAGCCGCGACTGCTCAAGCTGCTCGAGGCGCGCACGTATCGGCGCGCCGGCGGTGTGCGCGAAACGAACGCGGACGTGCGCGTGATTGCGTCTACGTGCCGCGATCTCGTCGAGGAAGTGAACGCGGGACGGTTGCGCGAAGAGCTGTACTATCGGCTGAGCGTGATGCCGGTGCACCTGCCGCCGTTGCGTGCGCGAGCGCGCGAGGACCTCGTCGACCTGATCGAGCGCCTGATGCACGAGTTGCAGATTCAGGTGCGGTCCGCCCCGTCGGAGATCGCGGATGGCGCGTGGGAGGTGCTGCTCCGGTATCCGTGGCCCGGCAATCTGCGCGAGCTGCGCAACGTGCTCGAGCGCGCGCTGATCGTGGCGCGCGGATCGCGCCGTGTTGGAGCGGAGCATCTGCCGTCCGAGGTGCGACGCGCGAGCGGAGCGGGCCTCTCGCGGCACGTGCCGCGGTCGTTGGACGAAGTGCAGCGCGCGCACATCGAACGCACGTTGCGCGCACACAATGGGAACCGCACGCGCGCGGCGCGGGAGCTGGGCATCTCGCGCGCCACCCTCATCAACAAGATCAAGCAGTACAATCTGGGCGACATGGTGATGGCGACGGAGCCGCGCGTCGTGGGCGGCGCGGGCTAGGCTCGGGACGTCCGCGGCATCCCGCGCGTCTTCACCACGGCGACTCTCCCCTTACATTCGTTATCATGTCCGATACATCCCCCACGCCTAAGCCCCAGGAACACGACGGCATGCTGTGCCGCGCGTGCGGCCGCGAGGAACGCGCGTCCGAAGGCTATCCGTGCGCGGACTGCGGCACGTTCATCTGCCTGGTGTGCAGCTTTCGCGGCGTGTTGCGGTGTCGCGACTGCGAGGCGAAGCACGCCGCTGAGAGCCGGGGCAGCGCGACGTGAGCGACGTGGTGGTGGTGCGGCGGCGCTTCACGTTAGGCGAGCGCGCGTTCTCGGTGTTGGGCGACACCGCCTTCGACCGGCGCACCGGCGAATGGAGCGCGCGGCTGCTGTTCGTGCCGCTGGACCGGTCGGTGCCGCGAACGGTGGCGTCGAAGCCGATCAAGCGCGGCACACGCCGGGACGACGTGGTGCGCAGTCTGAGCGACGTGAGCGACGCCGATCTCGCGCGTGCGTCGCGGGCGGTGGTGCCGGCGTCGTCGCGCCGTTCGCGCAGCCGGTGAGGGGTCGCGCGTCGTGAGCATGCTCGTGGTGCGCGTGTCGGTGGCGCCGGTGAACGGCGAGCCCCGGGCGGGGAGCGAGCAGGTGACGCAGGCGCTTGCCGGTCATCCGGTGGAGCGGCTGGATGCGGGCGAACGCGAGCCGTGGCTCCGGGTACGGCTGCGCGACGGGTACGAGGGGTGGATGCACCGCGGGTACCTGTCGGAACCCGACAACGATGCTTCGCCTAACGGAAGCGGGCCGGCGCGGTTGTCGCTCGGGAGCGTGGTGCGCGACGCCTTCGGCACGCGGCGCGCCTTGCCGCTCGGCGCGTGGCTCGATGCCGCGGCCGTCGTGGAGAGCGGCGAGGTGGTCGAGGGCGGCGAAATGGCGCAGCGCTTTCCATCATCAGCCGCGGCGGCGGCACACACTGCATGCACGCAGTTCGAGGGGACGCCGTACGAGTGGGGCGGACTCACGCCGTGGGGCGCCGACTGCTCGGGACTCGTGCAAACGGTGTTCGGTCTGCACGGCATCGTGCTCCCGCGCGACGCGCGCGCACAAGCCGAGTGCGGCGAGTCGATCGCGGCGGGCGCGGCGTTGGGCGAGCTGGCGGCCGGCGATCTCGCATTCTTTTCCGATCGCGACGACGGGCGCATCACGCACGTCGCGATTGCGTTGGGCACGTCGCGGCTGGTGCACCTCGGCTTGGGGCGTGGCGGCTACGCGATCGAGAACCTGGCGGCGCCGGACGCGTACGCGCGGGCGCTCCTGTCGCGGTTCCGTTGGGCGCGTCGCGTGCGCTGAGCGCGCGACGCGAGCGTCTCTCAGCTCACCATTTTCGCGGCGGGCACGACGGCGGCGCGCACGTGCAGGCGCACTTCGCCGTGGACCGAGCCGTCGATCGCGATGCGCATCTCGTAGGTCCCGGCGCTATCGAGCGGCAGGTCGACGGCCGCGATGAGCGGGAAGTCGATTTCGGCGACCTCGGGCGGCGGCGTCGCGACGTTGAGCTCTCCGTTGGATGACCACAACTCGGTGCCGCCGGGACTCACCCACTGCAGTGCGATCACGTGCGCGCCGGCGTCGGCGGCCGTGCCCTTGAGCCGGACGACGAGATGCGCGCGCGGGTGCACCGTGGGGAGACCGGCCACCTGCACGGCGTCGAAAACGCCGAGGATGTTGAGCTTCCCCTCGACGGAGAGATTGGCGGCGTCGGCGAAGAGCGCGAAGGAGAGGTGCATGGGCGGGAAGTTAGGTGCAGTGGTGAGAGGGAGGAAGGCGCTGTCGCGCAGTGGACGCGCCGCCTAGGTTTCCGGCATGTCCACAGCGCTCGACACGGCGATGGCGCCCGATCGCGCGGAACCACCCGCGCGGTCGGGCGTTTCGCTCACCGACCTCTGGCTGTTGCTGACGACCACGATCTGGGGGGCGAACTACGCGGTCGTGAAGTACGGCACGGACCACATGGACGCGCTGGCGTTCAACGGCGCGCGGATCCTGATGGCGACGCTCGCGTTCGGCGTGCTGGCGGCGGTCCAGCGCCGGCGGCCCGGCGCGCGCCCGATCGCGCGGCGCGACGCGCTGGCGCTTCTTGCGTTAGGCGTGTTGGGCAACTGCGTCTATCAAACGCTGTTTGCCGAGGGCGTGGCGCACACGCGGGCGGGGAACGCGGCGCTGCTGCTCGCCGCCTCGCCGGCGTTGATCGCGGTATTGGGTCGTTGGTTAGGCATCGAGCACGTAGGCCCGCGCGGCTACGCGGGCGTCGCGTTGTCGATGGTCGGGATCGCGCTCGTGGTGCTCGGCGGAGCGATGCACGAGGCGGCCGGTGCGTCGCTGACGGGCGATTCGATCGTCGTGGCCGCGGCGGTGTGCTGGGCCGTGTACACGGTGCTGCTCGAACCCATCACCCACCGCGTGTCGCTCATCGACCTCTCGGCGCTGACGCTCGTGGGCGGGATGATTCCATTGCTCGTCGTGTCGGCGCCGGCGTTCGCCGCGACGTCGTGGGGCAGCCTGAGCGCGCGCCTGTGGGGCGCGATGGCATTCGCGGGCATCGGCTCGCTCGTGATCGGATATCTCGGATGGTACCGCGGCGTGCGTGTGTTAGGCCCGACGCGTACGGCGATCTACTCCAACCT
>DASVAC010000101.1:0-44354 GCA_036376535.1 Gemmatimonadaceae bacterium | reverse complement strand
CGCTCCACGAGACCACTACAGGTCGGTGACCCGGCAGCCGCCGGCCGCGGAGCGGTACGCCGCTTCGAGCACGGCGGCCACGTTGCGGATGTCCTCCAAGTATGGCTCCGCGGACCCGGTGTCCATCGCGTTGGCGAATGCGCCGAATAATCCCGCGAACCAACCCGGATACGACGACTTGTCGAGCTCCGCCGAGTAGTCGTAGGACGTCACGTCGCCGTCGCGCTCGAGTCGCAGGATACCACCCACCCACTCGATCGAGCCGCGCTCGCCGACGAAGCGCACGCGGTTCTCGCGGTGCCGCGCGGCCCACGTCAGGAACATGACGCCTAACCGCTCCGGATACTCGAACAGGAGCTGCGCGCTGTCCTCGACGTCGTAGTCGGCGTGACGCAGCTGGCCCGTCCACGCGCGCACCGACTCGGGGAGTCCGGCGGCGTCGAGCATCTGATAAATGAGATGCGTCCCGTGATCGAGGAGCACGCCGCCGCGACTGTGCTCGGCGAGACCGCGCCACGGAGTCTCTGTGGCGGCGCCCGTGCCGCGGTCCGCCATGAGGCGATGCACCTGGAACTCTGCCAGGTGCCAGTGCCCGATCACACCGTGGTGCAGCCATTCGCGCACCTTGAGCCACACCGGATTGTACCGGTACTGGTGACACGGCATCACCACGCGGTTCGCGGCGCGCGCGGCCGCTGAAATACGCGCCGCTTCGGCTCGGTTCAAGGCAACCGGCTTCTCGCACATCACGTGGTAGCCGTGCTCCAATGCCCACAACGTGATCTCGAGGTGCGACGCCGTCGGCGTGCAGATGTCGACGAAATCGATGGGGCCCGCACCGCGGAGGTCATCGAGCTGCCCGAAGTGTGGAACACCCGGCACCGGCGCGACGCCGGGCCCGCCGTCCATCGTCGCCACGATCGTGAAGCGCGTGCTGACTAACGGATCACGCGCGAACCCGGGCAAGTGCGCGTTGCGCGCGATGCCGCCCAAGCCGATCACGGCGCCCCGATAGACGCGCGGCGCCGGGACATGTCCCGGCGCCGATGGACGGGGGGTGAGCTCGCTGATCCGCGTCGCGGACGTCGGCGTCGGTCTCAACTGCGCACCGCCATTTCCGAGGCCTCCGTCAGCACGTCCTTCATCGTCGCCAACGCGTCCATGGCGAGGTCTTCCGGAATGACTAACGGCGGATTGATGCGCACCTCGGGGTTGTAGATCATCGCCAGTACGCCACGCGACAGCAGCGTGTCGAAAATCCAGCGCGTGATCTTCTTGTCGAGCAGCGTCCGCGTGCCCGGCACGACGAGGTCCATGCCGATCATGAGACCGCGTCCGCGCACATCGCTCACGATCGGAATCTCGCTCTCCCACTTCTGCATCTCGGCCATCATTTTCTCGCCGAGGTCGCGGCTGTGGGCGACGAGGTTCTCCTCGAGAATCGTCTCGAGCGTCACGCGCGCTGCGGCGGCCGCCATTGGGTTGCCGCCGTAGCTCGACGAGCTACCGCTCGGATTCGCCCACGGCTTCGCGAACGCGACTTCATCGCGAATGAGCAAGCCGCTCATGGGGAAGCCGCCGCCGAAGCCCTTACCCACGCTCATGATGTCGGGGACGATGCCTTCGTGCTCGACGCCCCACATTTTGCCCGTGCGGCCGAAGCCCGTGATCATCTCGTCGGCGATGAGCAGCGCGTCCAACTCGTCCGCCAGCTCGCGCAGCGCCTTCAAGAAGCCAATGGGCGGAACGATGTTGCCGGCCGTTCCCTGAATGGGCTCGACGATGATCGCCGCGATGTTGCCGGCCGTCTCGAGCTCGATTTTCTTGCGCAGGAAATCGACGCACGCCCAGTCGCACGCCGGAAAATTCTTCTCGAAGGGGCACCGCGAGCACGACGCGTACGGCGACGAATAACGGCCCGGCATGAGCGGACCGAGTCCGTGTTTGAAGGTGCTGCCCAACAACGGAAGCACGCCCGCGGTCTTGCCGTGGAAGCCGCCCCAGAAGCCAACGAACTCATCCTTTCCGGTGTACGACTTGGCCAGTCGCAGCGCCGACTCCACCGCTTCCGCGCCGCTCGAATAAAACTGCGTGCGATTCACATCGCCGGGCGCGAGCTCGGCCAACATGCGCACGAGCACGGAGCGATTCTCGGATGTGAAGCTGCCGACGTGAATCCGGGAGACCTGCTTCTGGAGGGCTGCGACGTAGCGCGGGTGGGCATAGCCGAGGCTTGCCACACCGATGCCGGCCATGAGATCGATGTATCGATTGCCATCGACATCGTACAACAGCGAGCCTTCGCCATGGTCGATGCAAATCTTGCTGAACAACGCGAAGCTCTGCGCCCCAGGCGCAAGGAATTCCTGCTCCGCGTCAAAGATTTCTCTGGATTTCTCACCGGCTAGCCACGCGGGTGATGCTGTTTCCGTCACAGATACCTTCCGAGGAGGGTGAAGAGTAGCAGCGGGCGGGCGGATCGACGGCACGCAAAGCGGGTGAGGGACGACACGGCGAACACGTGGTGCGCCATCATTCCGCACCAGCAGCCTGTCTCCTCACCTAGAGCAGGGGGAAAGGTGACGGAGTGCTGGTCGGTACGCCAGCGAGTGAGCACGATATTAAGTCTTTTTTGCGCGGCTGCCTACCCCTTGCCCTACGCCAGTTTGCCCGCACCGGGCTGTGCCAAATCGGACACGTCTAGCCCAGGTCGAGCGCGCGCCGAACGTGGTCGATCGTTGGGTCGATTTCCCGCGGCGGGTTAGACGACGCGCGGTCTGCGTGAGTCTGGTCGTGGTAGTGGACCACGGCGTCAGGATCCTTGAGCAGATGGCCCGTCAGGACGCACACCACGTCGTCGCCCGCGGCGATCACGCCATCGCGGACCATGCGCCGCACACCGGCAACCGATGCGGCGCTCGCCGGTTCGCAGCCAATGCCCGCGGCGTCGATGGCCGCTTTCGCATCGAGAATGTCGTCGTCGCGCACGCTGGTCACCACGCCGTTCGTCTCGCGAATCGCACGCACCGCGCGGTCGTACGATGCGGGATCGCCGATGTTGATGGCGGTCGCGACTGTGTTAGGCGTGACCGGTCGCAGCGCGGTGAATCCGGTGTCGAACGCGCGCGCAAACGGCGACGCGCCCTCCGCCTGCACCGCGAGCAGACGCGGGAGGCGGCTGATGAGCCCGCATTCGCGCGCGACGACTAACGCCATGCCGAACGCCGCGGTGTTGCCGAGGTTGCCGGCGGGGAGCGCGATCCAGTCGGGCGCCTGCCACCCGCACTGTTCCAGCATCTCGAGGACGATGGTTTTCTGCCCCTCGAGCCGATACGGGTTGATGGAATTGACGAGGTAGACGCCGAGCTCGCGCGCCGCCGTGCGCGCGAGGGACAAGCAGGCATCGAAGTCTCCGCGCACGAGCAGCGTGCGCGCACCATACGCCAGCGACTGCGCGAGTTTTCCCATTGCAACCTTGCCGGCCGGTATGAGAACGAGTGCCGGCATGCCCGCTCTCGCCGCGTACGCAGCGAGCGACGTGGCGGTGTTGCCCGTGGATGCGCACGCCACCGCGCGAGCGCGTAGCCGCCGCGCGTGCGTGACGCCCACCGTCATTCCGCGATCCTTGAACGAGCCGGTGGGATTGAGTCCCTCGTGCTTCACGCGCAGCGTTGGGCAACCGGCCCAGCGCGCTGCGCCGCCGGCAGAGATGAGCGGCGTGTTTCCCTCGGGAAACGACACGACATCGTCGGCGCATGCCGCGAGCAACTCGCGATATCGCCACACGCCGGACGCATCGGGTCCGTCGATGTTGCCGCGCCGTTTCGCGAACAAGTGACGGAGCGCGTCACCGCGCATCGGTGGTAGCGGTGCGACAAGCTCGAGCAGTCCGCCGCACGCGGGACACTCGACGTCGAGCGAGTCGCCGGGCAGCACAGTGGCGCACCGCGAGCACCGCATTATCAGAGCTGCGTCAGCGTCTTGCATTGAATCGGCACGATCCGGGTTTTCGTGGTCATGAAAAAGTAGCTCGAAACGTGCCGATGGGGCTGGTGGTCATTCTAGTGGAGCGGGTCGCCGATTGCCCGAACGACGCGCGTCTCGCTACACTGTACCGAGCCCCCTGCACGCCCCACCTTCCTCACGTGGAATTTGGCACATGACGCACCCATTCCGTCGGGCCGCCATCGTCGGCGTCGCGCTGCTGCCGCTGGCTGCAAGCGCATTCATCGTGGAATCCGCGCGCGATCGCAGCGGTCCACATCTGTTCGACGAAGTGCTCTCGCTCGTGTCCGACCGCTTCGTGGATACCGTGAGCAACGCAGCGCTCTACGAGAAGGCGGCGCGCGGGTTGGTGCGTGAGCTACAGGATCCGTATGCGGCGCTCTATTCGCCAAAGGAATTGCAGGACTTCACGCGCCAGACCGGTGGGCGGTACGGCGGCCTTGGCATGCTGGTCGAGGATCAGGAGGGTGCGATCGTCGTGACCAAGGTGTACCCGCACACGCCGGCGGAAGGGGCGGGCGTACACGAAGGCGATCACATCGTGGGGGTCGACCAGCAAACGACGCGCGGCATGAAGCTCGTGCAGGTCACGGACCTGCTCAAGGGGACGCCCGGGACGTCGGTGAAGGTGTCGTTCGCGCGGCCCGGCGTGACGGCGCCGATCGACCTCACGTTCACCCGCGCGGTGATCCACATTCCCGCGGTGCCGTTCGCGATGATGTTCGACGGCAAGGTCGGCTACATTCCGCTGCAGCAGTTCAACGAGACATCGGCCGACGAGTTCGAGGACGCGGTCCGCCGCCTAACACGCGACGGCGCGCACGGTCTGGTGATCGACCTCCGCGGCAACGGCGGGGGCATCGTCGACCAGGCGATCGCGATCAGCAATCTGTTCCTGCGCAACGGCCAGCAGATCGCGAGCGTGCGGGCGCGCGCCGGAGACACGCAGGTCTACACGGCGAAGGGCGACCCGGTGGCGCCGACGATCCCGCTCGTGGTACTTACCGATGGCTACACGGCGTCGGCCAGCGAGATCGTGGCCGGCGCGCTGCAGGATCACGATCGCGCGCTTGTGTTAGGCACGACGTCGTTCGGCAAGGGGCTGGTGCAGTCGTTGTTTCCGCTCGATGGCGGCTGGGCGCTCAAGCTGACGACGGCCAAGTGGTACACGCCGAGTGGGCGGTCGATTCAGAAGGAGCGCAAATTCATCGATGGCCGGTTGATCGATGAACCCGATTCGGTGGAAACCGACTCGGCCCGTCGCGCGCGGCCGACGTTCAAGAGCGATGCCGGCCGGGTGGTGTATGGCGGGGGCGGTATCACACCGGACATCATCGTGCGCCCCGACACGCTCGACAGCACCGAGCAGGATTTCGTGAAGGCGGTGACACCGAAGTCGCAGGAGTTTTATGTCACGCTCTACAACTACGCGTTCGAGCTCAAAGGCCACGTGCAGCCCGATTACACCGTTAGTCAGCAGTGGCGCGACGAGCTGTACAAGCGCCTCACCGCTGCCGGCGTCACGGTGGATCGCGGCCTGTACGATCGCGCCTCGAGCGAGGTGGACCGCCTCCTCAGCGACCGCGTCGCGCGTCTTGCGTTCGGCGATTCGACCGCCAAGCGTCGCGAGCTCGATGACGACGTGCAGCTCGAGCGTGCCATTGAGATCATCCGGAAGGGCCAAACCCAAGCCGATCTGCTGGCCACCGCGTCGGCATCGCACTGAGTCGATGGCCCGGCGGCGGTGGTGGTTCGCCGCCGTCGCGGTGGTGTTGGTGTTGGCCGGCGTGTCGCCGGCGCGCGCGCAGGCCGTGCATCGCACGATTGCCACGCTCGCGTTGCAGCACGGCGTGATCGGGATCGACGCGCTGAGCACGGGGCACGTCCTCATCGGAGCGTCGACCGACGCGGGCAACGCCACCGTCAGTCTCGCCGCCGACGCGGCCAACGAGTTGGCCGATTCCATCGTGCGCATCAGGGCCCGCGGTGTTGGCGCGCGCACGACGCGCGTCTACCGGACGGTGGCCACCGATCCTGCGACGGGCGCCGGACTGCAGTTCGCACGGCACATCACCAACGGCGCGAGCACGTATCGCCTGTTCTTTTCGAACGGCGATGCGCAGGGATTCCCGATGGATGTGAGCCGCCGCGAGTTGACGCTCGTCGTGCGGGCCGTGCGGCGCGCGGTGCGAACGGCGCGCACCCTCGCCGCGGCCGACTCCGCCTAACGAACCGTCAGTGCAGCCAGCCGATCGCGAGGTCGGCGCGCATGGCGTCCGGCATGTCGCGGCGGACGCTGTCGTCGGACACCGAGAGCTCGGCTAAGTCGGCGATGTCCGCGCGGACGTCGGCCAGCACGGCGGACTCCGGCGCCCGGCCGTCGGGCAGCTCGTGCATGCGGTTGGCGAGCACGATCACGAACAGATCGCTCTCCGGGTCGATCCAGATGGACGTGCCGGTGAAGCCGGTGTGGCCGTACGCGACGTCGCTCATGTAGCGGCCGCAGCTGGCGCCGCCGGCGCAGGTCTCCCAGCCTAACGCACGCCAGCCCGACGTCCGGCGGGTGAACAGCGCGACCGTCGAGTCGCGCACGATCCGCACGCCGTGGTAGGTGCCGTGGTCGAGCATCATCTGGGCGAACACCGCCAGGTCGCCGGCGGTGGCGAACAGGCCGGCGTTGCCTGCCACGCCGCCTAACGCGTCGGCGGTCTCGTCGTGCACCTCGCCGCGCAGCGCGTGCCCGCGGCTCGATGCGATCTCGGTGGGCGCGATGCGCGGGCGCAGGGTGCGCGGCGGCCGGAACATCGTGGACGTCATGCCCAACGGACGGAACACGTGCGACCGGACGAAGTCGTCGAGCCGCTGCCCGCTCGCGGCTTCGACGACGAAGCCCAGCACGTCGGCGCCGACGTCCGAGTACACCTCGCGTTCATCCGGGGGATACTCGAGTGGGGTGGCGAGGATCATCTGCCGAGCCGTCGCGGTCGAGCGGCCGCGCCGGTACACGTTGCGGCCAGGCGGGAGACCGGCCCGGTGCTCCAGCAGCATGCGGATGGTGACCTGTCGCTTCGCGCCGCGGCGATACGCGCGCAAGTACTTGGACACGTGGTCGTCGAGACGAATGCGGTGCTCGTCGTAGAGCACCATGACGGCGGTCGTCGTCGCGATCACCTTCGTGAGCGACGCGAGGTCGTACATGGTGCGCATGGGATCTACGGCGGTGCTCATCGTATCCCAGTCGAGCGAACCGTACCCGTGTTCCCACACCAGACCGCCGTGCCGCCCGACGACGACCGCGAGGCCGGGATACCCGCGCGCCTCCAAGCCACGTTCGGCGACGTGCGAGATGGTTGCCAACCGGTCGGGCGACATGCCGACCGAATCGGGTGGAACGTTCTTCAGCACGCAGTGAGCGGGGTTCGCCGGGCAGCCACCAAGCAGCGCGAGTGCCAGCGAAATCAGCGGGGCGGGAAGCATCGTCCAGCGACGACTGCCCGTTGCGTTGGGCAACGTTGCGCGTACTACTTGCGCGCTGACGCCTAAAAGCGCACTGTACCGTACGCCCCCGCGCCTCCGCGCGGCGCAAATCCTCGTTGCGTGCCGGGCCCCCGGCTATGGCGGAGTGTTTTCTTCACCGTGATGGAGCGACACGATGCGATTCACTTTCTGTCTCGCGCTGGGCGCCGTCGTTGCCGCCGGCGCGCTGCCTGCCCAGGCCGAGTTGGTTCACAGGGACTACAACAGCCAGGCGGCGATCTACGCGCGCGCATGCCAGAGTCCCAAGATCGAGATGATCGATGCCGAATTGTCAGGCGCGAGCGGCGTCGAGCTGCCGACGAACTACCTTCGCCACATCGACGACGCCGTGTTCTTCTACTTCAACCCCGTCGAATGGCGCACGCCCCGGTTCGCGGTTGCGCAATTCACGCTGCATCGTGACGGGCACATCTCGGGCGCTCGGTTAGTCACGCCGTCGACCATGGCGAACTTCGACAGCGCGTTGACCTCCGCCATCACGTCGGCCGCCACCACGAAAGCGATCGCCGCCATTCCATCGAGCGTCACCGCCGATTCGTTAGTCTTCTCGTTGTATGTCGGCCGCCATGCCGATGGCGGCGACAAGCCGTACCTCGAGAAGCGCACCACGTGTCCGGCGTGGCCGCTCGCGGACAATCCGCAGCCGCTCTATCCGCCCGACATGCAATCGCAGGACGTGCGCGGATTCGTTCGCCTCCAGTTCATGGTCGACGAAGACGGCAAGCTGGATCCCAACACGGTGCAGATCCTGCAAAGCTCGGGCGACCCGTTCACCGATGCGGTGCGCGCCGTGCTGCCCAGCCTCCGCTACAAGCCGGCGACCGTGCAGGGCACGAAGATCCGCCAGCTCACCGAGCAGACGTTCACCTTCGGCTTCGATAACAACCACCCGGCTCCGTAGCGCCGGGCTTCGGCTTCGCTCGGCTCTTCATTCGCGCGGCGGTCGGCGTGTAGCTTACGCGGCCGTCGCGCGATCGCGCGATGCGCCCTCTTCTTCGCGCAGAGCCGCATGACCGACACGCCCGCCGCCATCCGCACGCTTGCGCTGCGCAAAGTGTATCCCGCGCCCGCCGCGCGGCGTGGCGCGGAGGCGCCTCCCGAGATTGTCGCCCTCGTTGGGCTCGACCTCGCCGTGGCCGATGGAGAGTTCTTCGGACTGCTCGGTCCCAACGGCGCCGGTAAGACCACCACGATCGGCATTCTCACGACGCGTGTGAAGCCGACGAGCGGATCGGCAACGGTGGCCGGCGCCGACGTCGTGTCCAACGAAGTGGTGGTTCGACAGCGCATCGGCGTGGTGCCGCAGCGGCCGAATCCGGACCGCAGCCTCAACGTGCGCGAGAACCTCGTGTTCCACGCGGCATACTTCGGCATTGCGCGCTCGGTGGCGGCGCGCCGCGCCGGCGAGCTGCTCGACCAGTTAGGCATCGCCGAGAAGGCGGAGGCAAAGGTGGATCAGTTGTCGGGCGGACAGCAGCAGCGCCTCATGATCGCCCGTGCCCTGATCCACGAGCCGCGCGTGCTCTTCCTCGATGAGCCCACGGTGGGGCTCGATCCGCAGGCCCGTCACGCACTGTGGGACATTCTGCGCGGGCTCCACGCGGAAGGTCGCACGATCATCATGACGACGCACTACATGGAAGAAGCCGACCGGCTCTGCGAGCGCGTGGCGATCATGCACCAGGGGCGCCTCTTGGCGCTCGACACACCGCACCGACTCAAGTCGCGCGCGCCCGGCGGCACGTTAGTCGAGCTCGTGCTCGATGGGGATGCGACGGCCGTCGCGGCGCGAGCGCGCCAACTGCCCGGCGTCGCGAGCGCGGAGACGCAGGGCACGGTGCTCCGCATTTACTCGGAGCGCGGCGGCGAGCTCATTCCAACATTGATTCGTGGTGCCGGCGAGGAGGGCAGAGAAGTGCGCGACATTCACCTTTCGCCGCCAAGCCTGGAAACGTTGTTCATCTCCCTGACGGGAAGGAAGCTCGATTGATGCCGACCACCTGGGTGACTCCGCCGCCGAGCATGCTCCGGATTTTCGGCGCGCTCATGCGGCGCGACCTGCACGTGACGAAGCGCGAGCTGCCGTACTTTCTCGTGCGCACGACGCTGCAGCCGCTGCTGTTCATCGTCGTCTTCGGTTACTTGCTGCCGCGGATGGGATTCGTTGGACACGGATACGGGGCGGCGCTGCTGCCCGGCATCATCGCCGTGAGCCTCACCCTGTCGAGCGTGCAATCGGTGGCGCTGCCCATGGTGCAGGACTTCGGTTTCACGCGGGAAATCGAGGACCGGCTCTTGGCACCGGTGCCGACGCGCCTGATCGCGTTCGAGAAAATCGTGATGGGCGTGTTGCAGGGACTGATCGCCGCGGCGGTCGTGCTGCCGATGTCGCGGCTCATCATGGGTCCGATCGACGCGCTCGCCGGCGCGCACATCGTATCTGTGCTGCTCATCACGGTGCTCGGTGCCGCGGCGTTCTCGAACCTCGGCCTGCTCATGGGAACGGGCATCAACCCGCAGCAGATCGGGCTGATGTTCAGCGTCGTCGTGGCGCCGATGATTTTCTTCGGGTGCGCGTACTATCCGTGGCAGGGGTTGCAGGCCGTGCCGGTGATGAAATACGCGGTGCTGGTGAATCCGCTCGTCTACGTGGCGGAAGGCATGCGCGGCGCGCTCACGCCGGCGCTGCCGCACATGAGCCTGGTGGCCGTGTGCGGCGCTCTGGTCGGGCTCACCGGCCTCTTTTGGGCGTTAGGCATCAGGAGCTTCGAGCGCCGCGCCCTGAGCTAACGCTCGACGGGAAAGCCGGCGCCCGTCCACTCGGTAAATCCGCCGGACAGATTCGCCACGTTGTGATGACCGGCCGCGAGCAGCAGGCTCGCGGCGATCGCCGAGCGAGTGCCGCCCTGGCAGTGCACGACGAGTGTCCCGGTGCCGTGCAGTTCTCCTGCGCGTTGGGCGAGCGTGGCGAGCGGTATCCACTGCGCGCCGCGCACGTGCCCGGCGTTCCACTCGTGGTCGTTGCGCACGTCGATCACCGTGACACCGCCTGACGCCAGCCGTGATCGCAACTCTGGCGCCGTGATCGTCTGCACGGTCTCGAGCGCGCCGCCAGCGGCGTGCCACTCGTCGATGGATTCCGCGCCGAAGTATCCGCCAATGTGGTCGAAGCCGATGAGCGCGAGTGCGCGCGCCGCACGCGCGGCGAGCGCGGGCGCGTCCTCGTCGTCGACGATGAAGTGACACGGGCGGTCCAACGGCAACAGCGAACCCGCCCACGTCGCGAACGATCGGTTGAGCGGAATGTTGATCGTGCCCGGGACGTGGCCCGCGGCGAAGTCGGCCGCGTGCCGCGTGTCGATCACCGTGGCCGCGGCATCGAGGGCGGTTCGCACGCGCGCGGCACCCAAGCGCTCGGGGTGCGGCAGGCTGCCTAACACGAGCGGACCCTCGCGGTTGACGCGCTTCATCGCCGCGAAATAGCGCGGCGGCTCCGGCTGTCCGTCGAGCACCGACTGGACGAACTGGTCCTCGTTCGCCTCGGCGAGGCCCCAGTTGAAGAGGCGCTCGTAGCCTAACGTCGACTGCGGCATCGCGCCTAACGCCTTGCCGCACGCCGAGCCCGCGCCGTGGCCCGGCCACAGCTGGAGGTAATCGGGCAGCGTCTTGAATCGTTGGATCGCGCGGAACAGATCGCGTGCGCTCGATTCCATCGTTCCGGCGACGTTCGCCGAGCGCTCGAGCAGGTCGGGCCGTCCGACATCGCCCACGAACACGAAGTCGCCGGTGATCGCCGCCATCGGACGGTCCGCGATCGCGGTATCCGTGACGAGGAACGTGAGATGTTCCGGTGTGTGACCGGGCGTGTGCATCACGTCGAGCCGCACGGCGCCAACCTGGAAGCGCGCGCCGTCGCCGACCAGCTGCGCACCAGCGTCCTGCGCGAACGCGTACTGCCACGCGGGTCCGCCGGCGCACGAGAGCAGCAGCGTAGCACCGGCGCGCTCGGCCAGCTCGCGACTGCCGGAGACGAAGTCGGCGTGGATGTGCGTTTCGGTGACGTGCGTGATGCGCAATCCTTCGGCGGCCGCCGCGGCAACGTATTGCTCGACGTCGCGATTGGGGTCCACCACCACGGCTTCGCCGCTTGCTTGGCAGCCGATGAGATAGCTCGCTTGCGCGAGATGGTCCTCGTAGAAGCGCCGCAGGAACACGATGTCCTCCGTTAGGGCGACGCGCCGCGGCGTCGCACGTAGTCCACCGCCAGTGCGGCGAGCTCCTGGCTCCGCAGCCCGGCATCGATCGCGAGCTCGATGGCCTTCTCGAGCGGCTCGTTCTCGTCTAACGCGAAGTACGGCAGCAACAGCGCGCCCACCCGATTCGATGACGCACAGTGCACGACGATCGGACGTCGCGACGGATCGCGCAACAGATTGCGCACCGCGTCGAACTGTTGGTCACCCAGCGTGAACTGTGTCACGGGAATCGAAACGTACGTCATGCCCGCCGCACGCACGGCGTCCGGCTCATCGTGTCCCCGCGGTTCGTTCGCCCCGCGAAGATCGACCACGGTCCGTACGCCGGCGTCCGCCAACTCCTTCCAATCCTTCGATCCAGGTTGTCCGGCGGCACCAATCCCGGGAACGGGACAGGTCCCAAACGGGACAGTCGAGAGAACCGATTCCAGCGTGGTGCCGCTCACCTCATCTCCTTTCGGCCGCACCACAAGATGTCACCAAAAAGGCCGCGCGTGGAGGGGCGCGTTGTTTGGGTGGGTGCCACCACTCATCATTATCGACTCATGCGCGTCACCACGTCCCTCCTTGCGTGCGCAGCGGCCCTGGTCGTCGCCGGTCATCGGCTGTCGGCGCAGACGCGCACCATTCCTTCGCTGGCGTGGCGGACGATCGAGACGCGGTACTTCGTCATCCACTACCCGCAATCCGCCGAAGCGTGGACGCTCGACATGGCGCGTCGCATCGACGCCGTGCACGACGCCGTTAGCACAGCGGTCGGCAATGCGCCCGCGCGTCGCGTGACGTTGGTGGTCGAAGATCCGAACAATGTCTCGAACGGATTCGCGGTGCCGCTCCTCGAAGACCCCGTGATCTTCCTCTGGCCGATGCCACCAGATCCGACGAGCGGTATCGGCGACAGCCGCGGGTGGGGCGAGCTGCTCTCGGTTCACGAGTTCACGCACATCGCGCACCTCACGCGTCCGACGCGCAACGGATGGGAGGGGTTCATGACCCGCCTCTCGCCGTTGCGATTGGGCCCGATTGCGATCCGGGCGCCGCGCTGGGTCGACGAAGGCTACGCCACGTATATCGAAGGCAAGCTCACCGGAATGGGGCGGCCCCACAGCGCGTGGCGCGCCGCCGTGCTGCGCGAATGGGCCATCGAAGGCAAGCTCCCGACGTATGCGCAGCTCGATGTCGACAGTCGATTTTTAGGCGGCGACATGGCGTATCTGGCGGGCTCGGCGTTCCTCGACTGGCTCGTCGAGCGGCGCGGCGACTCGAGCCTGGTGCATCTCTGGCGGCGGATGAGCGCGCGCCAGATTCGGACGTTCGACGATGCGTTCGCGGGAGTCTACGGCGGATATCCAGCCGATCTCTACGGCCGGTTCACGGCGGAGCTGACGGGACACGCGCTGGACGTGGAGCGCGACGTCGAGCAGCGCGTTGCGTCGCGTCCGGATTCGGGGCGCGGCACGACGGTGCAAGCGCTCGCGTGGGGCACCGGTGCGCCCTCCGTTTCGCACGACGGCTCGTTGATGGCGATCGTGCTCGCCCGCCGGACCGCGCCGAGTCGCGTCGTGGTGTGGAAGACAGCGCCGGACACGTCCGCGAGGGACGCTGAACGGGAACGCGCCGCGCTGCTCGACCGCGATCCGCAGGATGTGCCCGCGGTATCGTGGCGTCCGGCACCCAAGGTGCCCCTGGCCACGCTCTATCCACGCGCGGGATTCGCGTACGGCGCGCCGCGCTTCATGCCTAACGGACACGAGCTGCTGCTCGTGCGGCGCACGGGCCGCGGCGACGGCGCGCTCCGCGACGATCTCTTCACGTGGAACATGGCGAGCGGCGCCGTGCGACGCATCACCCACGACGCCGGGATCCGCACCGCCGATCCGTCGCCCGACGGACGGCAGGCCGTCGCGGACCGGTGCGTCGAGGGGATCTGCGATCTCGTGCGCATCGACCTCGCGACCGGTGCGATGCAGACGCTCGCGGCGGGATCGCCGCACGTGGTGTACTACGGGCCGCGCTATTCGTCGGACGGCGCGCGCGTGATCGTGAGCGTGCAGCGAGACGGCACGTGGGGCCTCGCCGTGGTCGATCTTCGCGCGCCGCGGCATGTGCCTAACGCAATCGGTCCGCGCGACGGCGTGAACCGGTACGAGGCGGCCTTTCTGCCCGGCGATTCGTCGGTGGTCTGCACCACCGATTCGGGCGGTATTCCCAACATCGCGGTCATACAGCTCGCAACCGGTGCGACACGCGCGATAACCGCGCTCGCGAGCGCCGCATCGGATCCAGAGCCCGATCACGTGTCGCACACCGTGTATTTCCTGCGGCTGCACGCAGGCGGACTGGACCTCGCATCGGTACCCGACACGGCGTCGTTGCCGCCGACCCTCGCGACTTCGCCCGCGCTCGCGCCCGCGACGAGACCTGCGCCCGTCACGACCGACTCGTTCGCCGTCGCGGCGCTGCCATCGCCGCGCGCCTACGGGCTCGGTCCTCGCAACCTCATCGCTTTGCCGACGCTCAGCCTCGGCGCGGAAGGCAAGTCGCTCGGCGCCGTGATCTCCGGGACCGATCCCGTCGGCCGCCTAACGTGGATCGCGAGTGGCGTGTACGGCGATCGCGGCACGTGGCGCGGTGCGTCGATCGGCGGCGCCTGGCGTGGGTGGCCGGTCGCCATCGCCACCGAGGGTTTCTACGCCGACGAGCACCCCTCACGACAGCACGGTGGCGTGTCGGCGCCCGCGTACCTCGACGTGCGCTACGCCGGCGGCGATGCGGTCGCGTCCATCGAGCGCCAGTACACGGGCGCTGCGCACGCGCTCCGCGCGGGCGTGTCGAGTGGACAGATCGACGGCGCGCAGTACGCGCATCGGTCGCGCACGCTCGGCTTCGCCGAATATCGCGGCGCCTTCCGACAGACGCCTAACGAATGGCGCTTCGACGAACGCGTGTCCGTCGGCGGCGCCGGCGGACGCACCGCGGACACATCATGGGCGCGCGGGACAGTCGCCGCCGCACTGCAGATCTGGCGCGGCGGATGGGGTCTTGCTGCGCACGCGATGTACGGTCAGGCGGCGCGCGGCGCGCCCGCGTACGAAGAATTCGTGCTTGGCGGTACGACGCCGCCGCTGTTCGATGACGCTCTGGCATCGCAGCGTGCGGCCATGCCCGCCGCGCCGCTCGGCATTGCCGTGGGCCGGCGCGCGGCCAGCTATCGCATCGACCTTCCCCTGGGAATGTTCAGCCCGTATTTCTGGGCCGGCAGCGCCGGGTCCGAGCTCCACGACTGGCATCGCTTCGCCGGCCTCGAGGCCTCGCTCGACGAAACGGGTCTCTGGGCTGTCCACGTCCCGGACATGCACGTGCTCGCCGGTGCCGGTTACTCTCTCGATCGGCCGGCGCGCCACCACACGACAGTTTACATCGCGTTGCGCTTTCGGCCATGATTGATTGTTCGCGCACGCCCCATGCAGCACATCGGGATGTGCGTCTCACTCTACACGATGGAGAACAGCAGTGATGTCGATTTCGCGGTTGCGGATGTTGGCGGGCCTCGGCGCGTTGGGTGCGGCCAGCGGACTGGTAGTGATTTTCGCGCTCGTGGTGTTCATCAGTCTGCCGTATGGGATCGATGTCACCGAATCGTTCATAGCCATCTGCAGTGTCGGCTTGTTGTTCCTGGCACTCGTGCTCAGCCATGTGATCTACGGGCGAATCCTGTTGCAGGCTGCTCGCGGCAAGCGATTCGGGCTCTGAGCACTGCGCGGTCGCGCGGCGTCGGTCGCGCTGCCTCGAAACGTTTCGCTCGTACGGTCGAAACGCGCGACGACCTCGGCGTGATTTCGTGAGGCATCGGTGAGCACCCGAGCGGGTGCGCAAGGCTGATTCTCCAAGCGGTTACAGGGTCCACCTCCTCCGCGTCTGTACCACGGGAGGAGTCCGGATGACCGAAACCGTCGAGACGCGCTGGGAAGGGCACAACGAGAACGGCCGCCGCGCGTTCACACAAGGCGACTACGCGCAAGCGGAGCAGTCGTTCATCGCAGCGATTCGCGAAGCGACGCTGCTCGGTGCCGACAACGCGCGCTTGGCGACGAGCCTCAGCAACCTCGCACAGCTCAAGTACCGACAGAAAGATCTCGCGCAAGCCGAGGCACTCTTCCGGCGCTCGCTTGCGATTCGCGAGCGGATGCTCGGCGGCGATCATGTCGGCCTCGTGCAAAACATCAACAATCTCGCCGCGCTGCACTACACGCGCGGTGAATTGGCGCAAGCGGAGCCGCTCTTTCGTCGCGCGCTCGACATCAGCGAGAAGACGTTGGGTGAGTCGCACCCCGATGTCGCGGTCACGCTGAGCAATCTCGCGCGACTCTACTTCCGCAAGAACGACTTCACGTCCGCGGCGCCGCTTCTCCTCCGGCTTCTCTCCATCAAAGAACACGCGCTCGGTCCGAATCATCCGGAGGTTGCGGCGATCGTCGCCAGCTTGGCGAAGGTTCGCGCGGCCGAAGGCGATCTCGACGCCGCCGAGCAGTTGGCGCGGCGCGCGCTCGCGTCCAAGGAATCCATGACCAAGGCGGACGACCCGTCGCTTGCGCCGAGCATCGAAGCGCTGGCCGACGTAGTCGCCGCTCGCGGAAACCACGAGGAGGAGCGCCAACTGCGCGAGCGTGCCGCGCGGTTGCGGGGGCAGTTGCCTAACGTAACTGCGCCGACCTCCCCCGCGGCCGCGCCGACCTCCCCGGCGCCCGTGGCAGCACGAAAATCCGGCGGCGCCGTGCGCACGGAGCGCACGGAGCCACGCACGGGACCGGTGCGCGAATCCGTCACCAAGACGACTACCCTGCCGTGGATCGAAGCGCCCACCTCGCCGGCCTTACGACGCCCGGTTCCGCCCAAGCCTCCAGAGCAGCCGATGCCTGCGGCGCCGGCGTTCGCTGCCGTGGCGTCACCGGTCGCGCCGGACGTGACGCGATTCACTCCGCCAACTGCCGCGCGCGTCGACACCCCACCGCCTCGCGCCGAGAGCACCGCGTGGGAGCAGGTGCATCATCAGACGCGCGCCGAGTCGCACGAGCGATCGGTTGAGGAGACACCTGCCGGCGAGACCGAGGACCTTGCGGAGTGGACGCCTGCGCCTCGCAGGAACTGGGTGAAGGTGTTCGCGATGGCTGCCGCGTTGGTCGTGATCGGTGCCGCCGGTTGGGCATTCTTCATGGAGCGTCCGGCCGCCGATGACGCGAGCACGGTCTCCGCTACGGCGGGCAGTGTCGCGCTCCGCTCGAAGGCGACGCAGCACCAGGCCGCGCACATGGGCGCCGCGTCGCCCGCGTCGCAGGGATCGTCGCCGTCTGCTGAAAGTGCGCGCCCAACCGAGCATCTTGCCGACTCGCATCCCGACGCCCAACGCTCGGCTGATGCGAAGCCGATTGACGCCAAGAGTCCGGATGCGAAGGCATCGGACCCGAAGCCCCGTGCCGGTCGCGCCGCCACCGGCGACGGTGAGCCTCCGATCGCCGGTATTCCGAACATCGATGTGAACGCCGTGACCAAGAACATGACGGAGAAGGCGAAAGCGCGCATCGATTCCGTTGGCCGAGCGATCACCGTCAAACCGCCGACATTCGACAAGCCGAAGCCCTCTCAGCCGTAACGCCGTCCGCGACGCCTCCCAATGCGCACGACGGCCGCCCGTGCCCGCGACATTCATGTTGCGGGCACGCGCGCATCTGGTGACGACGCCATCTTTCCATTGAGTCGTAACTTACATAGAGTTGGAAACGCATCTTGAAGCGCGTCGCCGGAGACGTCATGCAGCAAAACGTTGGCCCCAGTCGAGTGACCGCCGTCCCGCTGAGCCATGGCGATCACAACGACGATTTGCTCCGAGCCGTTCAGGAGGCCGCCGCCGGCAGCCACGAAGTGTTGGGCGAGATGGGCCGGGATGCTGGCGGGCGCGTCATTTACCTGGCGCGCGATGTGAAATCGGGTGCGCTCGTGGCGCTCCGGTTGGACGGTGCGGAAGGCGATTACGTGCTCGACGTCGCGCGCACGTTGGACGCGAGTGTTGGGCGCGCATTCTCGGCGACGTGTGGTCGCTGCGGGGCACCGCTCGTTGGTTGGGGCAAGTTCTGTCCGCAGTGCGGCGCGGACGTCGCGCACGCGGTCACCGAGACCGGCTCCCACGAAGCGTTGCTCGATGCCGTGAAGGCGGCGGCGCGCGATGCGTTCGAGATCCTCGGCGAAATGGACCGTGCCGAAGGCGGCGGCGCCGTGTACTTCGCGCGCGATCTCTCGTCGGGCAAAGTGGTGACGCTGCGCCTGCGCAAAGAGCAGGACACGGGGCCGGCAACGGAATCGTATTCGTTAGGCGAAACGCAGGTCCTGCGGCCACTGGTCACTGCGATGGGCGGCGCGAACCCGGCCCCGCCGCCCACCGCGGCCTCGGCGCCGCCAACGCGTGCGCCCGCGCCGTCCGTGCCGCCCGCGCCCACGCTGGGCAAGCCGATGATGCCGCGCCTAACGCCGCAGGAAGTGCTGATTCCCGCGGACCAGATGCCGGTCGACGAAACGCTGCCGCCCCGGCCCGCGCGGCCGATTCCGCCATGGATGATCGCGGGGGGTGTGGTGTGCCTGGTGGGCGTGCTCGCCGCCGCCATGTTCGTGCATGCCCGCCTAACGGCACCCGATGCGACGCGGATGGATAGCGTGGTTGCGCAGGCCGGCCAAAGTCCGTTGGCCCTGCCGCCGATCGACACGGCGCACGTGATGGTGGGCGACCGCGTGCCGGTCGGTGTGCGACTAACGGTGAACGGGATCGTGTGGCAGCCCCCCGCGATCGCCCTGCCGCCCGGGACGTACACGTTAGGCGCCGAGGTAGCCGGCTCCGCACCGGTGACGGAGACCGTGTCCCTCAAGCCGGGTCAGACGCTGCTCTGGTCGCCCGCGCTTCCGGCGCCGCGTGACAAGACGGCGCGTCCGGTGGCCGCGGCCCGCGCTCCGTCTCGGAAGGAGTCGCCGCGCCCTGCGCCCAAGAGCACCGCGAAGGCGGCGTCGCCGGCGACGGCAACGGCGGCGGTCGCGAGCGCGCCGGCAGCATCCTCGCCGTCGGCCACGTGCGCCTCGGCGTACGGCGCCAAAGATTGGGCGACGGCACTCACCGCGTGCACGCGCGACGCACAGTCGGGCGACGTGAGCGCCCAACGCAATCTCGGCGCGATGTACTTGCAGGGTAACGGTGTTCCGCGCGATCCTACGCAGGCCTTCACGTGGTTCAAGAAAGCCGCGGACGCCGGGAGCCGCGACGGTGCATACCAGCTCGCCCTCATGTACGAGGCCGGACGCGGCGTGCCGCGCGACGCCGTGCAATCCACGGCGTGGTACAAGAAGGCGGCGCTGCTCGGTGACGTCGACTCACAGGTGAAGCTTGGAATGGCTTACGAAAACGGAACGGGTGTGGACGCCAACATGGGCCAGGCGGTGCTCTGGTATCGGAAGGCGGCCGACCAGGGGAGCGCATGGGCGCAGAACCGGCTCGGCTGGCTGTACGGCATGGGTAAAGGCGTCGATCGCGATGACACGCAGGCCCTGAAGTTCTTCCGCGCCGCCGCCGATCAGGGCGACCCGCAGGCCGAGTTCAACGTCGGCTTCATGTACGCCAACGGCCGCGGCGTGGCGCAGGACGATTCGACGGCGGTGTCGTGGTTCCGGAAGGCGGCCGCGCAGGGCTGGGCCGACGCGAAGCGGGAGCTGAAGCGGCGCGGCCTCACGCAGTGAGCGCAGCGTCTTCGCCTAACGATCAGGCAATCCCCGCCGATCCGATCACGCACTTCACGGCGCTGCTGAGCGAGGCGCGGCGCGTGGACCGCGCGCGTCTCCCGGAACCCACCGCGATGACGCTCGCCACCGTCGACGACGCGGGGCGGCCATCGGCGCGCATCGTGCTCCTCAAGGACGTGGACGCACGAGGCTTCGTGTTCTACACGAACTACGAAAGCCGCAAGGGCCGTGAGCTGCTCGCCCATCCGTGGACCGCACTCTGTTTCCATTGGCAGCCCATGGAACGGCAGGTGCGCGTGGAAGGGCCGGTCGAGCGCGTCACCAACGCGGAGGCGGACGCATACTTCGCGTCGCGCGCGCGCATGAGCCGCATCGGTGCATGGGCGTCGCGCCAGAGTGCCACGCTCGAGAGCGATGCAGAGCTCGAGCAGCGCGTGCGCGACGTGGAAGCGCGCTTCGCCGGCGGCGATGTGCCGCGCCCTCCGAATTGGTCGGGATTCCGCGTCGCACCGCGGCGCATGGAGTTCTGGCGCGGTCGGCCATACCGTTTGCACGAGCGGCTCTTGTACGACCGCGACGACACGGGCTGGCGGGTGCGTCGTCTCTTTCCGTGAGTGCCTCACGGGACCTATTCAGCCGGGTCCGCACCTTCTAAACTTCGCCCCCATGGCAACTCGAGTTGTGGAACCGATCGGCGTGGAAGAGAGCGCGCCGTGGACCATCGAAGACTCGCGCACCCTCTACAACGTCGAAGGCTGGGGCATCGGATTCTTCGACATCAACGAGCGCGGCCACGTCGTGGTGCGCCCCGACAAATCGCGCCCGGATCGCGAGCTCGATCTGTACGAGCTGGCAACGGACCTGGCAGAGCAGGGCGTCACGCTGCCGCTGTTGCTTCGCTTCTCCGACATTCTGCGCTCGCGCGTCGAGACGCTGAGCGGCCGCTTCCAGACCGCCATTCGTGAGTTCGGCTATGAGGGCGCATACACGCTGGTCTATCCGATCAAGGTGAACCAGCAGCGGCACGTCGTCGAAGAGCTCGTGCAATTCGGCGCGTCGCACGGTGTGGGACTCGAGTGCGGCAGCAAGCCCGAGCTGCAAGCGGTGCTCGCGCTCAGCGAGTCGACCAACCACATGATCGTGTGCAACGGCTACAAGGACGAGGAGTTCATGCGCCTCGCCCTCATGGGCCAGAAGTTAGGCCACCAGGTCTTCATCGTGCTCGAGCAGATGGCCGAGCTCGATACCCTGCTGCGCGTGGCCGATCAGATCGGCGTGATGCCCACGGCGGGTGTGCGGATCAAGCTGGCGTCCGAGGGCTTTGGACGGTGGGCGGAAAGCGGCGGCGAGAAGTCGAAGTTCGGTCTCAACACGAGCGAGCTGGTAAAGATGATCGACAAGCTCCAGGCGATGGGCCGCCTGGACGTGCTCAAGCTCATCCACTTCCACCTCGGGTCGCAGATCACGGACATCCGGTACATCAAGGCGGGACTGCAGGAAGTCGCGCGTTTCTACGCCGAGCTGCACGCCGCGGGCGTCGACATCACGCACGTCGACGTCGGCGGCGGGTTAGGCGTGGATTATGACGGGTCGGGCTCCACGGTCGCGGCGAGCGTCAATTATTCCGTGCAGGAGTACGCGAACGATGTGATCTACACGCTCGCCGAAGCGTGCCGCGAAGCGAACCTGCCCATGCCGCACGTGATCTCCGAGTCGGGACGCGCGCTCACGGCGCACCATGCGCTGCTGCTGCTGGACGTGATCGACGTCGAGTCGCAGCAGGAGGTGCAGGTGCCCGAGTTAGGCGACGACGACCACGGCATCCTGCACGAGCTCAAGGAAGGCTACGAGACGGTGTCCAACCGCTCGGTGCGCGAGGTCTATCACGACGCGACGTTCGCCAAGGAACGCGCGCAGGCGCTGTTCAACTCGGGTGTGCTCACGCTGCGCGGGCGCGCGTTGGCGGAGCAGTTGTACACCGCGACGCTCAACGCCGTGGCGCGCATCGCGCAACGCGACCGCGAGGAATACTCGGACATCATCGACGACCTCGAGGCGCAGCTCGTCGACCGGTACTTCTGCAACTTCAGCATCTTCCAGTCGCTGCCCGACAGTTGGGCCATCGACCAGCTCTTCCCGATCATGCCGGTGCATCGCCTCGAGGAAGAGCCGGTCCGCCGCGGCACGCTGCAGGACGTGACGTGCGACTCGGACGGGAAGATCGACCGCTTCGCGGGCGGACGGCACGGCCAGGCGCGCCTCGAGCTGCACCCCTACCGCGAAGGCGAGCGCTACGTGTTGGGCATTTTCCTAACGGGAGCGTATCAGGAGATTCTGGGCGACTTGCACAACCTGTTCGGCGACACGAATGCGGTGCACGTGCGATTGTCCAACGGCGGGTACGAGGTGTCGGACCTGGTGCACGGCGATACCGTGACCGAGGTGCTGGCCTACGTACAGTTCCGTGCGTCGGACTTGCTGGCGACGTTCCGTCGCAAGGTCGGCGCGGCGAAGTCCCTCACGCGCCAGGAAGCGAACATGTTCATCGCCGAGTACGTCGCCGGGTTGGAGGGCTACACGTACCTCGAGGGCGAAGGCGAGTAGGCGGGGCGGCGCACGGCCGCCCCGTTAGGCTCGCGATCTACTTCTTGGGCCGCGCTTCGTACCGCTTGGCGACCTCGGGCCAGTTCACGACGTTCCACCACGCCGAGATGTAGTCGGCCCGCCGGTTCTGGTACTTGAGGTAGTACGCGTGCTCCCACACATCCAGGCCGAGGATGGGATAGCGCCCGTCCATGGCCGGATTGTCCTGGTTAGGCGTGCTCTCGATCTTGAGCGCGCCCGAACCGTCGGCCACGAGCCATGCCCAACCGGAGCCGAAGCGAGTCGCCGCGGCGGCGTTGAACTGCTCCTTGAGCTTGGCCACGTCGCCGAACGACTTCGCGACCGCGTCGGCCAGGTTCCCGCTCGGGTCGCCGCCGCCCTTGGGGCTCATGATCAACCAGAACATCGAGTGATTCCAATGGCCCCCGGCGTTGTTGCGCACCGCGGTGCGAACGGCCTCGGGCACCTTGGACACATTGGCGATGATGTCATCCAAGCTCTTCTGCTGAAATTCGGGCGCCTTCTCCAACGCCGCGTTCAGGTTGTTGACGTACGCCTGGTGATGCTTGGTATGATGGATTTCCATGGTGCGCGCATCGATGTGCGGCTCCAGGGCGGCGTAATCGTAGGGCAATGGGGGAAGTGCGAATGCCATGTCGTGCCTCCGAAAGTGCCGTGCGCCTTACGGCGCGGTGCCGTCGGGCTGCACCGACGCGGCGCGACGTTCGCGCAGCCAACCGATGATGCCCGGCAAAATAGACAAGAAAATCACTGCGAGAATGATGACGTCGATGTGCTTGCTCACACCCGGCACGGTCCGGCCGAGGAAGTAGCCGATCAAGAGCATCGCCCACACCCACCCGATACCGCCGAGCGCGTTGTACAAGACGAAGGTTCGATAGCGCATGTCGCCCACGCCGGCCACGACCGGCGCGAACGTCCGAATGATCGGCATGAAACGCGCGAGCACGATCGTTTTGCCACCATATTTCTCGTAAAACGCGTGCGCACGGTGCAGATGTTTCTTGTTGAAGAAGAGGGAATTCTCGCGTGTGAAAATGCGCGGGCCCGTCGCCTTGCCGATGGCGTACCCCACGCTGTCACCTGCGATGGCGGCGATCGACAGGATCACACCCATGAGCCAGACGTTGAGGAACCCTTGCGACGCCAAGAGCCCCGCGGTCACGAGCAGCGAATCGCCCGGCAAGAAGAAGCCGACCAACAAACCCGTCTCGGTGAACACCACGACGGTGAGCACCGCATATCCGCCCCATCGGATCAGCGCTTCGAGATTGTAGAGTTGGTGCCAGAGTTCGAGCAGACGGTGCATACGGCTCCGTGGTGATGGCGCGCGCAAAGAAGGTCACGCAAGTTCCACCCGTTCAAGGTCCCGGTCAACCGGCGGCCCGAGTGGTGTACACCATCGGCCACTCCACGCGTGACATCGATCGCTTCATGGCCCTGCTCGAGCGCGAGCACATCCAACATGTGGCCGATGTGCGGAGCTTTCCCGGATCTCGACGGAATCCGCAGTTCGGTCGCGAAGCGTTAGCCGCCTCGCTGGCGGCGCGCGGGATCGGCTATTCGCATCATCCAGAGTTGGGCGGTCGGCGACGCACCAGCCCCGATTCGCCCAACGGTGCCTGGCGCAACGAAAGCTTTCGCGGATACGCGGACTACATGTTGACTCCGGCATTCGCAACGGCTCTGGACGTTTTGCTCGAGCGCGCCGCCCAGGAGCGAACCGCAATCATGTGCGCGGAGGCCGTGCCGTGGCGCTGCCACCGGTCGTTGATCTCGGACGCGCTGGTCGCGCGCGGCGTGGATGTACGGCACATTCTCGATGCGCGCACGGAGTCGCATCACATGACGCCGTTCGCCATCGTCAGGGACGGCGTGCTCTACTATCCTCCGGAACAGACCGAGTTGTAGCCATGGCGGCTGATCCGCCTAGCGAGAATCGTTCCTCGGACCATCCATGGCCGCCGGTATCCCACCTCGAGCGTTCATGCCAGAGTCGGACCTGACCGTCTACGTCGTTTCGCATACACATTGGGACCGCGAGTGGTATCAGCCGGCTGGTCGCTTCCGCCAGCGGCTGGTGTCCTTGATCGACGAGGTGCTCGACGATCCGCCGGCGCATGGTGACAGCTTTCTGTTAGACGGACAGGCGGTGGTGCTCGAGGACTACCTCGCGGTGCGTCCTGAACGCCGAGCCGAGCTCGCGGCGCGGTTGCGCGAGGGCGTGATCGAAGCGGGGCCGTGGTACGTGTTGGCGGACGAGCTCATCCCGTCGGGCGAAGCCCTCGTGCGCAACTTGCTCGCGGGCCGCGCCGTGTTGGCGGAGCTCGGCGCGACGGCGCCGGCGGTGCTGTACTCACCGGATGCATTCGGGCATCCCGCGTCGCTGCCCGCGCTGGCGCAGGGATTCGGATGTGGCGTGATCATCCTCTGGCGCGGATACGGCGGGCCCGCGTGGCCTGCGGGCGACACGGTGCGCTGGCGTGCGCCGGACGGAACCGCATCGCTGCTGTATCACTTGCCGCCCGATGGGTACGAAGCCGGGTCGTCGCTGCCGGCGGACGCGAACGCGGCGCGCGAGCGGTGGCAGCGGCTCAATACAGTGTTCGGCGCGAGGTCGGCGGTGGGCGTGGTGCTGCTGCCTAACGGAGCCGATCACCATGCGCGGCAGCGGGATCGGGCGCGCGCGCTCGCGGTACTCGCGGCGGCCGCGGCGCCCGCGCGCCTCGAGGCGGGATCGTTAGGCGCATTCGCGTCGGCGCTCACGCGGCGGGCAGGGGGCGCGGTGCTGCCGGTGGTGGCGGGCGAGCTGCGTGCGTCGTACGGATACACGTGGACGCTGCAAGGGACGTTCGCCACGCGCGCGCATCAGAAGCGCGCCAACGCCATCGTCGAGCGCACGCTGTTGCGCGACGCAGAACCATGGGCGGCGATCGCGGCGCGTCGCGGCGCACGCGATCGGCGCGACGTGCTGCGCGCGGCGTGGACGACGCTGCTCCGGTGCCATCCGCACGACACGCTGTGCGGATGCTCCATCGACGAGGTGGCGCGATCGATGGACGCCCGCCTCGAGGATGCGCTGTCGCAAGCAGTCGGTGTGCGCGAGGATGCCGTCGCGGATCTCATCGGGTATGACGCTGCGGCGACACGCGCGCGGAGGAACGAGTGGACGCCATGCGTCATCGTGCGCAACCGCGCGCCTCGATCGCGCGGCGGTGTCGCGGAGATCGAAGTGGCTCGGCCGATGGCGCACGTTCGCGTTGGGCCCGGGAGCGGACGCGAGCCGGTGCCGGCGCCCCTGCCGCCCGAGTTTTCGCTGACGCGCGATGGGTCGCCCGTGGCGATGCAAGTACTCGAGCGATCAATGCGACACGACCGCGTCGAGTCGCCGCTCCGCTATCCGGATGACGCACTCGTGGAATCGGCCCGCGTAGTGGCCTGGATTCCGCCCGTGGGCGGATACGGCACATCGACGTTGTCGATCAACGCCGAGGCGAGTGCGGCGACTGCGCCGGCGTCGGTGCGCGCAGGGGACCATTGGATGGAGAACGAGTGGCTGCGTGTCGACGTCGATGGGAGCGGAGCCGTGCACCTGTCTTCGCCGTCGACAGGCATCGCAGTAACGTCGTTGCTCGCGATCGAGGACGTGGGCGACGGCGGCGATCTCTACACGCACTCGGCGCGTCCACCGCTGGTGCGCGCGGACCGGCTGCGCGACGCGCGCCTAACGCACGCCGGGCCCTTGCGCGCCGAGCTCGTGGGACGCATCGGCATCGACGTGCCGGCGGCGCTCGCCGAAGGACGGGCGGCGAGAGCCGCGGAATCGCGCACGATGTGGATTGGTGTGGCGCTCACACTGGATGCGGGCAGCCCGTTCGTGCGAGTTCGCGTGAACGGCACCAATGCGTGCCAAGATCATCGGTTGCGCCTCGTGCTGCGAACTGGCCTCCCGGGTGCGACGACGATTGCCGATGCAGCGTTTGGTGCGGTGCGGCGGACGCCGATCACCGCGCCTCCCGATACTACGGAAACGCCGCCGCCTACCGCACCGCTCGCGCGCTATGTGACGCGTGATGCCGGAGACCGGGGCGTGAGCATCTACTCGGATGGCCTGGCCGAGTATGAGAGCGTGGAGAACGGCGACGTGGCGATCACGCTCGTGCGCGCTGTGGGCGAGCTGTCGCGGAGCGATCTGCCGGAGCGACCCGGACACGCGGGCTGGCCAACGCCGACGCCGGGAGCGCAGTGCATTGGCCCCTTCGAGGCGTGCTGCGCCGTGTTTCCGCACGGCGCGCGCGACATTGCCACCATCGACCGCATTGAGCGCACGGCGGATGACGTCCTGCTGCCGCTCACGGGCCTCACGCTGCGCGGGGTGGTGGGCAGGCCGCGGGACACGGCCGGCGTGGAGCTCGAGGGACCGGGCCTCGCTTTTCTGGCGTGCACGCCGAGCCAGGATGGTGAATGGACGGTGCTCCGGTGCGTGAACCTGTGCGACCAGCCGGTGCCGGGCGCGTGGGGCTGCGGCTTTTCCGTTAGGCAAGCGATGCGCGCGCGGTTGGATGAAACACCGATCGAGGCCGTGACCGCCAGCGCGCGGATCGCGTTTCAAGCGGGGGCGCGGGAGATCGTCACGCTGCTGGTGCGCTAGTAGGACGTGTTTGAGGTTTTTGATGCAGATGAATAGGGAAGAGGGAAGCGCTCGCTTCGCTCGCTGGGGGAAGCGCTGCGCTGGGGGAAGCGGCGGCGACGCCGCCTGAGGGAGTGGAAGGACATCGGTGATCTCTGGGTGGAGAGTGCCGGATCGCACGGGCACGCGCGTGACATTCCGGTCGTACAGACCATTGATGTTGTTCCATTCCCTCAGGCGGCGTCGCCGCCGCTTCCCCCAGCGCAGCGCTTCCCCCAGCGAGCGAAGCGAGCCCTTCCCTCTTCCCGTTGTCTCAGTCAGAAATCGCGTCGCCTAACAGCGTGCAGCACGTCACGGTCGCGATCAGCGCCAGGCCCGGCGCGAGCGCGGCCCACGGCGCCATCACGATCGCCTCGCGCCCATCGGCGATCATGTTGCCCCAACTCGGATTCGGCGGCTGGATGCCAAGGCCGAGAAACGAGAGGCCGCTCTCCAGCAGGATGGCGCTGCCGACGCCCAACGTGATGGCCACGATCGCCGGCCCCAGTGCGTTAGGCATCACGTGCCGCCACAAGATGCGCCGCGGCCGCGCGCCCAGCGCCTGCGCCGCCTCGACATAGGCGTGGGTGCGCACACCGAGGACCTCCGCTCGCACGAGCCGCGCGACGCCCATCCACCCCGTGAACATCAAGATCAGCACCACCATCACGACGCCCGGCGGCCAGAGCGCCGCGGCGACCAACAACAGCACGAGCCGCGGGATCGCGAGCAGGGCGTCGCTGACGGCCATCGCGACGCGATCGACGATGCCGCCGGCCCACGCAGCCACCGCGCCGACGGCGATGCCGGCCACGCCCGCGAGCAGCGAGCCGGCGAACCCGACCAGGAGCGAGATGCGCGCGGCCAGCATCATCCGCGCGAAGAGGTCGCGCCCGAACGCATCGGTGCCCAACAGATGCCAGTGGCCTAACGGATCGGCCGTGAACGGCGGGATGAAGCGCAGCGCGAGCACGTTGCCGATGGCGCGCGGATCGGTGGGCGCGAGCGGCGGGACCACGATCGCCGCGGCGACGAGCGCGACGAGCACCACCAGCGCACTGCGCGCGCGCCATCGGACGGACGGCCGGAAGATCGTCATCCGCGGCGCCGCGGGTCGACTAACGGAAGCGCGAGGTCGCCCGCCAGGTTCGCGAGGATCACGAGCGCGGCGTAGATCGTCGCCGCGCCCATCACGACCGGATAGTCGCGCGCAAAAATCGAGTCGACCATGAGGCGCCCCATGCCCGGCCACGCAAATACGACCTCGACGAACACCGAGCCAGCCAGCACCCCCGGCAGCGCGAGCGCGAACAACACGATGAGCGGCGGCAGCGCGTTGGTCACCACGTGGCGCACGTACACGCTGCGCGGCGGGAGACCCTTCGCGCGCGCCGTGCGCACGAAGTCGGCGCGCAACAAATCGGCGGCGATCGTGCGTGTGTAGCGTGCAATGCCCGCGGCGCCGATCGCCGTCAGCGTGATGACCGGCAGGATTGCATGGCGCAGCACATCGGCGGTGGCCGCGACACCGGTCAGCGTCGATGCGGGATCGCGCACACCGAACGCCGGGAGTCGCAGCGGTTGCGGAAATCCCCATCGCGCTGCGCCATAGGTGAAACAGGCCACGAGCGCGAGCGCCAGCCAATAACTCGGCGCCGCGTACACCGACGTCGTGAGAATGGTGAGCGCCGTGTCGGTCGTCGTACCGCGGCGCGCCGCCTGCGCCGTGCCGATCGCGATGCCGAGCAGAAACGTCAGCGCGAGCGATGAGAGACCAAGCCCGAGCGAGACCGGCAGCGCGTGCGCGAGCAATTCGGAGACCGGTCGATGTTGGGCGAAGCTCTCGCCGAGATCGCCCTTGAGAAGGCCCCCCGTCCAGCGCGCATATTGTACCCACAGCGGACGGTCGAGCCCGAGGCGTGCACGCGCACGCGCCGCGTCGGCCGCCGTCGCGGTTGGAGGCACCAACAACGCGGCCGGATCGCCGGGCGCCGCGCGGAGGAGCACGAACGTGAGCGTGACGACGAGCCACAACAGCACGAGCGCATCGAGCAGCCGGCGGACGAGGAGGCGCATCGAGTGATGATGCGTCGGCGCGCGCGCGCGTCAACTATGCGACGTTGTCTTGTTGCACTCCTGCTCGGTGCGGCGGCCGGCTGCGGCGCGTCGGCCACCCCGGTCGACACCGTGGTGTACGCGTCGGGTGCGGACCTCGAGTCGGGCAATCCACTCATCACGATTCACCCGCTCGCGCGCCAAGTGCAGCGCTACATGTTGTTCGTGACGCTCGCGAAATACGACAGCGCTCTCAAGCCGGTACCGTATTTTGCGCGGTCGTGGGCGTGGTCCGGCGATCGGCGGTCGCTCACGTTCGCGCTGGCCAGTGGTCTCGCGTGGCAGGACGGGCAACCCACGACATCGCGCGATGTCGCATTCACCATCGACGCCGCGCGAGATCCGCGCACGGGCTATCTGCGCTACGCGGATCTGGCCGACATCTCGGGTGTCGAGACACCGAACGACACCACAGTCACGTTGCACTTCAGGCGGACACAACCCGATTTCCCGCTCGTGTTGTGCGAGCTGCCCATCGTGCCCGCGCATCTGTTGGCATCGGTACCGCGGTCCGACATGCGCCGCGCTCCGTTCGACACGATGCCCGTGGGCAACGGGCCGTTCCGGTTTGTCGAGCGGCGTCCGGGAGAGCGATGGGTCTTCGCGCGCAACGACGCCTTCCCCGCGGCACTCGGCGGCCCGCCTAACGTAAGGCGCGTGGTGATCGCGGTCGTGAACGAGCCGTCGACCAAGTTTGCCGGTCTCGTGAGCGGGGAGCTCGATGTGGCCGGGATCTCGCCTGCCATGGCGGCGCTCGTGAGGCGCGACCCGTCGCTGCGCGTGCTCGAGTATCCCGTGATGGTCTCGTACGGCATTGTGTTCGACGTGGCGCGCCCGCCGTTCGACGACGCGCGCGTGCGACGCGCGATTGGCTTCGCGATCGACCGGCGCCGCATCGTCCTGGCGGCATTGTACGGATTCGCGACGCCCACCGCGGGACCCGTGCCGGCCGAGCATCCGTATGCATCGCCGGACACAGCGGTGCTCGATACCGCGCGCGCCGATTCGCTGCTCGACGCGGCGGGGTGGCGGCGCGCGGCAACCGGTGTCCGCATGCGCGGCGGCGTTCCGTTAGCATTCACCTTGCTCACCGTCGGCAGCGGCGACAACGCGGTGGAACAGCTGCTCCAGTCGGACATGGCCGCCATCGGGATTCGCATGGAGATCCGTCAGCGCGAGCTCGCATCCTTCCTGCAGGAGGCGCGCGCGCGTCCGCCGAAATTCGACGCACTGATTACCGGCGTTCCGGGCGATCTCTCGTTGGCATACCTGTCCGCGATGTACGACTCGCAGCAGGCGGGTGGTGCGCTCGACTACGGCGACTACCATTCTCCTGTGCTGGATTCGCTTCTCTCCGCGGCGCGCGAAGCGCCCGATGCCCAACGCGCGCGCAGCGCCTGGCTGGCGGTACAAGCCAACCTCGCGCAGAACGCGCCCGCGGTGTGGATTTACGACGCGCGCGGCGTGCAGGGTGTGTCGCGGCGGCTGCATGGCGTTCGCATGGACTTGCGCGGCGAGCTCGTCACCATTCACGACTGGACGGTGGCCGCGCCTGGCGCGGGCGCAGCGCGACCGTGAGTCTCCTCATCAGCGACGAAGCGCTCGCGGCGCGCGCGGCGGCGCTGCGTTCGCCCGGTGCGTCGCTCGCGCCGCTGGCTGCGTCGTTGTTAGGCGACTTGCGCGTGGTGGTCGAGCGACCGATCGACATTCCCGCGGCGAAGGCAATGTTGTCGCGCGATGGCGGGCGATGCCCGGAGCACGGCGTGCCGCTGGAGTTCCATCCGTTCGAGCCCCACGACCACCGCTGTCCGGTGGACGGGGTCGTATGGCGCGGCGAACGGCACGACCGGTGGTGGCTCATGGGGTACCAGCTCTGGCTCGCCGAACGCGCGGTCCACGCGGCGGCCTTGGCTGCGTTAGGCATCGACGCGTCGCTCGCGTCCTTTGCGACACAGGTGCTCGAGGGCTATTGCGAGGGGTATCTCGCGTACCCGAATCGCGACAACGTGCTCGGGCCGTCGCGGCCGTTCTTCTCGACGTATCTCGAGTCCATCTGGGTCCTGCAGATCGCCATCGCCCTCGATCTGCTCGAGACGGCCGGTGGCGCCGCCGGTCTCGGTGCGCGGGTGCGCGAGCGCATCATCGAACCGAGTACGGCGCTCATTGCCTCGTTCGACGAGGGCGGATCCAATCGGCAGGTGTGGAACGATGCCGCGCTGATTGCCGGCGGCACGCTCCTCGGCGAGTCGCGCATGGTGCAGCGCGCCATCGCCAGTCCATCCGGTGTGCTGGCGCAGTTGTCGCGCGGATTGCTCGCCGATGGGACCTGGTACGAAGGCGAGAACTACCATCTGTTCGCGCATCGCGGTCTCTGGTACGGCGTCACGATGATGGAGCGCATCGGGGTGCCGGTTCCGCCCTCGTTAGGCGAACGGTTCGCCGAGGCGTTTGCGACGCCGCTCCTGTCGGCGCTGCCGGATTTCACGTTTCCGTCGCGGCGGGACTCGCAGTACGCGGTGTCCCTCCGCCAGTGGCGCTTCGCCGAATCGTGCGAGCTCGGGCTCGCGCGCCGCGGCGATCGGCGCTTGGTAGGTGCGCTCTGGACCTTGTACCACGGGAACGGCGCACCGCGCGGCCGCTCCGACCGGTGGCGCTCGACCGCGGAGTCCGAGCGCCGCGAGCCGGCCATGTCGTTAGGCAGGGCCGACCTGGGCTGGCGGTCGCTCCTGCTGGCGCGGGAGGCACTGCCGGCGCTCGAACCCTCTGTACCCAGGTCGGCGCTGTTGGCGGGGCAGGGACTCGCGGTGTTCCGCCGCGACGCCGGCCTCGCCTATCTCGCGCTGGACTACGGACACTCCGGCGGCGGCCACGGCCATCCCGATCGCCTCAACGTGTTGTTGGCGCGCGGCGGCGATCGGTGGCTCGACGACATGGGCACCGGCTCGTACGTGGACCCATCCCTGCACTGGTATCGCAGCACGCTGGCGCACAACGCACCGCTCATCGACGGGCGCTCGCAGACGCCTGCCGACGGCACGCTGCGCGCCTACGATGAACGCGGCGGCGTGGGCTGGGCGGACGCCGAGTACGACGCGCCTAACGAAAGCGCGAGCCTCCGCAGGTCGCTGGTCGTGATGCCGGACTACGCCGTGGACCGCCTCGCCTGGCACAGCGAAGCGCGCGCACAGGTCGACTTGCCAATCCACATCGAGGGGGCAGTGAGCGGCGTGGCGCCGTTTCTGGCGGGCGTGCTCTCGGGCGGCGACGCCGCGACGGATGGATTCGGCTTTGTTCGCGATGCCGAGATGACGGCACTGTTAGGCGGCCGAACGGCGACGCTCGAGCGCGATGGCGCGCGCGCCGCATTTCTCGTCGTGTCCGCCGACGCCGAGCTGTGGCGCGCGACCGCTCCCGCGGCGCCGGGACTCGGCGAACGCCGGATGTTCGTCGCGCGCACCCGGGGAACGTCGGGCACCATCACCACGGTGTGGAACTGGTCGGGACACATCGCGAGCGTATCGTCCGACGGCGATGCCCTGGTCGTCGCGCTCGACGACGGATCGGTGCACACGCATCGCCTCGAGGACGACGAGTGGCACGTGGCGTTCGAGGCAAACGGCGCCCGGAGCAGCGTTGCGTTAGGCGGACGCGCGGCCCCGGCGGCGCACGACGAGCCGCCGGCTCCCGCTGCCGCGCCGCCGGAGGCCGTGCCTGTACCGGCTGCACCGGCCGAGCCGCTCGTGTTCGAGTTGGGCCACGACGCCTATCGCCAGTCCGAGGACTCGTGGGCCGACGCCGGATCGCCGCGCGCAACCGTCCGCGTTCGCGTGGAGGGCGAGCAGCTGGCCATCGCTATCGACGTGCGCAAATCGCCGGTGGTCTTCCGCGCGCCGGATGCCGTGGATCCTCGCCTCGATAATGAGTTTCCGGATATTCACAGCGACGGTGTGCAGCTGCACATCTGGCCCGACGGCACCGACACACCGCTGGCCTGGCTCGCCGTGCCGGTGGAATCGTCGCCGGATGTGCGTCTCCACATTCCGGATGGCGCGCGCCGCGATGTAGAGCTCGATGCGTCGTGGCATCGCACTCCAGCGGGATACGCGATGGATTTGCGCGTGCCACTTGCAACACTGGAGACCACGCGCGATGGCGTGATCGCGATGCAAGTCGCCATCAACGATATGGCACCCGGACGCGACCGACGCCGCGGCCAACTCGTATTGAGCGGCGGCGCAGGAGAATGGGTATATCTGCGCGGCGACCGCGAATCCCGTGCGCACGCACGGCGCTTCATCGTGACCGATGGCTGACTCGATGCTCGACCGCGTCCGGGTCGTGCTCGACGAGCCGCAAGATCCGGTGAACATCGCGGCGACCATCCGCGCGATGAAAAACATGGGCGTCGTCACGTTGCGCCTCGTGCGACCCGCGTCGTACGACCGCTCGCGCATCGAGCGCGTCGCCCACGACACGCGCGACGTCGCCGAGCAGATCACGCACTTCGAGTCGCTGGATGATGCGTTAGGCGACTGCGTGTTCGTGGCCGGATTCACGGCGCGGCGCCGGAGCGCGAAGTGGCGGCTCGCCTCCCCGCGCGAGGCGGCGACCGAAACGCTCGCCCGCGCGGCGCACGGGCCCGTCGCGCTCCTGTTCGGTCGCGAAGACAAGGGATTGACCAACGCGGCACTCGATCGCGCGCACGTGGTCGTCACCATTCCGACCACCGAGCACGCATCGCTGAATCTCGCGCAGGCCGTGCTGGTCGCGTTGTACGAGCTGCACCTCGCCGACGCGAACGCCTCGCGCGAGATCGCGCCTCCGCGCAAGGACGCGCCGACGGCGACATCGGCGCAGTACGAACGCCTGTTCGCGGACGTCGAACGCGCGCTCGCGGGACTCGACTTCTTTCGCACGCGCAACGCCGAGCTCATCCTGCGCACCGTACGTTCGCTTGCATTTCGCGCCGCGCCCGATGCGCGCGAGATCGAGCTGCTGCGTGCGATGGCGCTCGAAACGCTGCGCGCACTCGAGCGATCATCCTCCAACCCTTGACGCCCGCGCGCGGTCCGGGCTTTTTCCATCACATGGCCTTGCCGTCTCCGTCATCACCGGCCGTGGACACCGATTGGCGCACACGCGCCGCGGCGGTGATTCCCGGCGGTGCATCGACGGGAAGCAAACGGCCCGATGCGCTGGTCGGTCCGGATTGGGACGGCACTCCCACACATTTCGTACGCGCATCGGGTTGCCGCGTGACGACCACACGCGGCGCGGAGCTCGTCGACTGCACGATGGCGTTGGGCGCCGTTGCGTTGGGCTACGCGGAGGAAAGCGTGACGCAGGCCGTGACCGACGCCGTGAAACAGGGCAACGTCGCCGGTCTCTCGCACGTGCTCGAGGTGGAAGTCGCCGAGCGACTGTGCGAAGTGATTCCGTGCGCCGAGCAGGTGCGTTTCCTCAAGAGCGGCGCCGAGGGCGTCGCGGCCGCGGTGCGCATCGCGCGCGCGTCGACGGGCCGGTCCATGGTGATCGGCGCGGGCTACTTCGGCTGGCTCGATTGGTGGAGCACCGCGGCGGGCGTGCCGGCCGGAGCGCACCAGGATTTTCGTCCCGTGCCGTTCGACGACCCGGATGCGCTCGCCGATGCGGCGCGCGCGGCGGGCGACCGCCTGGCGGCGATCATCATTGAACCCGTCATCGAGCGGCTGCCGTCGAGCGAGTGGTTGGCCGAGGCGCGCCGCGCGTGTGATTCGTTAGGCGCGGTGCTCATCCTCGATGAGATGAAAACGGGTTTTCGCCTGCGCACCGGCGGGTTCCAGGAATTCGCGGGCGTCGACGCCGATCTCGCGGTGTTCGGCAAAGCGATGGCGAACGGTTTTCCGCTGTCGGCGGTCGTTGGGCGCGCGCGCGTGATGCGCGCGGCGCGCAACACCTGGATCTCATCGACGCTCGCCAGCGAAGCATCCGCGCTCGCGGCCGCGCGCGCGGTGCTCGATGCGCACGCGCGCAGGGACGTCTGCGGCGCGCTCTGGGAACGCGGTGAGACGATCCAGCGCGCTGTGGGGCGCGCGATCGAGGCATCGGGCGCGCCGCACGTCCGCATGCGTGGGATTCCGCCCATGTGGCTGGTCGATGCGGGCGACGACCGTCGCTTGTCGCGGTTCGTCGAGCGCGCGCTCGAGCACGGCGTGCTGTTCAAGCGCGGCGCCTACAACTTCGCGTCGGTCGCGCACGACGCGCCGGCGATCGTGCAGATCGAAGCCGCTGCACGCCACGCACTGTCAGCGTTGGACGAGGACGCGCGTGGCTGATGCGGCGCGCCACGCGGCGCCGCTCGCCGGGCACGAGCCGCTCGTCGACGTGCACGCGCACTTTCTCCACGCGCGTGCCGGACGGCGCGACTGGGAGGCGCCGAACCGCGCCCGCATGCGCGCAGGCGAACGCATCGGCGTCACCGTGCACATCGCCTCGATCCTCGGCACTTGGGGCCACGCGTCGCCCGTGTATTTTCCGTCGCCGCGCGACGTCACGTTAGGCAACGACGAGATGCTCGCGCTCCAGGGCCGCGATCCCGAGCGCATCCGCACGTACGTCACGGTCAACCCGAACGACACAACGCACGCGCTCGAGGAAATCGCGCGCTGCGCCGAGCGCGGCGCGGTTGGCGTGAAGCTCGCGGCGAGCCGGCGCGCCGATGATCCGCTGCTCGATCCCATTGCCGCCGCCGCGGAGCGCCGCCACTTCCCGATTCTGCACCACATCTGGCAGCATCGCACGCGCGAATGGCCGGGTCAGGAAATTTCGGATGGCGCAGATCTGGGCCGCCTCGCGCTTCGACATCCGGCGGTGTCGTTCATCCTCGCGCACATCGGTGGCGGCGGCGACTACCGTCACACTTTTGCCGCCGTCGCGCACATCCCGAACGTGTACCTGGATCTCTCGGGCAGCGGCGTCGATCGCGGCATGCTCGACGACGCGGTGCGCGCGGTAGGCGCGCGACGGATTCTCTGGGGCAGCGACATCACGATGGAAACCGGACTTGCGAAATTGTGGGCGCTCGAGCACGTCGAGCCGCATCTCGATGCGAACGCAATGACCGACATTCGTTGGCGCAACGCGGCGCGCATCTTTCCGCCCGGCGCGCTGCCCGGCGTGCCGTCGCTCGAGCGCGAACCTGTCGCGGTCGTGAGCCAGGCGCGATGATCGACGCGCACACGTTCATCGGACCGTATCCATTTCGACACGTCCCGCATCCCGATCCGGATGTGTTGGTTCGCGTGCTCGATCGCGAAGGCATCGACGCCGCGTGGGTTGGGCATCTGCCGTCTGCGTTCTATCGCGATCCAGCCGCGGGCAACGATGCGTTGTTCGACGCGCTGTCGCCGTTCACGGAACGACTGTCACCAGTACCTGCGATTCGTCCCGATTGGCCGAAGTGGGAGCAGGCGCTCGCCGCGGTGCTCGGTCGCGGCGCGGTGGCAGTTCGCGCGTATCCACAGCAGTGGGGACTCGGCTCGAGTCACCCGGCAATGGCGGAGCTCGCGATTGCGTGCGGCGAATCGGGCGTGCCGCTCGTGCTCACGACGCGCTTCGAGGATTTGCGTCAGCGACACATGATGGACAGCGTCGCCGATGTGCCGGCGGCGACCGTTCGTGCGTTAGCACGCGCCGGTTCGCGGGTGCGACTGCTCGTTACCGCAGCGGGGCGCGCGCTCATCGAAGAAGTGCACTGGGGACTCACGCCGGAGGAGCGGGCGCGAGTGTGGTGGGACATCTCGTGGATCTGGGGGCCGCCCGAAGATGAACTTGCACATCTGCTGCGCACGATCGGATCGCAACGCTTCGTGTACGGAAGCGCATGGCCGCTCAGACTTGCGCAGACACCGCGCGCGAATCTCGAATTGTTGCCGGATGAATTGCGCTCGCCTCTTGCGCCACTGGGTGACGCGGCGCAGATTCCCGCGCGTTCTGCTTGATTTGTGAAAATCTTCACAAATTGGGTGACTATCCGCCCTCACATCTTCAGGTCGCGATGACTTCAAGGAGGAAGTGGGCGGTCATCCCAGGGCTCGTCGCTCTGGGCACGATCGCCGTGCTGTTATCCGCCTACACGGGTGCCACCAGCGTACCCGATACCGTCATCACCGATCGTGGCTCGTGGGGATACAGCGCCGGCTCCTCACCGCAGGGTCGCGCTCCCATTCAGCCGATTGCGTTTCCGCACCCGACGCACGTGCAAACGCTCGGCATGAACTGTCTCTACTGCCATTTCTCCGCGAACAAATCGCCTGACCCCGGCTTCCCGGCGATGAGCACTTGTATGGGATGCCATTTAGTTGTGGGTCCCAATCGTCCGGCGGAGAACGGCAGGCCGGCGCGCAAGAGCGCCGAGATCCAGAAGCTCCAGGATTACTGGAACAAGAAGCAGGCGATTCCCTGGGTGCGCATTCACTACGTGCCCGACTACGTGAACTTCGCGCACATGCCGCACATCAATGCGGGCGTGACCTGCCAAACCTGCCACGGACAAGTGCAGAAAATGTCCCGCGTGTACCAGTTCGCGCCGCTCAACATGGGATGGTGCATCAACTGTCACGTCGGGAACGTGAATCCCGCGTGGAAGGCGCGTTACGACTGCAGTGTCTGTCACTACTGAGACTGCCTGATGACCGAGACGTCTACGCCGTCCGGCGTCCGCCGGCGCGAGTTTCTCAAGATCCTCGGCGCGACGGGCGCCGCGACCGCAGCGATCGGATGCAGCACCGATCGTGTCGACAAGCTGATCCCGTACTTGAACAACCCGGACGAGACCGTCCCGATGGTCTCGAACTACTACGCGTCCACGTGCCGCGAATGCTCGAGCGCGTGCGGCGTGTTGATGGAGACGCGTGACGGCCGGACGTTCAAGCTCGAGGGCAACCCCGATCATCCGCTGAATCGCGGCGCGTTGTGCGCGCGCGGACAGGCGGCGGTGCAGGGGCTGTACAATCCGGATCGCTATCGCGGGCCGCGCATTCGCAAAGGCAATGCGCTCGTGCCCGCGACGTGGGACGATGCGATCAAGCTCCTAACGGAGAAGCTGGCGCAGGCGCAGGCGTCGGGCGCGGCGCCCAAGGCGGTGTTCATCAATCGCCACGAGTCGGGTAGCTTCCCCGCGTTCCTCGATCAATGGCTGTCGGCGTTCGGGATGCCGGCGCACCTGAGTCACGATGCGCTCGCGGATCACGGCGCGATCGACGCGAACCGACAGTCGTATGGTGTCGCGTGGCCGTCGCTCGCGTTCGACGCGGCGACGTTGATCGTGTCGTTCGGCGCGGATTTTCTCGACACGTGGGGCGCGAACGTTCCGCAGCAGTTGGACTTCGCCGACGCGCGCGCGAAGCTCACCGGCGGACCGCGCTTCGTGTACGTGGGGCCGCGCCGCTCGCTCACGGGCTGCAACGCGGACACGTGGATCGCGTGCCGGCCGGGATCGGAGCTCGCGATCGTGAACGCGCTGCGCGGACAGGGTTCGCTGGCCGACGCGGCGCAGGCGAGCGGCGCGCCGCAGGCTGCGCTGCAAGCGCTCAAGCAGGAAATCCAGAGCGCGAAGCCGAGCCTGCTGCTCGCGAGCGGGATGAACGGCGGCGGCACCGCGCTCGTGAGCGCGGTGAACGAGTGGAACAAGTCGTTAGGCAACGTCGGCGTGACGGTACTGCCGGCGAAGCCGGTGTCGAGCTTCGAGGGCATTTCGTCGGACGCCGATGTCGCGGCCGCGATCGAGCGCATGCGGAGCGGGGACGTGCCGCTCGTGATGGTGCGCGGCGTGAATCCGGTATTCACGAGCCCCAAGTCGGCCAAGGCTGCCGACGCGTTCGCGAAAGTCCCGTTCAAGGTGAGCTTTTCGAGCTATCCGGACGAGACGACCGAGCTGTGCGATCTCGTGCTGCCCGATCATCACCCGATCGAGTCGTGGGGCGACGCGCAGCCGATGCCGGATGTGATCACGCTGCAGCAGCCGGGCATGGATCCGGTGTACGACACGCGCCAGACGGCGGACGTGATGCTGCAGGTGGGCAAGTCCAACGCGAAAGCGGCAGTGCAGTTCGCGGCGCCGAACTACATGCGGTGGTTGATCGACCACTTCCCCGGTGGAACGGCTGCGTTCACGGCCACGCTGCAGAAGGGCGTGGGTTCGGGCATGCTGCCGCGACGCGCCGCCCCGGCGCGCGCCGCGCAGCCGCCCGCTCCCGCTCCGGCGGCGCCGGGCAGCGGCGACTTTTTCCTGGTCGTGTATCCATCGGCATCGTTAGGCGACGGCAGCGGCGCGAACAAGCCGTGGCTGCAGGAGTTCCCCGATCCCGTCACCAAGATCTTCTGGCAGAGCTGGGTCGAGGTGAACCAGCAGACGGCGGCGCGGTTGGGCATCGACTCCGGCGACATCCTGCGGATCGAGTCGCCTAACGGAGCGCTCGAGCTGCCCGCGTACGTGTACATGGGGATCCAGGCCGAGACGGTCGGGATCGCGTTCGGCCAGGGCCACACGGCGTACGGGCGCTACGCGGCGAACGTCGGCTCGAACGCCGGCGATCTGCTCCCGGCGAGCTTCGACCCGGCGTCCGGCGGCTTCCGTTGGGCATCCGCGAAGGTCACGATCACGCCGACCGGCAAGTTCACGCAGGTCGTGACCGTCGAAGGCTCGTCGCGCCAGTACAATCGCGGCATCGCGATGGCGATGACGGTGGATGAGCTCGAGGCGCCGCCCAAAGAAGAGCACCGCGAGAAGATGCCGGGCGACGCGTCGCACGAGTACCTGCCCGGTCTGCGCTCGCCCCTCGCGGCGGACGCGCAAGGCGCCATCCAGTCATCGCTCGATCGGAAGGAAATGGGGATGTACGACCCCAAGAACTGGAGCCAGATGGCGAAGCGCCGTTGGGCGATGACGATCGACCTCGCGCGATGCACCGGATGCCAGGCGTGCGTCACCGCGTGCTACGCCGAGAACAACATTCCGATCGTGGGCGCGCCGTATCAGCAGGTGCACACGGCGTTCCTGCACGGCGTGCCCGGCGGCAACGTGCTCAAGGGCCGCGAGATGAATTGGATTCGTCTCGAGCGGTATTGGGAGGGCGGGGAGGACGGCGGCGACTTCGAGGCGCGCTTCGTCCCGATGTTGTGCCAACATTGCGGCAACGCGCCGTGCGAGCCGGTGTGTCCGGTGTACGCGACGTATCACTCGCCGGACGGGCTCAACGTACAGGTCTACAACCGCTGCGTCGGCACGCGCTACTGCTCGAACAACTGCCCCTACAAGGTTCGCTACTTCAATTGGTTCGGCTACGGGGAACCGCACCGGCCGCAGTACGCGTGGCCGGAGCGCATGAACTGGCAGCTCAATCCGGACGTGACGGTGCGCGGCAAGGGCGTGATGGAGAAGTGCACGTTCTGCGTGCAGCGCATCCGCGAAGCGGAGCACCGCGCGAAAGCCGAGAACCGCGAAGTTAGGCCGGACGAATTCACGACGTCGTGCGCGCAGGCGTGCCCGTCCAAGGCGATCACGTTCGGCGACGCCGCGGACAACCAGTGGTCGGTGGCGCAGCTCGCGCAGGATCGCCGCGGCTATCACGTGTTCCAGGAGCAGCTGAACACGTTCCCGGCCGTGGTCTATCTCAAGAAAGTCAATCACCCGGCGCCCGGATCGGCGCCGGCTGGAGCATAGCACATGGCGACTGTCGCACGACCGCGCGTGCAAACCGGGCCGAACATCCCGGAAGCGAACATCCAGCTTCCGTCGGTCGAGACGTACGGCCAGGTCACCGACGAGATCCGCCGAACGCTGAATCCGACCAAGGCGTGGCTCGCGGGCCTGTTGCTCGCGGTGACCGCGTTAGTCATCGGGATCGCGGCGTGGATGTGGCAGGTCTACATGGGACTCGGCGTGGCCGGGTATTCGCCGCCCGTCATGTGGGGCGTGTACATCGTCACGTTCGTATTCTGGGTCGGTATCGGACACGCGGGCACGCTGATCTCCGCGATCTTGTATCTCTTCCGCGCCGGATTCCGCACCACGATCTACCGGTGCGCGGAAGCGATGACGGTGTTCGCGATCATGACCGCCGGCTTGTTCCCCATTCTGCACCTGGGGCGGCCGTGGAAGTTCTTCTGGCTGATTCCGTATCCGAACTGGCGGCTCATCTGGCCGCAGTTCAAGAGTCCGTTAGTCTGGGACGTGTTCGCCATTCTCACGTACCTGACCGTCTCGTCGACGTTCCTGTACCTGGGGCTGCTGCCCGACTTCGCTGCCTTACGCGACCGCGAGCGCGATCCCCTGCGCAAGCGGATCTACGGCGTGCTCTCGTTCGGCTGGCGCAACTCCGACATTGAGTGGCGGCACTTCGCGCGAGCGTACTTGTTCCTCGCCGCGTTCTCGACGCCGCTCGTGCTGTCGGTGCACTCGACGGTGTCGTTCGACTTCGCGATGGCGAACACGCCGGGCTGGCACGCGACGTTGTTCGCGCCGTACTTCGTGGCCGGCGCGATCTTCTCCGGCATCGGGATGGTGTTCACGATCCTCATCCCGATCCGGCGCTGGTTCAACCTCAAGCACTACGTCACGATCAACCACCTCGACGCCGCCGCGAAGTTGTGCTTGTTCACGGCGCTGGTCGTAGCCACGGCGTACATCACCGAGTTCTTCATCGGGTGGTATGGCGGCAACGAGATCGAGCACTCGTTCTGGTACAATCGCGTGTTCGGCCAGTGGTGGTGGGCCGCGTGGATCATGCTCACGTGCAACACGATTCTGCCGCTCACGCTCTTCTGGCAGAAGCTGCGCCGCAACACGACGTGGTTGTTCACGCTGTCCCTGTTCATCAACCTCGGCATGTGGTTCGAGCGCTTCGTGATCTTCGATCCGTCGCTCTCGCACGAGTTCGAGCCGTGGCAGTGGACGCGATATGCGCCGACCTACATCGACTGGGCCATTCTGTTAGGCAGCTTCGGATGGTTCTCGATGTGGTTCCTGCTCTTCATCAAGAACTTCCCCGTGGTCGCGATCGCCGAGGTCAAGGAGATCATTCCGCCGCCGCTGCGTGTGGCGCACGCGGTGGAAGGCATCGAGGTCACCGGCATGCACCTCGAGTTCGAGCCGGAGACTCCGGGGGAGCGCGACTGATGGAAGGCATCGTCGGAGTATTCCGCGAGCTCGACTCGACGGTCGATGCGATCGAGGCGGTCAAGAAACTCAGGGCCGGCGACATTCGGGTCTACTCGCCCGCGCCGCGCCACGAGCTCGAGCACATTCTCAACGCGGGGCCGAGCATCGTGCGCCGCTACACGCTCATCGGCGGGTTGCTCGGCGCCACGTTCGGCTACTGGATCCCGATCTGGATCTCGGACTACTGGCCGTTAGTCGTCGGCGGCAAGGTGGTGCCGTCGTGGGTGCCGTACACCATCATCAGCTTCGAGCTCATGGTGCTGATCGGCTCCCTCGCCACGGTGCTCGGGCTATTCATCGTCTCCCGCATTCCGCGCATCACCATGACGGTCGGCTACGACGAGCGGTTCAGCGATGCGAATTTCGGCGTCTGGGTGGAATGTCCGCCGGACCGCCAGTCGGATGTCTCGGACACGCTCAAGAAGCACGGGGCGGTGGAGGTGCGCGGTGAGCAGTAAAGCGTTAGGCACAGCGCGCGTCGTGGTGCTCGTGGCGGCGACGGTCGCGGCCACCGGCTGCGAATGGTTCACCGACTTCAAGCAGCAGCCCAAGATCAAGCCGTGGCAATGGGAGTACGCGGGCGACACGGTCACGCCGATGCGCGGCTCGCCGATGTATTCGGTGCCGCTCACCGGCAATCCGGAGCCGGCGTACGTCGTGTCGTACCAGCAACTGCCGGGCACGATCGACTCGATGTCCACCTTGCAGAATCCGCACGCGCCGACGGCGGCGTCGTTAGACAACGGCCGCAAGTATTTCCAGATCAATTGCGCGGTCTGTCACGGCATCGGCGGGGGCGGGAACGGCACCGCGGTGAAGTTCGGCGTGCCGGCGCCCAACCTGCTCACCGACGTCACGAAGAATCGCACCGACGGCTACATCTACGGCATGATCCGCAATGGTCGCGGCCTGATGCCGACGTACGATCGGATCGAGGACATGGATCGCTGGGACGTGGTGAACTACGTCCGCGCGCTGCAGGGGAAGATTCCGGGCGTCACGGCCGATACGTCACCACCGGGTTTCCCTGGAGAAAATGGGCGCTCGGTGCCCGGCTACACGCGCACCGGCCCAACGCGTCCGGCGCCGTACCGCCCGCAGGATGTCGCCGCGTGGATGTCGGAGCTCGAGGACACGGCGGCGCTGCCCGCGCCATCCGCAACGCCGGTCGATAGCGTTAGCACAGCCAAGCCGTCTGCCGCACCCAAGGGAGTCCGCCCGTGAGCTCGCACGCGACGACCGATCGAGACATGCCCAGCCGCGAGGAGCTCGTCCGGCTGACGTCCAAACCGATGCCGCGGTGGGTGACGACCTGGAGCGCGATCTTCGCGATCATTGGGTTGATCGTGTTCCTCATCGGCGCCTTCACCGGTCAGGATCGCATGTGGCAGGCAATGCACTTCAACTGGCTCTTCTTCGCCAGTGTGTCGCAGGCCGGCGTGATCGTGGTGGCGGTGCAGCGCATCACCACCGCGCGTTGGTCGCGCACGATCGTGCGCATGATCGAAGGCTACGTGGCCTTCCTGCCCGTCGCGCTGCTGCTGCTCATCGTGATCATGTTGGGCGGCACGCACATCTTCCCGTGGTTCTCGGGCGAGGCGCCGATTCCCGAGAAGCGGTTCTGGCTCGACAAAGGATTCTTCGTTGGGCGCGAAATCGGGATGTTCCTGCTCATGACGGTGCTGAGCATCTGGTACATCTACAAGTGCGTGCGCCTCGACGTCGGCGTGCTGCCTAACGACTCCGGCTCCGCCTGGGCCAAGGGGATCCGCGACCGCATGCGCCGCGGCTTCGGCGAGGAGCGTCGCGAGATCCACTCGACGCACTCGATGCAGGGCACGCTCGCCGTCGTGATGTGCCTGCTGTTCAACTTCTTCTATCTGATGCACTCGTGGGACTTGTCGATGTCGCTCGACATGTTCTTCCAGAGCACGATGTACGGCTGGTGGTTCTACATGGGCGCGTGGTTGGCCGCGATCATGTCGTGGTCGCTGCTCGTGATGTGGTGGCGCAAGCACCTCGCGGCCGATGAGCTCATCACCGAGCACCATTTCCACGATCTCGGCAAGCTCGGCTTCGCGTTCACGGCGTTCTGGGGCTACCTCACGTTCGCGCAGTACCTGGTGATCTGGTACGGCAACATGCCCGAGGAGACGCACTGGTTCCACGGCCG
>DASVAC010000100.1:0-33518 GCA_036376535.1 Gemmatimonadaceae bacterium | reverse complement strand
GTGGCGAAGGAAGTTGAGTGCGACGCGCTCCGCCGAGAGTATGGCGTGCGACAGGGCGGTAATGCGTACGACCGGCGCGCCATCGGTCACGCGGCCGCCGTCATCGATGTCCACGCGGAGCGCCGCATTGGAGTCGAAGAGGCGGAATGCCGCGACTGCTAACGGAACGCCGGCAAGGATGCCCGATTGCCGCGCGACGATCGTCGCGTGCGCGCGCCGCGCGGACAGAACGCTCGCGGCCGTCGCGATGTCGTGATACGCGCCGTCCTCGAGGAGCGCCGCCCGGAGACAGTTCTCGAGCTGGCGGTCCGATAGTGGGAATCCAAGGTGGTCGTCTTCGGCCACCGGCGCCCCGGTCTGGGGCGTCACCTGACGTGAGGTTCGTCGATCTCGCGATTGACGCGGGATTTGGGATTCGAGGCCGCGGTCGTTGTCACGACGCGGCTCGATGGAGCGCCGGCGGTCCCCTTGGAACCGTCCTTCCTCCGGCTCATACATCCCTGGTGTGGTCATGAGCCCCGACCTCCTGCCGTCTGCGCTGGAATCTGCAAGCTGACCATTGCGGGTTGAGGATGCAAGACGCGCGCGCGCCTGCGGCGCTTGCCGGGCCCCTCCACCGATCCCAAGTTACGCCCCGGTGCGAACGCTCCCGGTCACCACTGCGCACTTTCTTGGCTGCGCGTCTCGGATGGCTGGGCAGATGTGCAGGGAACGCGGTGCATTCCAATGCAGTTCGTGCAAATGACCCCTTAGTCCTCACGATCATCGCGCCTGCCGGCGTCGTGGGGAAGTCGACTCCGCCGGCGGCGCTGGGCAGGGCCGAGTGAGCGAAGCGCAACTGGCCTGGCTGAGCAGACGCGGCCCCGACGCGGGTCGCGCTCTCGCCGCTAGATTCCACGCGTGACGTCCCGCATCAGCACCCAAGTCCAGAAATTCAGGTCGGGTGAGCCCGGCAAGCTCAGCGTCCTCATGGCGACGGCTTTCGTCGACATGGTGGGCGCACTGATGATCTTGCCGCTGATGCCGTTCTACGCCGAAAAGTTCGGCGCGAGCGACTTCATGGTGATGGTGCTGGTGTCGGCGTTCTCGGCGATGCAGCTGGTGAGCGCGCCGCTCTGGGGCCGCGTGTCGGATCGATACGGCAGAAAGCCCGCGCTGCTCATCGGACTCGGCGCTTCCGCGATCGCGTACGTCGTGTTCGCATATGCCGATTCCTATTGGCTGCTGCTCTTGTCGAGGGCCGTGCAAGGTGCCGGCGGCGGCACGACCGCAGTGATCCAGGCGTACGTGACCGACAGCGTCGAACCGCGCAATCGCGCGAAAGGCCTGGGATGGCTGTCGGCGGCGACCAACGCCGGTGTTGTGTTAGGCCCGGCGCTCGGCTCGTGGTCCCAGCAGTTCGGAGGCGACCACGGGCCTGGGTTGGTGGCGGCAGTACTGTGCGTGCTGAACGTGCTCTTCGCAGCCAAGTATCTCGCCGAGTCGCGCGTGGTGTCGGCCGCGGATCGCGCGCGGCGCAAGAGCGGCAACACGACGGTCAAAGCCGTGCTGCGCGTCTCGTCCTGGCGGCACATTGGGGATCCGCCATCGCGCCTCGTTTGGATGTATTCGATCGGCATCGGCGCGTTTTACGGTGTGAATGCGCTCATCACCCTGTATCTCGGCCGCGCGTTCGACGTGACGGCCGAATCGATCGGTCCGTTCTATTCGTACATCGGCGCGCTCAACATCATCTTCCGGCTCCTTGTGTTAGGCAAGGCGGTCGACAAGTTGGGCGAGATGCGCACGTCACGAATCGGCGCATCGATATTGGCGCTCGGACTCGCGGCCATCCCGCTCACGTCGCCGGTGCACGTGCCGCACCTGACATATCTCACCATCGGGCTTGCGCTCGCGCTCATACCGCTCGGCACGGCGCTCAACTTTCCGTGCGTCACCGCCACGTTGTCGCGCGTCGTGAGCGACGACGAGCGCGGGCTGTACATGGGCGTGCAGCAGACGTACGGCGGCCTCGCACGCGTACTCTATCCGTTAGCCGCCGGCGCCGCGTCGGATCACTTCGGCGTGGGCGCGCCGTTCTGGTTGTCTGCGTTGCTCGTCGCGAGCACGATCCTCATCGGCAAGAATCTGGATCGATTCACGGCCAGGACGGGCGAGCATCCCGTTCCATCACCTGCCGTTGCCGAGGCGGTGAAGGAAACGCCCGCCATCGCGGAGTAGCGGCGACACCGCGGAGCGCGGGCTTCTGCCTTACTGAATCACCACGGCTTCGGCGCGCGTCCAGCGGCCTTCCGCCCAACGCGCAAGGAGTGTGATCGCGAGCACGAGCGCGATCAACACGACGCTGAACGCCGCGGCGGTGCCGAACGCGAAATTGCGCAGCTGGGAGAGGATCTCGATCGAGATCGGGCGATTCGCCTGTGTGAAGAGGACGATGCTCGCGACGAATTCGCCGACCGCAGCGATGGCGGCGAGCATCGCGCCGGCAACGAGGCCCGGCCGCGCCGCGGGCAGAACGACGCGCCGCATGGTGAGCCACCACCCCGCGCCTAACCCACGTGCCGCGTCCTCGAGCGACGGGTCCATCTGTCGGAGCGATCCCTCGGTCGCGCTGGACACCAGCGGCACGCCGCGCACGAAGTAGGCGAGCGGCAGGATCCAGAACGTCCCCACCAGCAGCACGCGCGCGCCGAGGAGCGACGTGCGATCGAATGTCGATGCGAGACCGAGACCGATCGCCGTGCCCGGAATGGCCCACGGCAGCGCGACGAGCGTTGCCAAGAGCCAGCGAACGCGGAACCGCCGGAGCACCAACAGATACGCCGCCAACAGGCACACCACAATGTCGAGAACGGTCGCGATCGCCGTCATCGACACGCTGTTCCAGATCGGAACCCAGAGGTCGCTGTCGGTCGCGAGACGGCGAAAGTTGTCGAGCGTGTATTCCGGCGGCAGCACCTGCGTGGTCCACGTGCCATCGCGAGCGAACGCGACGAGGACGACCATCGCGTGCGGCAGCACCAGGATCACAACCAGTATCACACCGATGATCGGCGCCAGAGCGCGCGCCGAGCGCGAATGCAGTCGCGTGCGCACGACCGAGCCTTTGGACGACACCGCATACGTGCGCCGCCGTTCGAACCACCGGAGCAGAATCAGCGCGGCAATCGCGCCAACGGCGAGCACGGTGGTCTCGACGTACGCCAGATCCATCGCGCCGTTGAGTTTGGACGCGACGATCTGGGTCGACAGCACGCGCAGTCCGCCGCCGAAGATGTACGGCGCCGAAAAGCTGCCGAGCGCGCTCATGAACACGAGCAGCATCGATCCGGCGATCGCCGGCGTGAGCAGCGGCAGCGTGACGCGGCGCAGGCGAAACGATCGTGACGCGCCTAACCCAGCGGCCGCTTCGTCCAGCGACGTGTCCAATCGTTCGAGTCCCGCCGACACGAACAAAAAGACGTACACGTACATCGTGTACGCGTGCACGAAGATGATCGCCCCTGCCCCGTTGAGCGTCCACGGCGCATGGTCGAGCCCGAGGAGCGCCTGCACGCCGCGCGTAATGACGCCGCTTTCGCCGTAGAGAAAGAGAAACGCCACGACGCCCACGAGTGGCGGCAGCGCAGCCGGCAGCGTGGCGACGACGCTCAAGAGACGACGGCCGCGGAACTCTACCCGCGTGAGGAGAAACGCCAGCGGCAGACCAACGGCGACGGAGGCGATGACGGATCCGATCGAAATCACGAGCGTGGTACGCAACGCCTCGCGGTCCGTCGGGCTCGCCGCAAACGCGCGCCACGAACGCAGTCCGTGGTCGAAGCTGCCGACGATGATCGACGCGTTCGGATAGACCACGGTCCACAAGAGCACGACGAGGACGGGCAGCGCCAACAGCCACGTGCTCTTTGCGTCTCCGCGGCGGCTCACGCGACCACCGCCACCGGCTCGCGCACGACCCGGACCCACACCATCTCGCCGGGCTGCACATCGCGCACGGTGCTGTGGAGCTCGAGATCGAGATCGCCCGCCACGCGCACGCGGTAGGCGAGCAGCGCGCCCGCGAAGCGCCGTTCCTGCACGACGCCCGTCCACGCGTCCGGTCCGTTAGGCGGTGAGAACCCGAGCGCATCGGGGCGCAGCACGGCCGTCGCCGGCCCGCGCGACGGCAGGCCGGGCGCGGGCGCGGCGCGGAGCGTCCGCGGCGCGCCGCCTAACTGAACCGTGATCCGGTCGCCGTCCAGTGTTCCCGGCACGAGCGTCGACCGCCCGATGAACGCCGCCACCTCGCGGTTGGCGGGGCGGTCGTACAGTGCTTCGGCCGTGCCAACCTGCAGCAGCCGGCCGGCGGCCAGCAGCGCCACGCGGTCGGCGACGGCGAAGGCATCCTCCTGGTCGTGCGTCACGAACAGCGCGGTCACGCCGAGGCGGCGCAGCGTGGCCCGCAGCTCTTCGCGCGTGCTCCGGCGCAGTGTGGGATCGAGGTTGGACAGCGGCTCGTCGAGCAGGAGCACCGGCGGCTCGATGACTAACGCACGCGCCAGCGCGACGCGCTGCTGTTCGCCGCCCGAGAGCGATTGGATGGCCCGTCCGTCGGCACCGGCGAGACCGACGCCGGCCAATGCCTCGGCGGCGCGCGACATGCGCTGGGTCCGCGCGACGCCGCGCGCTTCGAGGCCGAACGCCACGTTCTGCCCAACGGTCAGGTGCGGGAACAGCGCGTAGTGCTGGAACACCATGCCGAACTGGCGGCGTTGCGGCGGCAGGCTGGTGATGTCGCGTCCGTCGAGCACCACCGCGCCCGCATCCGGCGCCTCGTAGCCCGCCACCATGCGCAGCGTCGTGGTCTTCCCCGAGCCGCTGGCGCCGATGAGCGCAACCAACTCCCCCGCGGCGATCTCGAGCGACACGGCGTCCACCGCTGCACGTGCTTCGCCGAATCGGCGCGTGAGCCGATCGAGCACGAGATGCGGCGTCGCGCCGCTCACCGCGAGCTGTTCCGGATGTGCGAGTCCCAGTACTGCATCCACTCGTCGAGATGCTGCTCGAGCATCGCGCGGTCGAGGGGCATGGGTTTGATCTGCGCACGGGCGTCGCGAATCCACGGCGGCAGGGAGTCCGCCGGAATATCGGTGCGCACCGGAATGCGATAGAAGCGCTCGGCGGCGTCGACCAGCGCGCGCTTGGACGTCACGAACTCGTAGTACTCGCGCGCGATCGCCGGGTGTTTTGCGCCTTTGACTAACGCAATCGCATCGACCAACAGCGGCGTCCCGCTCGCCGGGATCGTGTACTTCACGGGGATGTGGTACCGGTCGCGCAACATCGCCAGGTCCGGCATGTCGAACAGCGTGATCAATCCTTCCTGGCGGCCGAGCTTCTGGTACAGGATGGTCGGGTTGAGCGTGTACTCCTTGGTCTGCGCATCGAGGCGCTTAAGCCAGTCGTAGCCTTGGTTAGGCGAACCGGTCTCGCGAATGCTGCGCAGGATGATGGCCCCGAAGATCGCGCGCATGCTGCCCGACGCGATCGGATCGCGGATGAGCACCTTGCCCTTCCACTTCGGATCCAGCACGTCGTCCCAATCTTTGGGCGCGGCCGCATCGCTCACCGCCTGGCTGTTGTAGCCGATCACCTCGGGCGTGAGGTATGTGCCGTACCAGAGGTCGTTCGGGTCGTGGCTCTCGGGAGGAACCGCGTTCGCCCACGTCGGGTGATACGGCGCGAGCAGTCCCTCGCGGCCGGCACGATCGAAGATCTCTTCGGGGGCGCCGAACCAGACGTCGGCCTGCGGATTCGCCTTCTCGCTGCGCAGGCGATCGATGATGTCCTGCGACCCCATGTCGACCGACTGCACATCGACATCAGGGTGCACAGCCTCGAACTCCTTTTCGTAGAACGAGAGGAGGTCGTTGCCGTGCGGAGAGTACACGGTGAGCACCGTGCGGTGCGGTCCGCGCTGGCAGGCCGCGAGCACGAGCGAGGCCAGCACCGCGCCGGCCAGTTGGACACCGCGCCGCCGCGGGAGGCGCATCACCGCGGCGTCTGCGCGCCGTCCGCGGTGCCGACGGCGCGCGGCGCCTCGCCCACGCCTAACAGATTGAGGAAGAGCCGCGACGCGCCGGGATTTCCCGCCGGCAGCTGCCGGAACAGGGACAGCGTGGTGTACACGTAGGTGCCCGCGCCCAATTTCGTCTCGAGGATCGCACCGGAGTTGGGCGACTCGTCGGGATCGTTCATCGAGAGCGGCGTGGTATAGTGCGAGTCGATCGTCGACGGCATGTACAACGACCGCTCCTGCACCCATCCGGTCCAGTCGTCGGCCGTGATGCGGTTGGGCCACGTGAGGACCGGATCGTTAGGCAGGAGGATGCGCACCGGTGCGTTCTCGTCGGTCACCCGGTTGGCCGGGCGCGCCAGCGAAATGGGATAGGGCAAGCGGCCCGGCGCCGTCATCTCGTACTGGCCGTACTGCACGACCATGGTCCCGCCGTGCCGCACCCAGTCGAGCAGCCGCGCGTTCGCAGCCGCGAGCTCCGGATGCGCCTCGTACGCCCGCGTGCCGATCACCACGGTGGTGAACCGCGACAGCTCGGTGGTCGCCAGGCGCGCGGGATCGATCAGGGTGAGCGGGACGCCTAACTCCTGGAGCATCGGCGCCACGTTGTCGCCCACGCCGCGGACATACGCCACGTCGAGGTGCGGCGGCAGCGCCGCGTCCACGGCCTGCACGGTCAGCGCCGCACGGCGATAGAGTTTCTGCGGTCGAATGTGTGAATACTCGATCGACTGATATCCGATCGCGTACGTGCTGTCACCGCTACGCGCGACCGCGGCAATCTCGTACTGGCCGGGAGTGAGCTGACCGGTTACAGAGAACGTCACGGTAGCGGTCGCCTCGAATCCGCCGAGGTGCGCGGTGCGCGAGTTCGAATCGGCGTGCAGGCCGGCCGGCAGCGTCAACGACACCTGTACGTCGCGTGGCTCGGTGACGCCGGACGTGAGATGCACCTGCACGCTGCGGTCGAGCGGCGTGTTCGCGCGCGCCAGCTCGACCGTTCGATCGAGCGTCACGGCGACGGCGGGCACCACCATGAGGGGCCGTTCGACGGCGCCGCGAACCGGATCGCCGTAGCGTCGCACCACCGGCACCTCGGTCACGACCCGGCCGCCGTCTAACGCAACGCGCACGCGGATGCCCGCGTCGCGCACATCGTCGGACCGGCCATCGATCGGCACGCTGAACATGTCGCCGCGGCGTGGCGTCGCCAGCCACCACGGTTGCGACAGCGAGTCGCCATGCACGTACACGGTGTCCGTGTGCGCGCTGTCGGCCGGGATCGCCGTTTCGTGACCGGCGGGCGCGGACCCGGCTCCGCGGGTCCGGCCGGTGCCCATCGGCGAGGCCGACTCCATGCTCACGCGCCCGGTCCCGCGGTTGTAGACGGTGACCTCGACCGGGATCGAATCGCCTAACGCCACCTCATCGCGCTGCACCGTGGCCTCGATCGCGATGCCGCGCGCCATGAGTAACGCGCGTGTCACCCGCTGGAGGCCGTCGGTGACGGAGACGAGGACATCGCCGTTCGTCGACTGCGGCGCGGCCTGCGCATCCGCGGCCAGCTGCGCGAGTGCCGCGTGCGCGCGCTCGAGGGCGGGGACGCCGGTGCTGGGGTCGTACAGGCTGAGCGAACGCCGTGCGTCGGCCGTCGCGGCAACCAGGCGCTCGACGGCGGTTTTGTCGGCGGGGCGCGTGACTAACGGAAGCAGCCGCCGCCACGTGGTGTCGATGCCATCGAAGATCGAGCGTTCCCGCTTGGCATCGGCGGGCGCCCGCTGGGCCCGCGACGCTTCCCGGGCCAGCGAACCCGTCTGCGACCCGAGCCGCGCAATCACCCCGAACCCTTGCGACTTGTGCTGCGACCGGCTCTCCGCGGCGATCTCGGCGAACGACTTGCCTAACACGGGGTCGAGTCCGCCCGCATTGTAGGTGAAGGTTGCCCCTTCGCCGTTGAAGTAGGATCGGGCGCGATAGAATTTCAGCGGGGCCCAGGCGCCGAACCCTGCCGTCGCCGATCGCGGGAACCGCACGGTGTCCATCGCCGCATCGTACGCTTCCCGGGCGACGATGCCCGCCACCTGGTGCTGTCCGTGTCCGTCGCGCGGCGTGCCGGAGAACACCGACACGATCACCTGGGGACGGAACGCGCGGACCACCGTCACCACATCCTGGAGCACCGAGTCGTGCGGCCAGTGCTGGAACGATTCCGCGCTCGTTTTGGAGAAACCGAAATCGTACGCCCGCGTGAAATACTGATGCGCACCATCGATGCGGCGCGCAGCCAAGAGCTCTTCGGTGCGAATGACGCCTAACGCATCGCCCAGCTCGTCGCCGATGAGATTCTGGCCGCCGTCGCCGCGCGTGAGCGAGAGGTAGGCGACGTCGACGTGGTGGCCCCGCGTGAGCCACGTGATGAGACGGGTGTCTTCGTCATCCGGGTGGGCACCGATCACGAGGACCCGTACCGCAACCGGCAATCCTTCGACGAGCTGGCCGAGGGCCGCGGCGCCGCGGTCTTGCGCCTGCAGAGGATGCAGGGCGGCGGCGGCGGTCAGAGCAAGGGCAACGATGGCGTGGCGTGCGTGCATAGATCCGAAGCACTGGGTGATGAACGAGCGCCGCCACCGCCGCGGCCGGCCCGGGCCGCCGTCTAACGGGCGAGCACCGGTGCTCAGCCCCGCGCCGCTCCAGCCGCGCCGACCGGGTCGGCTACGGCGAGAGCGTCGGTGACGATCTTCGTCTGTTGTTCCGTGTGCGAAGTCGCGTAGCCCTCAGCGGGACTCGCGCGCTCCGGACGACCAATGTACCGAATGGGCAGTGTGTTCCCGACGGCCGCGCGCAACCGCGGCGCCACAAACGTCCAGGCCCCCATGTTCTTTGGCTCTTCCTGCGCCCACACCACTTCCTCGAGCGCCGGATACCGGTCGATCACACGCGCGATTTCTTCGTGCGGCCAAGGATACAGCTCTTCGACACGCACCAGCGCGACCGCTCCGTTTCTCGCCGCCTGTCCCGCGAGATCATAGTAGAGTTTGCCGGTGCACAACACCACGCGACGGACGTGCTCGACTCCCTGCACTGCCGCGTCGTCGATCACCGTCCGGAACCGGCCGGACGACAGATCCGACAGATGCGAGGCGGCCTGCGGCAGTCGCAATAAACTCTTCGGCTGCATGAGCACGAGCGGCCGACGGTCACTCGCCAGCGCCTGCCGACGCAAGATGTGGAAGTACTGCGCCGGCGTCGACGGATAGGCAATACGCATGTTGTTCTCGGCGGCCAACTGCAGGAATCGCTCGAGGCGAGCGCTCGAATGCTCGGGCCCACCGCCCTCATAACCGTGGGGCAGCATCAGCACGACACCCGAGTCCTGTCCCCACTTCGCGCGGTCCGACGCAATGAACTGATCGATGATCGGTTGCGCGACGTTGGCAAAGTCGCCGTATTGCGCCTCCCACATCACGAGCGTCTGCGGCGCGACCACGCTGTAGCCGTACTCGAACGCGAGCACCGCCATCTCCGAGAGCGGCGAGTTGTAGACCTCGAAGCGTCCCGTCGCGCCGGGAATGTGCTGCAACGGCGCGTACGAGGTGCCGTGCTCGAAATCGTGCAGCACTGCCTGGCGATGGGAGAACGTGCCGCGCTCGCTATCCTGGCCCGTGAGGCGGACGGAGACGCCTTGCGTGAGCAACGAGCCCAGGGCGAGCGCTTCCGCATGACCCCAGTCGATGCCGCCGGCTTCGCCTAACGCAGCGCGCCGCCGCTCGAGCAGCTTCGCGAGCTTCGGCAGCGGCTTGAAGTCGGACGGCCACACGAGCAGGCGTTCGTTCACGGACCGCAGCACGTCGGGCGTGACGCTCGTGTCCACCGACGCGAGGTCGGGCGCCGCCGCGTGATGGCCGTTCCCGTTCTCCGCGGGCGCCGGCGCCGCCTTCACCTGGGTGAGGACGCGATCGAACGCGGCCTGCACTTCTTTGTCGATGGCCTTGGCATCGTCGTCGCTGAGCAAGCCCTCGCGCACCAAGCGCGCGGCCCACACTTCACGCGGCGTCGGGTGCGAGCGAATGGCCGCGTACAGCAACGGCTGCGTGAATGCCGGCTCGTCCGTCTCGTTGTGACCGTGGCGGCGGTAGCCCACCAGGTCGATCAGAAAATCCTTGCCGAATCGCGCGCGATACGCGAGACCGAGCCACACGGCCGCGATGCACGCCTCGGCATCGTCGCCGTTCACGTGCACGATCGGCACCTCGAAGCCCTTGGCCAGGTCGCTCGCATAATACGTCGAGCGGCCGTCACGCGGATCGGTGGTGAATCCGACCTGGTTGTTCGAGATGATGTGCAGCGTGCCGCCCGTGCGGTATCCACGCAGGTACGACAGATTGAACGTCTCGGCCACGACGCCTTCGCCCGGGAACGCGGCATCGCCGTGCACGAGCACCGGGAGCACGCTCGCCTCGTTAGGCGACGCGTCGCCGTCCGTGTGCTCGGCCCGCGCCTGCTGGAGCGCGCGTGCGACGCCTTCCACCACGGGGTTCACCATCTCGAGGTGGCTCGGGTTCGGCAGCAGCACCACGTGCACCGTTTCGCCGGTCGATAACTCGCGCACGGTCCGCGCGCCGAGGTGGTACTTGACGTCGCCGGTGTCGTTAGGCGCAGACGTGCTCGCGTGCTTGCCCTCGAAGTCCTCGAAGATGGCGGAGACCGGCTTGTCGAGCACGTGCGTGAGCACGTTGATGCGGCCGCGGTGCGCCATCCCGATCACGACTTCCTGCGCGCCCGCGCGCGCCGCGCCATCGATGGCGGCGTCGAGCATCGGGACGAGCGCATCGGTCCCCTCGATCGAGAACCGCTTGTAGCCCTGGTAGGCGAGGCCCAGAAATCGCTCGAGGCCATCGACTTCCGTTAGGCGGCGCAGGACGGCTTGCTTTTCGTCGGCGCCGAGCGCGCGGCGCATCTCGCCGCCTTCGATGGCGCGCCGGAACCAGTCGCGCTCCGCTTCTTCCTCGATGTGCTCGAATTCGAAGCCGATCGTGGACGAATAGATCCGGCGCAGGCGCGCGACGGCCGCCGCCGCCGTCTCGTCTCCGTCAAAGCCCAAGGCAGCGCCTGGGATCGTCTCCAGATCTGCGCTCGAGATGCCGTGAAACTCGGGCTTGAGCTCGGCCGCGCTCAGGGGCGGGCTGCCGAGCGGATCGAGTTGCACGTCGAGATGTCCGTACTGCCTGATCGCCTGAACGAGGCCCGCGGCGCCGGCCACTTTGCGCAAGTACGCGGGATCGGTTGCTCCGGCCGCTGTGCCGGCTCCGGCTCCTGCAATGCTTTGCGCGACGGAAAAGAACTGGCGCCACGACGAATCGACGGACGCGGGATCGCGCAAAAACGACTCATACAAGCCCGCGATGTAGCCGTCGTTGAATGCGCTGGTGATGGGGAGAGAACTCATGGAGCCGAAATGTATAGGAGGGAAACGTCGGGCGGGATAACCGGAGGGCGATGCGAAATGTGCAGGGCGCTCAGCCGTGGGAGAACTTCGATGCGACGCGCAACGATGTGATCTCTCCAACCCTGTTGGCGCCTTTACCTTGGCCCCGATCGATCGTCCTGCCCACGTAGGGCCGTTGGCGAACGGACTGGCAGCGCGGATAGACCACGTTTGCCGAGTACCAAGGCGTGGAGATCAGGGCCGGCGGTGAGGGTGCGGGGCCGTTGCAATTCACCATGCAGGTTGCAATTCGCTACCGCAAAACCACCCACAAAGCTTCGAATACGCTGCATAAGTCGTTGTAGAACAACAGCTTATCAGAAATGCAGAAGCTGGCACCTACCCTGCTTACTCCCTGGCCGAACCCACGCTGTCACCGAATCGCGAGGTTGCTCGCGAACAACTGATCCCGGAGGATCACTCTCATGCGTTTCACCGCAAAGAAGGGCTTCACGCTGATCGAGCTGCTGATCGTTGTGGTCATCATCGGCATCCTCGCGGCGATCGCGATTCCGAAGTTCGCGAGCACGAAGGAGAAGGCGTACATCGCGTCAATGAAGTCGGACCTGCGCAACCTGGCGACCTCGGAAGAGGCGTACTTCTCCGACAAGAACGTGTACACGATTACTCAGACAGACATGAACTTCACGCCGTCGACGGGCAACGTGATCACGATCACGTCCACAAACACGGGAACCGGCTGGCATGCGGTGGCGACAAATACTCGTGTGACGAGCGTTGCGTCTTGCCAGATCGGTATCGGTACGGACACGACGACTGCGGCCGACGGTGTTGTGACCTGCCCGTAACGTTTGCTTCTCTCGGGTGTGAAGCGGGTCAGGCGAAAGCCTGGCCCGTTTTCTTTGCGGCTATTGGTGGAATCGTGTGGCTAATCCTAAAAGACTTAGGATCCTTGGGGAGCGGTGGAAATGTGCAGCTCAGGATCTGCAGGTGGACGTCGCTCTCCTCGTCCGTGCACGCGCATGGTGGGCTTCCTCGCTCTGATGACACGGATCAGATCTGATAACGGCACGGATCACAGCGGATCGCTCGGCGGCGGCGGCGAGTTCGGAGCGGCGCCTCGGGTCCGGCACGACTCCCCGAAGAATCTCTTGCTTCAACTCCAGTCGCAGCTTCAGGGCGTTGCGCCATAATGGAGCGCAGACCGTCTTACAGTCGAACTGATGTGTGGACCCGATGGGCCCGACGCAAACGTTGTTTATGACCTTTGTACCCAACGGAATGATCGAGGGTCGTCGCCACAGTGACCGGTGTTCTTACCCCCGACCCAAACGGATGCCCAACCGGCCCAAGAGGGTTCCACCATGTTGGCTGGTGCTCGAAGGCGTATGCTCAGAGAGTCCGTTGACAACAGAGAACCGCAATGTTAGGCGAATTTCACTCTTGATTAGCTGCTTGTGACATTCAGGTGCCTTGACAGAGTCGCGAGCAACTCCGGATGTTAGGCACGTGGCGTAGCGACTTTCGCACTGGCCCAACGGACCGACCGGCCCGACTGGACCGAGGCGTGCGAAACGAGCGTCACGGGAGGAGCTGGCAACGTGACACGCGTAATGGACTTATGGTGGGACGTGTACAATGGACCGACGACGACGGTACCCACAACGCTCTTGAATCAGACGGGCGCGAAACCGACATCCAGCCAGTTTTGGACCGGCGGTTCAGGTTGGAGCTCGCATCCCCCTTACATTGCGGCGTTAGGCCGAGACGTCATGGCGCTCGGGAGCGCCACAGCCCGGGCCGGCACCAGCTCTCAGTTCACCTTCCCGCTCGTGCACGACAAGGCGCTCGTCGTCAACAAGGTGAGCGAATCGGTGCAGCTTGTGTGCTTTGACATCGAGATGTGCGCCTCGCAGGCCATCACCGACAACAGCGCCGGTGTGGACGGCAACGCCGTGGGTCTCGTGTTCGAGCAGTCGGACGGTGGTGGCATCTACGGAGCGATAAATGGTGCCCTAACTTTTGACGGGGCCATCATGGGCCTCGTTGCTGCGGCCGACGGTAATTGGTATTTCTTTGGCGGTACGAAATCTCGACCGGGAACAACAACGTTCCCGATGGATTGCTGCTCTGATCAGCTGATAGCCGGCACCAACACGGCCCTGCATAAGTTCCGTTTTCTATTTCGCTCTGCGACGAGCACGGCGTATGGATCGCTAAACATCTACGTGGACGACAGCGCCACTCCGGCGCTAACGATTGATTGGGACACGAGTAGTACTCCGCGGTTGCCTGGATACGGCAGCGGTGTCTTCCCCTGGTGGAGGATATGGCTTGCAGGCGATAAGGCCACGGGCGGGTTGAATGGCGGTGCGGAGTTGTACGTCGCAACGGCGCACTTTTTCACGGGCCCCGATGATGGAGGGACTGTCTGACTGAGAGCTCACCGGCGGGACCGATCGCCGATATCGACGACGACGTGCTGGTTGCCAGTTTCGACAAACTTTGCCTCCTCGGTGTGGAAGCGGGTCAGGCGAAAGCTTGACCCGCTTCGTTTTCGCTCGAGTGCTCACGGCGGTCCTTGTGTGTGGCGCGCCGTGAGCGCGTTCGTCACCCGCTCCACCGTCGCGTCGTTAGGCGTGACGAGTATGGCGATGAGGTTGCCGGACAGGATGTAGTGCGGCGTGTCGAGCGTGGGCATGCCGTGCAGTGTCGTATCGAGGCCGGCCGCGTCGTGGGTGCGCGCTCCGCGTCCGGAGTAAATGAACACGGTAAGCGTGCCGCGACCGAGGTGGAGGACGTGCCCCACTTCGTGGAGCTCAGGCCGGTGAATCGTTTGCCCGGAGTCGGAGATCGCGAGACCCGCCTCACGCACCCGGCGCAAGACTTCGGGCACCGACCACGCATCGCGTGCCACTGCGACGCTGTCGACAGGTTGTGCCGACGAAGCGGGCGGAGGCGTGCTCGCCGCGCGGGAACGTGACTCGCCGCCATGCCCACACGCGACGAGCGCCAGGCCTAACGGCAGCGCGCATCGCGTACACATTCTGGTATTGCGCACGAGGTCAGTCGTCGCGCACGACGCGCAGCGGAACTTCCATGTCGCGGGCGCGCTGCCGTGCTGATCTCGTCGTGGCATCGAGCACGGTTCGCTCGACGACGGCGCTGTCGACTGCGGGAAGGTACAAGAAGCCGGCGATCGTACGCCCGTCCACCAAGTGCGCTTCTTCGGGCCGGCGCGTGAGACTCACGGCGACGATCGGCAAGTCGTCGCGGCCGGATGTGCGCTGCCATTCGTGACGGGGCGCCGTCGCGAGCAAATCGTAATCACAGATCACGACGTCGGGCCGCGCGATGCGCGACGCATCCATCCCTTCACGCAAGCCAATCACCGATTCGCACTCGATGCCGGCGCTTCGCATGATCGAACAGATGTGCTCACCCAGAAAAACGTGCCGCGAAATGCAGACAGCGCGCATGATGCGGCAATATAGCGACGATCGCGGCGCCAATCGTCCGGATTGTGAAACAAGCTCCGATCAATGAAGAACGAACCGACAAGGCGAGCGCGGTGCGCGCCTTGTCGGTTTGATGTCGCCCTACGATGCGTAGCAGTACGTGCAGCTGTGTTCCTGCGCGCGATTCACACCCCACACACCACTCGGCAAGAGCGTGAATCCAGGAATGAGCCCGGCAACCCATTCTTGCTTCGCCGTGGCTTTGTCGACGCCGATCGCGTCGGCACGCATGCCGCTGTAGACCGTGAGCGCGACGTTGCAACATCCGAATGTCACGCCGCGCTCCATGAGTTTTTCGATCGCCATGCCGGGGAACATCAGTTCGCTTTCCTTCGCGTGGTAAAACGGATTGCGCTCGGCAGGCGCTTTGGTCGCCGGATCGTTGATCTTGAACGCTTCACCAAGCTTGTACTTCTTCCAGATCGGATCGGTAAACGCGAGCGGAATCGCCTCGTGGCGCATGACGATGACCGCGTTGAGGTCGCTATCCGCCAAGTTGCTCGACGCCTTGTTGGTGTCGAGGAAGATCATCGACCAGATGAGCGAGAAGCCGTTGTTCCAGCTGACGGCGTCGTAGAGCTGGCGATGTTTGCCGTGCACGTCCGGCCATTTTTCGACGTCGGGGGAGGCCGCGTCGACGGCGGCATTCAGCCGGTGGGGCAGCGCGCCGCCTATGCCTAACGCCAGGGATGCGGCCGCGACCTTGCCCAGAAACTCCCGGCGGGGCGTCGAGGAAGAGTCGTCGATCATGTGCTGTCTCCTGAGCGGGTTGGTGTCCGAGGAAGCGGGGTGGGCGGCAGGTACTGCGGCGACGTCAATGATGCGCGGTGTCCCTGGCGGCGCCGCGCGTGCGATACGCGACATCCGGCGGCGCGCCGCCGTTAGGCCAATCGTTTTCCTTGCCCGCGAAATCGGGGCGCGGGCGCGAGACGACGAATGACGCGACGTCGAAGGCCTGCTGGTCGTCGAGCGAGCCGGCCCGATCGAACGGCATGTTGAACCGGATGAACGCCGCGGCCGTGCGCAGCCGGCTCATGCCCGCGCCGATGTTGAACGACTCGCGTCCCCAGAGCGGCGGCGCGACGGCTGTGCCCTCGCCGTTGGCGCCGTGACATCGCGCGCACTGCGCGCCGAAGATCGCGCGGCCGCGCGTCGTGTCGCCCGCGAGCGGCGTGAGCTTGGCGAGCCCCTGGCCTTCGACGGCTGCGCCGACGGGAACGCCGCGCGACAACCACGCGAAGTAGACGACGATGTCGCGCATGTCGGAGCTGCCCACCGGCAATGCGCGGCCGTTCAGGCTGCGACGGAAGCAGTCGTTGATGCGGTCTTCGATCGTGTAGGCTTTGCCGCTCCGCGCGTTGTACGTCGGATAGCGCGCATAGACGCCCACGAACGGCGATGCGTGCGCGCGGCGCCCGTCGTCCAAATGACAACTCACGCAACGAAGACGGCTCTGCCCCGCGAACGCGGGCAGGCTGTCGCGCGTTGCGCTGAGCAGCGCGTGCCCGCGACGGATGGACGCGCCTAACGCACCCGACGGGACCTCGCTGTCGCTCGGCGGCCGCATCGGGACGACGAGCGCGCTCGATGGCACTGGCGTCGCCGGTGCGGCCACAGCGGCCGTGGGAGTCGATTCGCCTGCAGGCGGGTCAGTCCGGCGACATGCCACGACCGATGCGGCCAGAATGCTGAGCCACACCGCGGCGGGGAGAAACTCGCGGACCGGCACGAAAGCACGCATGCGCACCATGGGGAATGCGCGTCACGGGATCGCGCGCCAGACGGCGCGAGAAACCCGTGACATCGTGCTGCCGATCCTAGTGCGACCCGGCTCAAAACGCCAGAGCGCACACGACCGATGTCAACTGACCGCTGACACCACCCGCGCGTCTTCTTGCAGCGCGCTCGCGCGAGACGCGAGCTCCCAGCTGAAGGTGCCGGGCGCGCCGGGCTCACGCCCGAAGTGGCCGTACGCGGCAGTCGGATAGTAGATGGGCCGCAGCAACTCGAGATCACGGATGATTCCGTACGGCGTGAGGTCGAACGCCGCGGCAACGCGCGCCTCGAGCTCGGCGCGCGACAATTCGGATGATCCGAAGGTCTCGACCATCACCGACACCGGGCGCGCGACGCCGATCGCATACGCCACCTGGACTTCGCACCGCTCGGCGAGACCGGCGGCCACGACGTTCTTGGCCACCCAGCGCGCCGCGTACGCCGCGGACCGATCGACTTTGGAGGGGTCCTTTCCGCTGAACGCACCGCCGCCGTGACGGGCGGCGCCGCCATATGTGTCGACGATGATCTTGCGGCCCGTTAGGCCGGTGTCCGTTGCCGGCCCGCCCTCCGAAAAGGCACCGCTCGGATTCACGAGCACCGCATCGCGCCAACCCGTCGGCAGCATCGACTCGGGGATCACCGCCGGGATGATCTGCTCGATCACATACTCGCGAATCTCCGGCTGCGTCACGGTCGGCGCGTGCTGGGTGGAGACGACGATGCGTGTCACGTCGGTGGGGCGTCCATCGCGATAGCGCACTGACACCTGCGACTTGGCATCGGGACGAATCCAGCGCGCGTCACCGGCCTTACGCTTGCGCGCGAGCTCTTCGACGAGCCCGTGCGCGTAGGTGATCGCAGCAGGCATGAGGGACGGCGTTTCACGCGTCGCGTAGCCAAACATGAGGCCCTGATCGCCGGCGCCCTGTTGGTCCGCCGCGGTTTTCTTGTCGACCGCTGAACCGATTTCCGTGGACTGCGGCTGCAATCGCACGTCGATGCGTGCGCTCTCGTGGCCGAATCGCTCGTCGAATCCGTCGTATCCCGTGTCGAGAATGACCTGTCGCGCTAGGCGCTCGACCTCATCGCGATCGACCTTTGCGGCGCAACGCGTTTCACCAGCGATGCACACGAAGTTGTGTGTCACCAGCACCTCGCACGCGACGCGCGATTTCGGATCGCGCGAGAGGTGCAGGTCGAGAACGGCATCGCTGATGCGATCAGCAAGCTTGTCCGGATGCCCTTCGGATACGGACTCGCTGGAGAAAACGAATGAATCGGAACGTGCGGGTGTCATGATCTGGCTCCTCGATGTGTGCAACTCCAGCCACCGCGCACAAAAACGAATAAGCCCGGTGGGCGGATACCGCCCCCGGGCTGTTTGCACAGATCAGGCGAGCGGTTTAGCGGAATTTCTTACGCGGCCGCAATCGCTTCAAATCGCCGCGGAACTTGTGCCTGTAAGTTCGCCGGGCTGTCGGGTGCTGTCAACGTGTCAAAGGCAGGCGCACGCGAAATACGCTCCCCTGCCCCAACGTGCTCTCGACGCCGAGCGTCCCGCCCAAGAGTGCCAGCAGTTGGCGCGACACACTGAGGCCGAGTCCGGTGCCGCCCACGCGACGCGTGGAATGTTGCTCGACCTGGCTGAACGGCTCGAAGATGTGATCGAGATGCTCGGGCGCGATGCCGATGCCGGTGTCGCGCACATCGATCATGAGGTCGTCGCCTGCCGCGCGCGCGGATATCGTCACCTGTCCGCGCTCGGTGAACTTGATGGCGTTCGACAACAGATTCACGAGCACTTGCTGGAGCTTCATGCAGTCGGTCGTGGTCGACAGCTCGCCGACGCCGAGCGCGGGAACAGGCTCGACCACAACCGGTAGGGATTTCGCGGCGGCGAGCGGCGCGACCAACGCAGCGGCAGAGTCGAGAATCGTCGAAACGCTAACGGCCTCGAGTTTGACGCTCTCGCGTCCCGCTTCGAGTCTGGAAAACGTGAGCAGCTCATCGATGAGGCCGAGGAGATGCAGCGCACTCGCTTCGATGCGGGTCAGGTGCTGTCGCTGCAGATCCGTCACTGGTCCGCTGATGCCGTCGGCCAACAATTCCTGATAGCCGAGTATCGACGTGAGCGGCGTGCGCAGCTCATGGCTCATCACGGCGAGAAAGTCGCCTTTAGCGCGCATAGCAGACTCGGCCTCGAGGCGCGCGCGCTGCTCGGCCGAAAACAATCGCGCACGCTCGAGCGCCTGCGCGCATTGCGCGGCGAACGCGAGGAGCATGGTGCGCTCCTCCTGCGGGAACGAGCGATCTTCGGGGAAGTTGAAGCTCACGACGCCGCGGAGCCGGCCGCCGAAGACCAACGGGAGTCCGGCATAGGCCGCGAGACCCACCTGACCGATGATCGGTGCGACGCGCGGATAGTGCTGCTCCCACTCGGAGAAAGAATCGAGGAAGACGGGTGCGGCGCTCCGAACGACTTCACCGCCGGGCGTACCTGTGTCGACCGGATATCGCATCCACGAGCGAACGAGGTGCTCGGGATAGCCCATCCAGCACAGGACACGAAACGTGCGGTCGTCGTCGTCGAGGAGGACGACATCGCCCGCGGTCGCGGCAAAAGCGGGGAGCGCTTCGCGCAGGACGACGGCACCGACCTGCTCCTCACTCAGCGTACTCGATAGCGCCGCAGTGAGGTGTTGCAGCGTCGCCGCTTGAACGGCCGCGCGACGAGCGATCGCGAGTAATTGGACGGGATCGTCACTGAACTCGTCCATGGCTACCGCATCATCCGATGTCGTGCGCTGTCGTGATCCGGTCACGAACGGCGTTGGTCACGATGTGTCCCATTGTTGGAAAGAATATACCCGGCATCTGCGGCAACGCATCTGTCGTGCATCACGACCACGCTTTCCGGCATAGCGCGCACAAGATAGCTTCCTCGCTCCCTCAGACTGACTCGGTGGCGACCGACTCTCACGATCCGTACGCGGCGCTGCGCGTGCGAGACTTCCGCTTGTTTCTGGCCGGTCGTGTGCTCTCCACGACGGGCCAACAGATGTTGGACGTCGCCATCGGGTGGGAATTGTACGAGCGGACGCACTCGGCGCTGGCGTTGGGACTCGTTGGGCTGGTGCTCGTCGTGCCGATCGTGGCGCTCGCCCTGCCCTCCGGTCACTTGGCGGACCGGCACGAGCGACGCGGTATCGTCCTGTTCACCCAACTGGTGCTGGCTCTGTGTTCGCTGGTGCTCGCGGGTCTGTCGTTCGAACGCGGGCCCGTGCCGCTCGTGTACGTGACGCTCTTCGTGATCGGGATCGCACTGGCGTTCAATCGGCCGGCGACGGCCGCGATGCTGCCGCAGCTCGTGCCGGGCGAAGACTTCGCCAACGCGGTGACGTGGAGCAGCAGCGGATTTCAGATCGCGTCGGTGGTGGGTCCAGCGTTAGGCGGCGCGATCATCGGCATCCGCCATCGCGCGGGGCCCGTGTACATCGTGGATGCGGCGCTGGCGCTGGCGTTCTTCGTGTGCGTGTGGGCCATTCGGACGCGGCGCGTCGAGCAGTCCGGGGCGTCGAAGGCGATGACGGTGACGAGCCTCGTGGCCGGCGTGGTGTACGTGTGGCGCACGAAGGTGATTCTCGCGGCCATCACCCTGGACTTGTTCGCGGTGCTGTTCGGCGGCGCGACGACGCTGCTCCCGATTTTCGCGAAAGACATCCTGCACGTCGGGCCGGCCGGATTCGGATGGTTGCGCGCGGCGCCATCGATCGGCGCGTTCCTCATGGCGATCGCGATCACACACCGGCCGCCGATGCGGCGCGCGGGGCGCAGCCTGCTCCTCGCCGTCGCGGGATTCGGCGCGGCGACGATTGGTTTCGGCTTGTCGCGATCGTTCGCGCTGTCGATGGCGCTCTTGCTGATCGCGGGAGGACTGGACAACATCAGCGTCGTGGTGCGGCACACGCTGGTCCAGCTGCGCACGCCCGACGCGATGCGCGGACGGGTGTCGGCGGTGAACGGCGTGTTCATCGACACGTCGAACGAGTTAGGCGGATTCGAATCCGGCGTGACGGCGGCGTGGCTCGGGCCGGTGATATCGGTTGTTGCCGGCGGGATCATCACGATTGTCGTCGTGCTCGCCGTGGCACGGTTGTGGCCAGAGCTGCGCGAGATGGGGAATCTCGCCGCCGAGGATTGGGGCCCGGAGCTCGAGGCGGGTAACGGCTAACGAGGACGGTGCCATGCGCTTTCTCATCCGGCTGATCATCACCGCCGCGGCGCTGTGGGTGGCGACGCGCGTCATCACCGGCATCAGCTATCAGGGCAGTTGGCTTGGGCTTCTCGGGGTCGCGCTCGTGTTCGGCATACTGAACGCGATCGTGCGGCCGGTGCTCAAGTTTTTCACGTTCCCGCTGTTCCTGATCACGTTGGGCTTGTTCACGTTCGTGCTCAACGCGTTCATGTTGTGGCTGGCGAGTCCCGTGGCGGCGGCGTTTGGGTTGCGCTTCCAGGTGCACGGGTTCGCGGCGGCGTTCTGGGGCGCGCTGGTGGTGAGCATCGTGAGCTTCCTGCTCTCGATGTTGATCCCGGATCGCGAGGCATAGTCAGGGACGGGCGGCCACGTCGACGGGGATCCCGCCGTTCGCGGTGCGCAGCAGGCGGCGCAGCGCGAGACCGGTCTCTTTGCCTAACGATCGATCGGCGAGCATGACCACGGCGTGCCAGTCGCGGGCGCCGGTGCGCAGCAGGCGCCCCAGTTGGGCATAGGCGTCGCGGACGTTGTCGCGATCCCCGACCCGCACACCGTAGGGCGGGTTGGTGACGATCCATCCCGGGTGCTCCGGCAGCGAGAGGGACGCGAGCGGCTGCTGGGCGAACGTGATGGCGGCGGCGACGCCGGCGCGATCGGCGTTGTCCCGTGCAGCGGCGATCGCGCCGGCGTCGCGATCGGAGGCGTAGATGGCGGCTGGCGCCGCGGGCGACGCGGCGTCGAGCGCCGCGTCGACCACGCGGCGCCAGCGGGGGGCGGAGAACTCCGGCCAGGTCTCGAACGCGAAGCGGCGGCGCGCGCCCGGCGGGAGGCGTCGCGCGATGAGCGCCGCCTCGATGGGGATCGTACCCGATCCGCAGAACGGGTCGACTAACGGAGCGCTGGTGTCCCAGGCGCCGGCGAGCAGCATGGCCGCGGCCAATGTTTCCCGCATCGGCGCCTTGGCGGTGCGCTGGCGATAGCCGCGCCGGTGGAGCAGATCGCCCGATGAGTCGGCGCTGACCAGACACGTGTCGTGCGCAACGCGAACGATGACTAACGCGGCCGAGGTGCCGACGGCATCGGCCGCATCATCGTGCGGTGCGGCCCCCGCGAACGTGACGCCCGGGATGCGCCCCGCGATGGCGCCGGCCACGCGCTCGGCGATCGCGCCGGTGTGATAGAGGCGCGACTTGTGCGAGCTGGCGCGAACGCGAACCACGCTGCCCGCCGGGATGTACGGCTCCCACGGCAGCGCGCGCGCGCGCCGCTCGAGCTCGCCTAACGCACGGGCCCGGAAGGAACCGAGTCGCACGATCACGCGGCTCGCCGTGCGGAGCCACAGGTTGGCGCGCCACACGGCGTCGATGCCGCCGCGAAACGAAACGCCGCCGGGATCGGTTGTGTCCGGTGCGAGCGACAGCGACTCGAGCTCTCCGGCGACGAGCCGTTCGAGTCCAGGGGCACAGATCGCGAACAGGTCGAGCGATGCGCGCCGGGAGCTACCCGCGGGCACGTGCCGTCTTGCGAACCGATTTGGCGCGACGACGCAGCGTCTTTTTTGCCGGCGCGGACGCGCCGTTGCGCGCGCTGCGCTTCTTGGGCTTCGCCAGAGCGGCCGGCTGCTCGAGACTCCGCCACAGGTACCACGATGCGATCGTGCGGTGCGGCGCCCACGCGGCGCCTAAGGCCCGCACGCGGTCACTGTTAGGCATCCGACGCAAGCGGTAGGCGAGCTGGATCGCCTTCCGGATGCCGAGGTCGAGGTCGGGCAACACGTCCGGCCGGCCGAGACGAAACATCAAGAACATGTGCGCCGTCCACCGGCCGATGCCTTTGACGCGCGTGAGCGCGGTGATCACGTCGTCGTCGGCGAGCTCGTGCAGACGATCGACCGGCAGCTCGCCGGTGTGTACACGTTGCGCGAGATCACGGAGGTATCCGATCTTCTGGCGGGAGAGACCGGCGGACCGCAGTTGGTCGTCGGTGGCGGTGAGCAGACTCGCGGCGGACGGTTTGCCCTCGAAGAGCGCGACGACGCGGCCGTGGATGGTCGCAGCGGCGCGTCCTGACAGTTGCTGGTAGACAATCGCGCGCAGGATGTGGTCGAAGTGCGATCCTTCACTGCGGGCAGCGAATCGGCAGGGGCCGACGTCAGCCATGACGCGCGCGAGCACCGGATCGCGGCGCAAATGGGCGAGAGCGTGGTGGTGCATGGGCTGGAATCTATGTCACAATGGAAATGCAATGCGAGCAGTTATCCGTCGCGAATGGAACTTGGCGGCGCAAGTGGTGCTAGTCAGCTAGATTCGAACCACGCACGCGCCCGCCTCGGGCCAAGCGGCGCGCACCCTCCTACTAACACGGGAACCGCACCATGCGAGTGAGAGACTTGGCGGCGACTGCCGCGCTTGCCGCCGCCACCGCGTGCGGCTCCTCGTCCACGCAACCGCACGGCGGCAACGCGCCGTGTCCCGGTGGGTCGCAGAAGACGATCGCCTCGCTCGCGGTGGGCGGCGTGCAGGCGGTGACGACACCCGCGGCGCTCGACTGCGTATCGTTAGTCGCAACGGGCGGCGGGACCGGAACGTTCCTGGTCGTCGCGGGGAACGCGGATACGCAACCCGATGTCACCGGTACGTACAATCTGGCGGTGGCGGCGCCGACGTCGGCGGACGTGGCGGCCGGCGACCGGCTGCGGTCGACGGCGATTGCATCGCCCGCGCTGCAGGGTGCGTACAGCTCGATTGCCGAAGGACGGATCCGCGCCATGGAGCGGCGGGTGCTGCTGGAGAATCCGGCCGCGATGCGCGAGGCGTCGTCGCTCATGCGACGGGCAACGGGCGGCGTGCGCGCGGAGGCCGTGCCGGCCGTCGGCGATACGCTGACGTTCAAGGTGCCCGACGCAAACGCGACGAACGCGTGCCAGACGTTCACGACGCAGCGCGCGGTGGTGAAGACGGTGGGCACCCACGGCATCGTCGTGCAGGACGTCACCGCGCCCTCGGGCGGCTTCAGCGCCGCGGCATTCGATTCGATCGCGGCCGAATTCGATCAGATCATCTATCCGGCGGACACGGTGCATTTCGGCCAACCCTCGGACATCGATCATAACGGACACGTCTTCCTGCTGTTCACGCCGCAGGTGAACGCAGCGACGAAGCGCGGGTCGAACAGCATTCTCGAGGGCTTTTTCTTCGCCGGCGACCTGTTCGCGACCTCGAGCTGCGCGGAGAGCAACCAATCGGAGCTGTTCTATCTGCTCACGCCCGATCCCGCGGCGAAGTTCAGCGATGCCCGGTCGACGTCGTCGGTGCGCCAGGACATCCGCGGCACGATCGCGCACGAGTTTCAACACATGATCAACGCGGGCGTGCGGCTCGGCACCAACGCGCCGGACGAGGCCACGTGGTTGAACGAGGCCTTGTCGCACCTCGCCGAGGAGCTGGTTGGGCGCGCCGAAGACAACTTCACGGATACGCAGAAGCTCACCATCAGCGACGTGGCGGATTTCCCGAGCCTCAACAACTTCAACGCGTTCTTCGGGCAGAACATGGCGCGCCTGCGGGAGTTCATGTTGAAGCCCGGTGCGTTAGGCGCGACGAGCGGGCACGCGGACACGTCGCTTGCGGTGCGCGGCGCGGCGTGGTCGCTGCTGCGGTATTCGGCGGACCACTACGCCAAGGGAAACGTCCCCGCGTTCACACGGGCGCTGGTGGCGGGACCTGACACGGGTGTGGCGAATCTGGTGGCGCGCGCCGGGACGTCGTTCGATTCGGTGTCCGCGGGATGGCTGCCCGCGTTGTACACGAGCGACGACAGCATCTCGAATCTCGCGGACCGGTACACGTTCCTCAGCTGGAACATGCGCAGCATCGAGGCGGCGGTGAACCAGGGCGTCTTCCCGCTGGTGGCACCCACCGTCTCGGCAGGGAATACGGCGCCGGGCACCGTGTCTTCGGCGACCGCGAACTACTACCTCGTCGGCGTGCCGGCGTCGGGGGGCGTGCTCCTGGGCGAGCTCGCGACTAACGGAGGGCCGGTCACCTATCCCGGGGCACGCTTCTATCTCGTCCGATTGCAATGACGGTCCGGCGATCGCGCATTCAATGACCGGCGCACCGGTGCGATGCGGCGGCTGATCAACTATTTCATTCGCGGGTTGGTCGTCACGGCGCCGCTCGCGCTGACGCTGTACGTCTGTTGGTACTTGTTCCACTGGGTGGACCGCTGGCTGGGGCTGTCGATCCCCGGCGCCGGGTTCGTGATCACGGTCGTGCTGATCACGCTGATCGGCGTGTTGGCGTCGAACCTCGTGACGCGCGGTGCGGTCGCCGCGGTGGATCGCGCGCTGCAGCGCCTGCCCTTCGTGCGGCTCGTGTACGGATCGACGCGCGATTTTCTCAACGCGTTTGTCGGCGAGCAGCGGCGCTTCGACAAACCCGTGCTGCTCGCGGTCGCGCCCGGCGACCAGACGCACATGCTGGGATTCGTGACGGCCGAATCGGTGGAAGTCCTCGGCCTTACGGGGTACGTGGCGGTGTACCTGCCGCAGTCGTACGGATTCTCCGGTAATCTCGTCGTGGTGCCGTCGGCGCGCGTGCGGCCGTTGGCCGCCGATAGCGCGGATGTGCTGGCGTTCATCGTGTCCGGCGGCGTATCTGGGGCGCTCAGGCGCGAGCAGAGCCGCGTCTGAGAATCAGGGAAGCGCTCGCTCCGCTCGCTTGGGGAAGCGCTGCGCTTGGGGAAGTGGGGAAGCGGCGGGCTACGCGCGCCTTGGGGATCGGAAGGACATCAATGTCCGCGCGCGGAGAGAGCCGTGGGCAACGTGCGCGGTTCCCGGGGCCCTAGCGATTCGGCACTCTCCACCCAGAGACAACTGATGTCCTTCCGCTCCCCAAGGCGTGCGTAGCCCGCCGCTTCCCCACTTCCCCAAGCGAGCGTAGCGAGCGCTTCCCCATTCCCTGTGGAGCGGCCGCGGCGATTATATTGGATGTCTATACATTAGTGCCGGCGCCGCGTTCCGGATTCGCTGGAGCGCGGCGCGCGCCGTTCACCCGACGAGCAACCGCATGAAAGACCACTTGGCCTCACGCGCGAGCACCACGGGCGGACTGCCCGTTGCGCCGTCGATGGGGCCCGCGCTCGATGCCGCGCACGTCCCGCACGAACGCGCCGAAAATCATCGCCGCATCATCTTCATCAGCGGACTCGCCATTCTCGTGGCGTTCGGCGCCGGATTCGTCGCCGTCATTCTGATGCGGCTGATCGGGCTGATCACCAACCTCTCGTTCTACGGACGGTTCTCGACGGCGTTCTCGTCGCCGGCCGACAATCATCTCGGATTGTGGGTGATGCTGGTGCCGGCGGTGGGCGGTGTGATCGTCGGCATCATGGCGCGCTACGGGTCCGCGGCGATTCGCGGCCACGGCATTCCGGAAGCGATGGAGCAGGTGCTGTACAACGAAAGCCGGGTACCGCCGCGGGTGACGATTCTCAAGCCGGTGTCGGCTGCTTTCGCGATCGGCACCGGCGGCCCGTTCGGAGCCGAGGGCCCGATCATCGCGACGGGTGGTGCGTTAGGCTCGCTCGTCGGGCAGCTGCTGCGGACGACGGCCGACGAGCGGAAGGTGCTGCTGGCGGCCGGCGCGGCGGCGGGTATGGCGGCGACGTTCGGCAGTCCGGTCTCCGCGGTGCTGCTCGCCATCGAGCTGTTGTTATTCGAGTATCGCGCCCGGTCGCTGGTGCCGGTGGCGCTGGCCGCCTCGGCGGCCACGGCGGTCCGTATCGCCTTCATGGGCTCGAGCCCGATTTTCCCGATGCCCAACATCGCGCAGCCGGGCGGCGCCGCGCTGGCGACGTACATCGTGTTGGGCGCGATCGTCGGACTGGCATCCGTGTACGTGACGCGCGCGGTCTACGCAATCGAGGATGGCTTCGACAAGCTCCCGATTCACTGGATGTGGTGGCCCGCGCTGGGCGGCGTCGCGGTGGGCGTGATCGGCTACTTCTTCCCGCACACCATGGGTGTGGGGTACGACAACATCGAGAGCATCGTGGCGGGGAATTTCGTTGGCGTCGCGCTGCTCGGCCTCGTGATCGCAAAGTTCGTCTCGTGGGCCATTTCGTTGGGCAGCGGCACGTCGGGCGGAACGCTGGCGCCGTTGTTCACGATCGGCGGCGGGTTGGGCTCGCTGCTGGGTGCAGCGGTGATCGCGGTCGCTCCGTCGTTGGGCGTGGACCAGCGCGTGGCGGCGCTGGTCGGCATGGCCGCGATCTTTGCCGGCGCCTCGCGGGCGCTCCTCGCCTCGGTGGTTTTCGCGTTCGAGACCACGCGCCAGCCGTTAGGCCTGCTGCCGTTGTTAGGCGGGTGCAGCGCGGCCTACCTCGTGTCGCTGCTCATGATGCGCAGCACGATCATGACCGAGAAGCTGGCGCGCCGCGGGACCGATGTGGAAGCGGACTACGCCGTCGACTTTCTGTCGCAGATTCTGGTCAAGGATGTCGCGTCGCCCGATGTGGTGGCGCTGGACGCGGACAACGCCGTCGAGGAAGTCCGCGACTGGATGGCGTCGCGTGCAGACGAATCGCGCCACCAGGGGTTCCCCGTGGTCGACAAGGAAGGCACCCTGTTAGGCGTGGTCGGGCGCGGCGACCTGTTGGATCTCGAGCTGCCGATCGACGCCACGGTGCGCGACGTGATCAAGCGGCCACCCGTGGTGATCTTCACCGACAACACGGTCCGCCAGGCGGCGGATCACATGGTGCGCCAGGGTGTGGGGCGGCTGCCGGTGGTGACGCGCACGGACCCGAACCGCGTCGTCGGCATCGTGACGCGGAGCGATCTGCTGGCCGCGCACGCGTCGCGGCTCGACTCGGAGAATCGCGCGAGCCGCACGATCAGGCTGGAGCTGCGGGCGCTGCCGTGGCGCTTCCGCCGGTCGCCGGTGAGTCTGGGCGACGAGAGTGGAACGGTCACGACGGTGGAAACCGCGCCGCCGACGGCCCCTCCCGAGACGGACAACGAAGCGCCGCCGCGAAAGGGATGATCGTCGAGCGTTAGGCGGAGCCGGTCAGCTCTCGAGGCTCGCGTTCAACTCGATGGCGACGTTGCCCTTGAGGGCGCCGGACACCGGACAGCCGTCCTTCGTGGCATCGGCGATCTTGCGGAAGGTCGGGGCGTCGATGTTCCCCACCTTGGCGCGCACAGTGAGCGCCATGGTCGTGATCTTGAAGCCTTCGCCGACCTTGTCGATGGTGCACGCCGCTTTGGTCTCGATGCGCTGCGGCGGCGTGCCGTTTTTCTCCAAGCCGAGCGAGAGCGCCATGCTGTAGCAGGCGGCCTCGGCGGCGGCGATCAATTCTTCCGGATTGGTACCGGGCGTCGTACCGAATCGGGTGCCGAACGAATACGCCCCACCGATCTTGCCGCTCTGTCCTGAAAATGACCCTGTCCCAGACTGCAGGCCGCCTTCCCACACGGCCGTTGCCACACGTGTCGGCATCGTACGCTCCTGGCTATGTTGTCGATTCCGGACGCAACTCGAGCGTCCGAACCAAGATCTCCCGTTGGCGGGGCGGCGGCAACCGGCAGCGTCGGATGTTGCATCGTGTGGCCGGCGGACCCGGCCGTCGAGTATGTTTCGCGAGAGACACGCACCGCGGCGGGAGCCGATGATCAACGAGCCGAAGCCTAACGAACACGACATCGCTCCGCTGCCGCCGTCGATCGAGCGCGTGCTCAAGTATTTCCGCTCGCTCGGCCGCGAGGAGAAGATGCAGGCGCTGGTGTCGTACGCGAAGAAGCTCGAACCGCTGCCCTCGCGGTACACGGCCATCGACCGGTCGAACTTCACGATTCCGGAATGTCAGACGCGCGTGGACATCTTCCCGGAAGTGCGCAATGGACGCCTGCATTTTTTCGCCGACGTGAACGTGCGGCAGTCGCCCACCGTGGCGGCGTTCCTCTCGATTGTGTTCTCGGCGGTGAACGACCAACCGCCGTCGACGACGCTCGCGATCCCATCGGACATCGTGCCGACGATGATGCACGACATCGGGCTGGGCGCACGGGAGGCAGGGCTCAACGCGATGGTGGACCGGCTCAAGCGCTACGCGCGCGCGGCGGCATGACCCGCCGCCCCGCGCTCCGTTAGGCAGCGCGCGCATGCCGCAGCGCCGTGTGATGCCGTCCATGCCCGCATCCGGCCCCGCCGGCTCGCCGGCGCCGAACACGGAAGAGGAGCTGGATCGCCGGCTCGCCGAGCCGACGCCGGCCGTGCTCGAGGCGCTGCGCCCGCTCGCGGGCGATCTCGTGATCCTCGGCGCGGCCGGCAAGATGGGGCCGACGCTCGCGCGCATGGCACGGCGCGCGTTCGATCTGTTAGGCAGACGCGATCGCGTGATCGCCGTGTCGCGATTCTCGTCGCCCGATGCGGAAGGCGCGCTGCGCGTGGCGCACATCGAGACAGTCCGCTGCGATCTGGCGGACCACCGGGCCGCGGCTGCGCTGCCGCACGCGCCACTGGTCGTGTTCATGGCCGGGCAGAAGTTCGGCACCACCGATGCGCCGGGCACGACGTGGATGATGAACACGGTCGTGCCCGCGTACGTCGCCGAGCGCTATGCCGGCGCGCGCATGGTCGCATTCTCGACGGGGAACGTGTACCCGCTCACGCCGGCGGCGAGCGGCGGCGCGAACGAAGCGTGCCCGCCGGCACCGGTTGGCGAATACGCCGCGTCGTGCCTGGGTCGCGAGCGCGTGTTGGAGTACGCATCGCGCCGCGATGGAACGCGGATGGCTCTCGTCCGGCTGAACTACGCCGTGGAGCTGCGGTATGGCGTCCTCGTGGACATCGTGCGCGCGGTCCTGCGCAACGAGCCGGTGGATGCGCGCATGGGGTACGTGAACGTGATCTGGCAGGGCGATGCGAACGCGCGCGCGTTGCAGTGCTTCGCGCACGTCGCGTCGCCGCCGTTCGTGATCAACGTGACGGGGGGCGAGGTGCTCTCCGTGCGGGATCTCGCCGAGCACGCGGGCCGTCTGTTAGGCCGCGCGCCGCGCATCGAGGGTGAGGAAGCGCCCGACGCCCTGCTGAGCGACGCGCGGCGGTCGATCGAACTGTTTGGCCCGCCGTCGGTGTCCGTTGGGCAGATGATGGCCTGGATCGCGGATTGGCTGCAACGCGGCGGGCGCGTGCTCGACAAGCCCACGCACTTCCAGGAGCGGCGAGGCGCGTTTTGAGCGCGGCGGCGTTCGACCTGCGTGCGCATCTCGCGGCGGGCCAGGCGATCCCGGCGCATCCGTTGGCGTTGACATCGGCCGGCCGTCTGGACGAGCGCTCCCAGCGCGCGCTCACGCGATACTACGCGGACGCCGGCGCGGGCGGAGTCGCCGTCGGGGTGCACACGACTCAGTTCGCGATCCGGGAGCACGGATTGCTCGAGCCGGCGCTCGCGTTAGCAGCGGACACTCTGGACGAGATCGAGTCCGGCGGGCGCGCGCCGATGGCGCGCATCGCCGGCGCGTGCGGCCCAACGAAACAGGCTGTGGCCGAAGCGGCGGTGGCGCGCGATCGCGGGTATCACGCGGCGCTCCTGAGCTACGGCGGATGGGGCGACGCGAGCGACGACGCGCTCCTCGCGCACGCCCGCGCGGTGGGCGAGGTGCTGCCGGTGTTCGGCTTCTACCTGCAGCCGGCCGTCGGCGGACGTCCGTTAGGCTACGATTTCTGGTGCCGGTTCGCGGCACTCGAGCCGGTCGTGGCGATCAAGATCGCGCCGTTCGACCGGTACGCAACCCTGGATGTGGTGCGCGCTGTCGGTGACGTCGCACGCGGCGATGTCGCATTGTACACCGGGAACGACGACAGCATCATCGCCGATCTGCTCACGGTATTTCCTAACGGACGGCGCATGGCGGGCGGACTGCTCGGCCAATGGGCCGTGTGGACGCGCCGGGCCGTCGAGATCCTGCGCGAGATCAGGACGCGCGATGCCGATGCGCCGGCGACGCGATGGCTTGCGCGCGCGGCGGCGCTCACCGAGGCGAACGCGGCCATCTTCGACGCGCCGAATCGGTTCGCGGGATGCATCGCGGGCATTCAAGAGGTGCTGTACCGCCAGGGCCTGCTGCGCAGCACGCGATGTCTCGACGCGCGCGACGTGCTGTCGGCCGGCCAAGCGGACGCGATCACGCGCGTATGCGCGGCGCACCCGGACCTGCGCGACGACGAGTTCGTTCGGGCGCATCTCGACGACTGGCTGCGGTAACGGAGCGTCTCCGAATGTCTGGTGGCACGCACACGCTGCTGTCGTGTGCGACGTCGGGGCAGACGCCGGCTCCTTTGTACGGGGTGCAAAGGATAACGAAAAGGATTCAAGAGATTGGGAAGATTGCTTCCACATCAGGTAGAGCGCGACTTGCACGCTCGTCGCCGGACCCCTCATTCGTTAGGCACATTACGCCCGCGTCGCCGAGTCTGAGCTGTAACGGCTTCTTGTTTTGTTTTCAACAACAAAGAGATCAGTCGGCTGAAGACGCCCTCATCCCCATACTCGTTCAGCATTTGCTGTTTTTTTCGGCTCTTCGGGAAATCGTGTGGGCGATTCGGAGGAATTTTGCGAGCGGGCAGTGACGGGCACGTGAGCATCGTCGGGTCGAGATAGTCCTCCTCAGTGCCGGGACACGCATGGTGGGCTTCCTCGCTCTGTTGACACGGATAAAATCGGATAACGACACGGATCAGAGCGGATCGCTCGGCGGCGGCGGCGAGGTCGTACCGGCGAGGCGTCTCGGTGGTTGTTGGTGACGGCGTGCGACGGGGGAGCAACCCAAGTCCGCAGCACGTGCAGCCGGCTGTCCATGAAAAGATCGGTTCTGGCCATGGTGGACGCGCCGCGCGCCGAGCAGCCGAGCGATCCGCTCTGAGCCGTGTCGTTATCCGATTTTATCCGTGTCAACAGAGCGAGGAAGCCCACCATGTGCGTCCCGGCGCTGAGGAGGGCTATCTCGATCCGACGGTGCTCCACGTGCCCCCGACCGTCACTGCCCGATCGCAAAATTCCTCCGACTCACCCACACGATTCCCCGAAGACCCCTAAAAGAAATCCTGCAGCCACGTCTTCACTCTCTGTGCCAACCGATCCACGCCCGGCGACGACACACCCCGACGCCGTCCCGACGCCGCGCCCGGCACACCGACCGCGAGACGCTGGCCACCGTAGAGTGCGAGACCAACCACCGTCGCGAAGCGCGGCGACTCGACCGCATCGCTCAACCCGCCCACACTGCCCGCCGGCGAGCCAACGCGAACTCCAGTGCCGAAGACGTCGGCCGCCAACTCGGCCGCACCGGGAATCGCGGACGCGCCGCCCGTGAGCACCACGCCGGCGCTCAAGCGTCCGGAGAAACCGGCACCCGTGATCTCGCGATTCACCATCTCGAAGATCTCATCCATGCGCTGATGGATGATGTGCGCGAGCAGCTCGCGCGGAATCTGCCGCTCGCCCTGCGCCACCGTGCTCGGGAGCTGAATCACCTCGTGCGAGTCCTTCATCATCGGCTCGTATGCGCAGCCGTAGCTCTCCTTGAGCCGCTCCGCGTCCGCTTGCGTGACGCCGAGTCCGTGCACGATGTCGCTCGTGACATTGCTGCCGCCGAACGCGACGGTGCCGAGGAATCTTATCTTGCCCTCGTGGAAGACGGCGAGATCCGTGGTGCCCGCGCCCATTTCGACGAGCGCGACGCCCAGTTCTTTCTCGTCGTCGGTGAGCACGCTGAAGGCGCTGGCGAGCGGCTCGAGGACGAGCTCGCGCACGTGATAGCCGGCCCGTTCGACCGCGCGGCGGAGATTCGTGGCCGGCGACGCGCCGATCGTCACCAGATACATCTCCGTCTCCAAACGCATCCCCACCATTCCGATGGGATCGCGAATGCCGTGGTTCTTGTCGACCCGGTACTCCTGCGGAATCGCGTGTAGCAGCTCGCGGTCGGCGGGGATTGCTTGCGTGCGCGCCACCTCGTTCGCGCGTTCGACGTCGGCGCGCGTCACGTCGTCACCGTTCACCGCGACGACACCAGAGCTGGTCATCGCTTGTACATGCTCGCCCGCGATGCCCGCGTACACGTGATCGATGGCGACACCCGCCATGCGCTCCGCGTCCTGCATGGCTTTGGTGATCGAGCGCGTCGTCTCTTCGATGTCGGCCACCACGCCGCGTCGCAAGCCGGACGTGCGCGCCTGACCAACTCCCAGCACTTTGAGGTTTGGATGCTTGGGGAGATCGCCCACCACCTCCGCGATGATCGCGGTGGTGCGCGAGGTACCGATGTCGAGCCCGGCAACGAGGCGTTCGGGGTTCATTGCAGCCTGGCGATGACCTGATCTCTGAATCGAAGATCGAGCTCGGCGACGCGCGCATGACGCCGCGCGAGGTCGGCCTCGACAGGAATCACATCCGCGA
>DASVAC010000099.1:0-29417 GCA_036376535.1 Gemmatimonadaceae bacterium | reverse complement strand
CTCCTGCAACTCCTCGAGCGTCGTCGCGCGAACCGCGCCGCGCTGGCCGCGCGTGACGACGAATCGCACCGGCCGGTCGAACGCCGGCAGCTCCGACGCCACGAGCGTTCGCGCCAGCTTCTCGGGCAGCCGAAGACGAATGACGCCGGCGCCCGCGTCATCGACCTCGTACTCGACGGGGACATCGTGTCCGCGCACCGAAGCCGACGACGGCAGCGCCATCCAGCGTGCACGCTCGGACGCGGGGACGAGAGCGTCGGGATCCAGACGCAGGTCCGCGGCTCGAAACTCCTCCATCGACCGGATCGCGGCGAGCTTGCTCTCGTAGAACGCCGTGAGCTCGGCCAGGCCTAACCGTGGTGTCTCGCCGCCCGACCGGCGATACACGTCGCGCAGCGCATCGACGGCGGTCCGGTTCTGCCGCACCGCGTGATGCCGCGCTTCACCGCGCGCGAGCGCCTCGGCCAACACGTGCCGCGCCTGCGCAGCCAGTGCCTCGGGGAACGTCTCCAGCGGCTCGCGCTCGCGGCCGAGCTCGAACCCGTGATAGCGTGTCCTCCGCGTCAGCGCGAGGGCCGAGCGCTTGCGGGCAGGGTCGTAGACGACCTCGCCTTCGCCTAACGAGGCGTACCGGCGCACGAGATCGAGCGTGATCTGCGTACCCTCGATGGCCGCGCGCGGGGTGCCGCTCCGGTCCGCGAAGTAGCGCAGTGCACCGGCGACGGCGCCCCAGCTGCCGCACACGCTGCCCTTCGACACCCGCGCCTCTTCGCCGTCGGCGGTCTGCTCGCCGATCACCAGGTCGAACGGCATGATGCGCGCGACGAGATCCGCGAACCGGCCGTACACCGCGTCGCCGGCGAGCGTCATACGGGACGGCAGCGGGATCCCGATCGCGCGATAGATGCTCGCCATGCCTAACGCAGCGTCCTCGATGGCCTTGACGAGCGCGCCGCGCCGCTCGGCCCACTCGTCGATCGCATCGCCGAACACGTGCCGCGGCAGTCCGTACACGTCGCCCACCGAGCCGTGCCGCCGATACGCGTCGGCGTACAGGTTGTACGCCGTGAGGTGGTCGCTGCCCGGCACGATCAGCCCCTCGAGATCGCGCTCGTCGCGCGTCATGCGGTGCAAGGATTCGATCGACGCCGCCACCGCGATGTACGGCACGAGGTCGTCGTCCGCGTGCACCAGCAGCTCGGCCCACGGCCGTTCGACCGGCAGCGCTTCCACGGACTTGCCGTACGAGGTGAGCCGTCCGCCCTCGACGATGCCGCGCTGCTCGAGCCGCGCCACGGCCGCGCGATACGCCACGCGGTCTAACGGAACCGGCAGGTCGAGCTCGTCCGCGCGCACACCCAGGTCGGCGCACGTGAGCGCCACGCGCTCCGAGTCTCCGGCCAGCTGAAATTCCGGCTCCGTTGGGCGCAGCGCGCGGAACTCGATGTCGCGGTCGCTGAGGATGAACACGCGCCCGCCCTCCACGCGCCCGTGCACGCGACCCGCCATTTGCAGAATCTCGTTGGCGCCGAGGTGGACGCGCGTGAGCACGTTCCGGCCGTGCTCGATGAGATTGGCGAATCGCGTGTCGTCGATCACCACCGTGTCGAGCCCGCGCACGTTGAGCGCGCTCTGACCCGCCGCGGTCATCGCCAGCACGTACGGCTTGCGCACGTCGCCGTCGAGGAACGGCCGGATCACGCGGATCGGCTCGCCGCCGTGGTAGAACGCGCTCTCGATGCGCGACGAGCGACGGTGGACCATCCCGGCAACATCTTCGACCGCGGCGCGCGTGGGCAGGAACACGCCGACTCCGCGACGCTCGCGCTGCACGCGCGTGAGGAACCGTTCGTCCAGAAAGTCGAGCGGATGCCGGTTCAACACCATTACCTTCGCGGCTTTCTCGGGATCGAACGCGTGCGTCTCGAGCACCGCCTGCGACGATAGGTAGCGCGCGTAAAAGGTCGGATCCACGGTCGCCGACAGCCAGATGAACCGGCAGCCCACGCGCTTGCCTAACGCAAGACACAGCTCGAGCTCCGCCGAGGTCTGGTGGATCTCGTCGACGATGAGCGTGTCGCGTGGCAGGATGTCGCCGTCCTGGAACCACCGGCGGGCGATGCCGGTGGTGACGATCACGACGTTCCAAGTGGGCGTGTCGGGCGTCGCTTCGCGCTCGCGGTTCACGACACCCACGCGCAGCGGCGCGCTCAGAATCGTCTCGGCCATCGTGCGGATCGCGAGTGTCTTGCCGGTGCCGGTGCCGGCGACGATCCCGAATCCCTTACCCCTGCCCGCGAGCTCGCGGATTTCTGTGCCGTGTTCGCGCTCGAGGAGCGTATCGAGGTGCAGACCGATCGCAATCTCGATGGTCTCGCACGCCGCGCGCGTCGGTGCGATGACGATGACGCGCCCCGTCGGCGGCTCGGCCGCAACGAACGCGTCGTGATCGGGCGGAAGCCCGTGATCGAGCGGCTTACGGAATTGCGATGAATCGCTTGTCACGAGCGAAGCTTGTGGCAAGCGCGACGCCGAGGGAAGCTGGCGCTAGTGGATCCGGATGCGGGACATCGGCGGCCCACCCGGCTTATGCGGCTTCCCGACAGGTCGCGGCGGCAGGCGCACGGGCGGACGCGGCTGCGCGCGCGGTGGCGGCGGCGGGTGCGGGTCGTTGGTGTTCGGCTCGACCTGGCGCGGCTCGTTAGGCCGGGGCTCGTTGGGCTTCGGCGCGTTGGGCTGCTGGTTCGGCGGTTGATTGGACTGCGGTTCCGTCGATTTCGGCGGCTCCGTGAACTTCGGCGGTTCCGTGAACTTCGGCGGTTCATTGAACTGTTTCGCCGGAGGACGCGCCACGCCCGTGCTCCGCACTTCGTCGCCGAAGATGACCCGCGCGTTGGACGGACGGCGGCGCATGGCCGTCGCGCAGTCCGTGGGCGCCGGCTGACGCTCCGCGGGGACGCCGTTGATCCAGATGCGGCACATCCCCGGCGGCGGCCGGTGCTCAGTGGCGGATTGATCGCCGTTTTTCCCCTGCTCCTGCGCCTGTGCCGCAACGGGCGCGGCGACAGCCAGAAGAAGGATCATGGCGAAGCGGGTCATCGAACCTCCGAACCTGCTGTTCTCACGCACCCCGATTCTGCACGGCCAGTGCCATGATCACAGCGATTTCTACACCATATAACTAATTGCGGCATAGCGACTTGCCAATGTACGACCGCCGCGTCCGAAAGCCGGTGTCCTATTGTCCGGACATGACCGTCCGAGTGACTGGACTGCCCTCGGGCGACGAACCGGCCGTGTTAATCGCCAAACGACACTCCGGTCGCCCGTGCGGTCATCACCACGTCGTGCGACGGATCGACGCGCTTGGGCTGCGCCAATGCATCGACGATCGGGATGCAGACGATGTGCGGCGACTGCAACGCCACCATTTGCCCGAAGCATCCCGCCGCGATGGCGCGCACCGCGGCGCCGCCGAACCTCGTCGCCAACAAGCGGTCGTAGCCTGTCGGCATGCCGCCGCGCTGCAAGTGTCCCAGAATCAGCGAGCGGCACTCCTTGCCCGTGCGCGTCTGGATCTCGCGTGCGAGCTTGTCCGCCACTCCGCCTAACCGAAGGTCGCCGCCCGGCAGCGATTCACCGATCACCGACACCGTGCCGCCGACGGGTCGAGCGCCTTCCGCCACGACGACGATCGAAAAGTAGCGACCGGCACGGTCGCGCGAGCGAATCTTGTCGCAGACCTTCTCGACGTCGTACGGAATTTCCGGAACCAGAATCACATCCGCCGAGCCCGCCACGCCGCTGTGGAGGGCAATGAATCCGGAGTCGCGTCCCATCACTTCCATCACGATCACGCGATCGTGGCTTTCGGCGGTCGTGTGCAGTTTGTCGATCGCCTCGAGCGCGGTGTTCACCGCCGTGTCGAAGCCGAAGGTCGTGATGGTGCCGCTGACATCGTTATCGATGGTCTTCGGGACGCCCACCACCTTGAGCCCGCGCTCGAACAACCGTTGGGCAATGCGCAGCGAGCCGTCGCCGCCGATGATGATCATGGCGTCGACGCCCAGATTGCCGGCGCGTTGCAAGAGCTCATCGGAGCGGTCGACTTCGCGGTACGCGCCGTCGGGGCCGACGGCCGGGTAGTGGAACGGGTCGCCGCGATTGGTGGTTCGCAGGATCGTGCCGCCCATGTGCGCAATGCCGCGCACGGATTCGCGCGTGAGGGGCACGACCTCGTCTTCGCCCAACAGGCCGGCGTAGCCGCGCTTGATGCCTAACACATCCCAGCCGCGGCTCAGCGCGGACAGGACCGCGGCGCGGATGACGGCGTTCAATCCGGGCGCGTCACCGCCGCCCGTCGAGATCGCAATGCGCATCGATGCGAATGCCTAACGCTCGGGCGCGGGGCGGCGGCTACGGCCCGCGGCCGCCTCGCGCACGCTCGATCAACCCGAGGATCTCACCCTCTTTGGCGTGGCGGCCGAGCTTCGACTTCTCGAAGATCGGCGCCCCGTCGAGCGACACCTCGAACCGACCGCCGCGCGACGGCTCAAGCGTGATGTCCGTGTCCGGATACCGTCCCCTGAGCTCGGCCGCCAACCTGGTGGCCCTCGGCTCGTAGTTTCAAAGCGTGCAGTACTCGATCGTGATCTTCATGCGCCCTCTCGGATAACCCGCCGCCACCGCGCAACTCGCGCCATCCGAACCATATGCGCTCGACCTCGGCCCACGCCAGCGCCGCGCGCAATGATTTGCTCCGGTCATCGGCGTTTTGCTCACGGGGACAGTGCCAGTGAGTGGTATCTCAAGCGCGTCGACCACCGAGAGGTAGCATGCGCAACGCTCATACCCTGTGGGAGCTGCTTGCAGCCCTGACCATCCTGACCACGCTGGCTGCCATCGCAGCACCGCCGGCCGTCCGTTCTCGTGATCGCGCGACGGCCCGGGCAGCCGCCACCACGCTGCGCGCAACCTTGGCGTCCGCGCGCGATGCAGCACTCGCGCACGCGAGCGCTGCGCTGGTGATTGTCGACGCGGCGCTCGCTACTGTTACCGTAGTTGTAGGTCGTGACACCGTGCTGCGTCATGCGCTCACAGGAGATCTTCGCTCTCGGCTGTCGGCGAGCCGCGACACCATCCGATTTGGCCCAACGGGTCGCGCGTTCGGCGCGTCGAACACCACCCTCGTCATCCGCTCGGGAGCAGCGGCAGAAACGGTGACAGTGTCGCGCGTCGGCAGGGTGCGATGATCGCTCAGGCCAGTTCGATCGCGCGACCCGAGCTCCGCGCGATCAAGCCCAACCGAAACGTCACCTCGGCGGCCAGCGCATCGGGGCCCGGATGCGGCTCGAGCGGAAAACTCGGCCACGCAAACGGAATACTCGAGCGCAATGACGGCGGTCGCTTCTCGGCGCGCCATACGCCGAACTCGTCGCGCTCGTCGAGAAAGTGGTCGAACGTCCGCGACCATTGCTCGTTGCGACGCAACAAACCCAGACGAGCCAGCGTCTCGAGCCAGAAGAGCGCGCCCGCAAAGTCGGCCTCCACCGTACTGCGATGCGGCAGCGGGTCGCCTAACACCAAGTGGGTCTCCAACACCACGCGCTTGCCCACCACCCGCGCCGGCACCGCGCGCGGCGCGGGCTGCGACAGGTACGCGTACACATGCTCCAAGATGTCGTAGTTCTCGCTGCAATACCGCGGCATATGCGCGAGCATTACCAGCGCGTAAATCGACGGCGGCACAGCCCCCGGTGCCAACACGTGCTGATTCCCCGCGCGCACGAACGGCTTGTCTGCCAGCGGCGATCGGAGATACGCATCGAACCGCTCGACAATACGTCGAGCCGCGCCGCGCAGCCTGGGGTCCTCCTCGTAACCTGCTTGCGCCAACGCCGCCGCCGCAGCTTCGCGGAGCATTCCCCTGGCGTGCCGCACCATCTCGACATCCGTCCCCGCGCCCTTCGGCGCCAACTCGAACAGCAGGCTCGCGTCATCGTCTTCAGCCAACAAGCGGAACAGCGTGCGACGCGCTCTCACGAGCGGCGGCGACTCGCGATCCCACCCGTATTCCACCATTCGCCTAACGGCGGGGATGGTCCCGATACCCTCGAAGTCCTCGGCGCGCGCGCCGGGAAGGGTGAGCATCATGCCGTTCCACGTTCCGTCCAGGCGCTGCGCCAAGGCGAGCGACAGTGCTGGTCCATACGAGTACGGAAGGCCAGCCATGGACGCCGGTATGCCGCTCAACCGAGCAACTTCGCTACTGGCGCGATACTGTATTGGAGATATCGCTGTGCTGAGAAGCCAAGACAGCGGAAACGTCACCGGTTCGGCGGGCGGCGGTGGAGCTGGCGCTGGTATGCCCGGCATGGTCGGAACGGTCACAGCGCCCTCGTCGATCGCGGTAAGTCATTGGACGACAACGCAATAGCTGGCAATGCCCAAGACGCCCAGCCGCCGGGCCTAACGATATCAGCTTTCTGGCGGCGCGCCAGAGGGATTTACCCAATGGTGTACCCCACAAATCTGGCGCCATGTGTTCCCAAGCCATTGCTAGCGCTCACTCTGGCCGCTCGCCTTCGCCGCCCTCCCCTTAACGTCGAGCTCGCGAGTACGTCCACCTCTTCGAACCAACGAGCGTGCCGGTGCACGCGATCGAAACTGGACGGAGGCACCATGTTGAGGCTACGACTCGCGGCCCTGGGCACCGCAATGGCTTTTGGTATCGCAACAACCGCGGTTTCTGTCCCTGCCCAGGCGGCCGTTGCGCCGGCAGGACGAGACGTGCGTCACGACACCCGACACATCCGCTCGGATCGCCGCGACATCCGTTCGGACACGCGCGACATCCGCTACGATAGACGCAACCTGAGGAGCGATCGCCGCGGTGTCATCCACGATCGTCGAGCGATCCGTCACGACAGACGTCAGGGCAATCGCGCACGCCTGCGCGCCGACCGCCGTCATTTCCGCCACGACGCATTGCGAACTCGGCGCGACCACCGCGCGCTCCGGAGGAATCGGCTCGACCGGCGGCGCAACGTGCGCGACCTGCGCTCCGACAGGCGCGATCGCCGTAATGACGCGGGTAGAATCCGCCGCCAGTAGCACCGGAAATGGCAAGCGGCCGACTCGACGAGGGGTCGGCCGCTGGCGCGCTGAGGGAGCGACCGCAGCCGATTGTGCCGTCAGCGGCACAAAGTTGGCTTGTGAACCGGTTACCGAACGGTCATCTTGACGGCAAGACCCTCTCAGCGCTGGAGCATGATCGAGAGCCTACTCACACGACCGGTCCACAAGGTGTCCGATCGCGTCCGTTTCGACGGACGCGTGTTGTTCCTGACCGAGTCGCCCGACCTGATCAAGCGTCAGTTAGCCGGCGAGGACCTTTCGTTCGACCCGCATGCACCGGTGGGGACGCCATCCCACCCGAAGCTGCGCGACAACATCTCCACGGACGAGATCACTCCGGCTTACATCTGCTACTACTTCGACGAGACGCTCGGTGACTTTCCGTACCTCGGCCTAAAAAGCGGCGAGGAGTTCCCGATCGTCCGCGGCTCGGTGCGCGCGGGGCACTTCGTCGCGTCCGTGTCCGGAAAACGCCGCGGCAAAGGGTCGTCTCGCGAACAGTCGCCTTACGCAGAGCTGGTGGCGGGCGTTCGCCTCGTCATCGCCGAGAACATCGAGCGCATTTACCGCGAGAATTGTCAGAACCTCGGCGTGTTCACGTCCACCGATTTCGGGCTCATCGAGCGTGTGCGCCGCGGAGAAGAGATTCCGCTCTCGGAATTCACCAAAGACGAAGGCGGCATCTCGCGCGGCATCATCGAATACGGCGGCCTGTTCAACTACAACCTGGCGCGCTTGCAGGGCAAGGTCGCAGTCCCGCGCGTGACAACGCCGCGCCGCCCGATGACCATCGCCGAGAAAATCTTCGCTCGACACTGGGTGGCCGATCCGGCGACTGGCGCTATTGGCGTGCCGGCAGTCAAACCCGGCGATCAAGGTTTCGTGCGCACCGACATTCGGTTCAGCCACGAATACGTGACGCCAATGGCGGCGATTTTCTTTGACCAGTTGGTCGGGCCCAACGAGCCGGTGAACGACCCGTCGTCCGTGTTCTTCTTCCGCGATCACCTCACATTCCTCGATCAGGTGATGCGGCCCGAGCACGTGCAGATGGGTCTTCTCGATGTCGCCAACCAGCTCGAGACCAAGCAGCGCGAATTCGCGGCATCGAAAGGCATCAAGCTGTACGGGCAACTGGACCATCGCCTCAACCTGCACGGTGCGCTCGCGGCAGCGGGATCCGAGGCGATCTGTCACTCCAAGATCCTCGAGGCGCACGCCGAGCCGGGTCAGGTGATCATCGGCTCGGATTCGCATACGCCGCACGCCGGTGCCGTCGGGTGCATCGCGTTCGGCGTGGGCACCACCGCGATCTTCAATTCGTGGATCACCAACGACGTGCGGGTGGAAGTGCCGCCGTCGTTCAAAGTCGTGGTGCGCGGACAGAAGCCGCCTAACATCACGGCCAAGGACTTCATGCTCGAGATCCTGCGCCATCCGTACATCAAGAGCGGCGAGGCGATCGGGCAGATCATCGAGTACGCCGGCGAGGCGGTCCAAGCGCTCTCGGTAGACGAACGCGCGACGATGACCAACATGGCCGCCGAAGTGGGCGCATTCACCGGCATCATCTCGCCTGACGAGCGCACCGTCGAATACCTGGTTGCCCAACGCGGCATGTCGGCCGATTCGGCGCGCGCGCTGTGCGCGGGTCTCGCATCGGATCCGGACGCGTCCTACGTGAAGGTGATCGAGATCGACGCGTCCACGCTGCGTCCCATGCTCGCGCTGCCCGGCGATCCGGGCAACGGCCTCTATGTCGATGAGCTGCCCGGCGAGGTGCGCATCGACATCGCGTACGCGGGCTCGTGCACCGCGGGCAAGAAAGAAGACATGGACATGTACGCGCGCGTGTTCGCGGAAGCACTCGAGCGCGGCGAGCACGTGGCGGAGCACGTCCGGTGCTTCATCCAGTGCGGGTCGCGTGAAGTGTTCGAGTATTGCCAGGCACGAGGCTACGATCGGATCTTCGCGGACGTCGGCGCGACGTTCATCGAGCCGTCGTGCGGCGCGTGCATCAACGCCGGGCCGGGCGTGTCGCGCACAAAGGACGAAGTCACGATCTCGGCCATCAATCGAAATTTCCCGGGGCGATCGGGACCGGGACAGTTGTATCTGGCCTCGCCGTACACGGTGGCCGCGTCAGCGATCGCGGGTCGGATCGTCGAGTGGACATCCGGGCACGACGAGCGTGACGCCGCGAGCACCGATGCGCTCGTCCACGCCTGATCGGGTGACCACTCGGCGCGCGGCGACCTCGGCCGGCGGCTCGTTCGGCACCAGCCTGTTTCGCACGGCACTGCTCCCATGATCTCACATGCGGGGTGAGTTCGTCGACGTAGGTGGAGCGCGTCTGTACTACTACGCCTCGGGAACACGGGGCGCCGGCGAGCCTGTCGTCCTGATCCACGGGTTTCCCACCTCGTCGCATCTGTGGCGCGACGTGGCGCCGCTCATCCCCGAGGGCCACCGCGTGGTGGTGATCGACCTGCTGGGCTACGGCCGCAGCGACCCGCCTAACGGACGCGACCTCAGCATCAAAGGGCACGCCGAGCGCGTCATCGGGCTCCTGGACGCGCTGCGGATCTCGTATGCGTCGATCGTCGGGCACGATCTGGGCGGCGGCATCGCGCAGTACCTGGCCGTGCGCCACCCCACGCGCGTGGCGCGGCTCGCGCTCATCGACTCGGTGGCATTCGACGACTGGCCGACCCGGCAGCTCAAGCTCGCGCGCACGACGCTGCCGCTGACGCGGTTTCTTCCGGCCACGTGGATCCTGTCGATCCTGCGCTCCGAGCTCGAGCGCGGGTACGCGCAGGAGGACAACGGCGCGCGGTCGATCGACATCTACGTGCGCCCGTTCTGCCTGCCTAACGGACGCGACGTGCTGGTGTCGCACCTCGAGGCGCTGGACGCCGAAGAAACGGTGGCGCTCCAGCAGCGGCTCAAGGACATCGTCGCGCCGACGGCGATCGTGTCGGGCGCCCACGATCCATTCCTGCCGCCGGCCCTGGCCAAGCGTCTCCACGCGACGATTCCGGGCGCGTCGCTCGACATCATCTCGGACGTCCGGCATTTCACGCCCGAGGAAGCCCCGGAAACCATCGGCGCGATCCTGGCGGGCTGGCTTAAGCGTTAGGCGGATACGGCCGTTATTAGATCTTCCGCACCTCGTCCGCCGCCTCGAGCACGTGGCCGATGTCGCGCGACAGCGCGCGGGCTTCCACGGTCGCGCTGTTCACTTCCCCGATCGCCGACTGCACGCCCGATGCGCGGAGCTTGAGCAGATCGAGCTTCAGGTTCTGCAGCGCGATGCCGACGCTCTCGAGCTGCGCGACGAGCCGCTCGCGCCGCGCCGTGAGCTGCAGCAGCGATTGATGCTGCCGCTCGAGCATCGACAGGCGCCGCTCATGATCGGTGGTACCATCGGGCTCGTGCTGCACGGTCGCGATGCGCTGCTCGAGCTCACCGACGGCCTGCGGCGACAGATCGCGATCGAGATGGTGCAGCATCTGCGCGATGGACGCGGCGCGCTCGGCCAGACCATCCACCGTTGGGCCGACGTCGGGAATCAGATCCCGATCCGCTTTGCCGAGTGAGCCGATGATCGCGACGATCGTCGCGCGGTCGGCGGCGGCGCGACGAACGGCGTCGCCGTGTGGACCCGCCAACACTTCGGGCGGCGCGAGCTTGGCCGCGTCGATCTCGGCCTGCGATGGTCCCGGCAGCGCCGGCGCACTCGTGCCCGGCCCAACGGTTCGCACCGCGTCGGGGTCGGGCTTCTTGAAGATGCGCTTCCACGTCACGCCCTCGGCCCACAACGCGCTCCACTGCTTCATCACCGACGCGCCCATGGCTAACGCAACGAACAGGAACCAGGGAAACTCGGGCGACGTGAGCAGGTTGATGCAGGCGACCATGCCGATCACGACGCCGGTGCTCGCCATGTTGCGCCGGAACACGGTGATCCGCTCGTCGAGCGGGCGGGCGTGCCAGCGCTCGGATCGCGACATGCGGCGGAGGTCGCGCGCCGAGAGGGCCTGCGCGGCGAACTGCAACGGCTCGATCGCGGCCGGTCCGCCTAACGCTTGCGGGGCGACGATCGGCGGCGGGCGCATCGACGCCGGGGGTGGCGCGGGCGGCGCCACGCGCGTGTTGTCCGCCGGCGGCGGCCAGGCGCCGGCGGGCGGCGCGATGCGCGGCGGCGCCGACGCCGGCGTGTGCTGCCACGGCACGCGCGGCGCTTCGTTGCGCAGCAGCGCATCGCGAAACGCCGTGGCGGTGGGCCACCGGTCTTCGGGCCGCTTCACGAGCGCGCGGGCGATCGCGCCCTCGAGCGGCGGCGGCACGTCGGGGCGCAGCGACCGCAGCGGCCGCGGCGTCTCGCTGATGTGCTTCATCATCATCGCCGGCGTGTTGCCGGCCTGGAACGGCAGCACGCCCGACAGCGCCTGGTACGCGACGACGCCCAACGAGTAGATGTCGCTGCGGCCGTCCACGTCGCGCTCGCCTAACGCCTGCTCCGGCGACATGTAGGCCGGCGTGCCCACCGCGATGCCCGTGACGGTGAGGCGCGAATCGGCTTCGACGGCGCGCGCGATGCCGAAGTCGGTGACCAACGGCCGCTCGTTCTCGCGCTCGAGGAGGATGTTGTCCGGCTTCACGTCGCGGTGGACGACGCCGTGCGCGTGCGCGTAGGCGAGCGCGCCCGCGACGTCGGCGAGGATGCGCCGCGCGTCGGCGATCGAGAGCGGGCCGCGCGCGATCCGCGCCGCCAGGCTCTCCCCATCCACCAGTCCCATCACGAAGAAGACGATGCCGTCCCGCTCGTCCACCGAGTAGATCGGCACGATGTTGGGATGGCTCAGCTGCGCCGCGGTCTGGGCTTCGCGCAGGAAGCGACGCCTAACGTCCTCGCGAAACGCGAGCTCCGGCGGGAGCACCTTGATCGCGACGGCACGCTTGAGCCGCACATCCGTCGCGCGGTACACCACCGCCATCCCGCCGCGTCCAACTTCGGCGTTCACCTGATACGCATCGCCGACCGCCGCGGTCACGCGATCGCGCATGGGGTCCGTCACACGCTACCGCGCTCCGCGCGCTACGCCGCGAGTTCCGGCGGTTCGCCGTGCCTCGTCGACACCGCCCACGGCGGCATCGACCTCGTCGGCTAACGACCGCGCACGCTCGGTGAGGAGCGTGATGTGCTGACTCACGCTCGCCACGCCGCCGGCGCGCAGGCGCAGCACGTCGACCCGCATGCCCTGCAAGGCGAGCGCGCAGCTCTCCAGCTTGCCCCACGTGTCGGTCCGGCGCTTGACCGCGTCGGCCACCGCGCGGCGGTCGCGCTTGAGCCGCGCCAATCGGCGCACCCGCTCCTCGCTCGCGGCGTAGTCCAACGGGTTGGCCTGCGCTTCCAGCGTCGCGATCTCCCGCTCGATGCGATCGGCGTCGTCCGGCCGAGAGGTGCGGTCCAGGTCGACTAACGAGAGCGCGAGGGACTGCACGCGGTGGTACAATCCCTCGGCGGCGGGCACCACGCCATCCACCAGGCTCTGATCGGAGCTCGGCAGCGACATGACTAACCGAAGAATCTCGCCGCGGTCCACTTCCGCCCGGCGGACGGTGTCCGTGTAGCGGCCGAAGTCCGCCGACGGGGTGCCGCCCGGCGTCGTGGGCGATGGCAGCGCGGCGCGCGCCGTCTGTTCGCGCAACCGCAGCTCCGCGCGCTTCTTCTTGTCGAACACCGACTGCGCCTGCTCGACGGTCTCCGACGCCACATCGATGAGGCGGCGGTCGCGCGGCTGCCGGAACACGTCGCGCCAATCGTACCCCGCCGACCACAGGCGCGAGTACCGGGCCGCCATGGCCATGCTCCAGAACACGGTGACGAACAGGAGCCCGGAATTCCAGAACACCGACGCAATGACGATGACGGCGTTGACCGAGAAATACTTGAGGAACTGCGACCGGAAGTGCTGAACCTCGGGCGCCGACCACCGCGCGATGTCGTCGGGCGTCGGCGTGGAATGGTGTCCCTGGTTAGGCATCATCGCGGCGCCGTGCGTCGGGTACGGCGCGACGGGCAGCGGGGACGTCGGCGGCGGTCCCCACGCCGGTTGCGGCGCGGTCTGCTGCGCCGTGCGCGCGGGCATCTGGCTCGTGTCGCCCGCCATCACGGCCTCGAACGCCGCGGCGCTCGGAAACCGGTTCGACGGTTCCTTCTCCAGCAGCGCCATGATCGCGGCGGAGAGGTCCGGCGGCACGTCGGGCCTCACCTGATCGAGCGGCGTGGGCCGCTCGGAGATGTGCTTCATGAGCATGGCGGCCGTGCTCGACGCCTGGAACGGCAGCTGGCCCGCCAGCATCTGGTAGCCCACGATGCCTAACGAATAGAGATCGCTGCGGCCGTCGATCTCGCGGTCGCCCGCCGCCTGCTCCGGCGACATGTAGGCCGGCGTCCCGATAGCCACGCCCGTCGCCGTGAGGCGCGAGTCCGCGCCTTCCTGGATCGCGCGCGCGATGCCGAAGTCCGTGACCATCGCGCGGCCGTCTTCGCCCAACAGAATGTTGTCGGGTTTGATGTCACGGTGGATCACGCCGCGCGCGTGGGCGTAGGCGAGCGCGTCGGCCACCTCGCGCAGGATGCGGCGCGCGTCGTCCACCGGCAGCGGGCCGCGTTCCGCCAGCCGCTTGGCCAACGTGTCGCCGTCCACGCAGGCCATGACGAAAAACACCAGGCCTTCACGCTCGTCGACGCTGTAGATCGGAACAATGTCGGGGTGGCTGAGCTGCGCCGCGGTTTCCGCTTCGCGCAGGAACCGCGACTTGATTTCCCCGCGGAAGCCGAGCTCCGGCGGCAGCACCTTGATGGCGACCATCCGCTTGAGGCGGCGGTCCTTGGCGCGATACACGATGCCCATACCGCCGCGCCCGAGCTCGCGATCCAGCTCGTAGTTGGCCGTCAGCGCGCGCTCGACGAGCGCGTTGAGTTCGGCGTCAGCAGAGGTGGCGGTCGGATCGGGCACTAAACGGGTCTCTAGGGGAATACAAGATGCTTAGTGTACCATGCCCGGCAGCGTCTGAAAAGACGATCCGGTCGTCGTGGCAGTTGCATTACGTCAAAGCGACGGGTGGAAGTTGCAAATCCTGCCCGCGTGGCGTACCTCATGCCGGAGCGTGACATTCGGAACCCGTGCTCGGGCGAGTCGATTCACGCTGTTGGACCGTAATCCCAGAGACAACACGACATGGCACAACGACAAACACTTCCAGTTCTACCGCTGCGGGGAACCGTCATCTTCCCCGGCCTTACCCAACCGATTGCGGCTGGGCGTCCGGGCACTTTGCGCGCCATTGAAGCTGCGCTCAAGGCGGATCGCCTCGTGTTTGCGGTCGCACAACGTGACAACACCGACGAGCCGTCACCCGACATTCTCTACTCCATGGGTGTGATTGCGCGCATCGGACAAGTACAGCGCGGATTGGGCGGCGTGCAGCTGTTGCTGCAAGGCGAGCAGCGCGCGACGTCTCTCCAATACACCACAACCGACAACTATCTCGCCGCGGTCACCGTGCCGGTGGAAGAGATGAATCCGCTGGACGAGCACGACCCGGCGTTCGAAGCCCTGCACAAGGAAGCGCGCGAACGGGCCGCCGAGCTTGGCGAGAAGCGCGGACTACCCGAAGAGGTGGTGCACCAGGTGCTCGACGCGGTGACCGAGACCGGCAAGTTCGCCGATCTCGTCGCGGGGTACATCGATCTGTCGGTCCCCGAGAAGCAGGGGCTGCTCGAAACGCTGAGCGTCGAGGAGCGGCTGCGTCGCGTGCTCGTGCACGTGCAGCGGCAAATCGGCCTGCTCGAGGCGCAGGAGGAGATCAAATCGCAGGTGCAGGAGGAGTTGGGCCAGCGCCAGCGCGAGATGTACCTGCGCGAGCAGATGAAGGCGATTCAAAAAGAATTGGGCGACGACGACCAGAGCCGCGAAATGGAAGAGCTTCGCGAGAAGTTGTCGAAGCTCGAGCTGCCTAAAACAGCGCGGCAGGAAGTCGAGCGCGAGCTGGGCCGGTTGGAGCGCTCGGGACGCGAGTCGATGGAAGCGCAGGTGATCCGCACGTACCTCGAGTGGATCGCCGAGTTGCCGTGGAACACGCGGTCGGACGACAACCTCGATCTCAAGCACGCCGCCGAAGTGTTGGACGAAGACCACTACGGTCTGCCCGACGTGAAGGACCGGGTGTTGGAGTTCCTGGCGGTGCGGCAGCTGCGCGCGCAGGAGTTGGCGGCGGAAGTCGAGAAGACGGGTGAGTTCCCGGCGGCCAAGATCCGTCCGCGCCGCGATGACGCGACGCCGTCGCTCAAACCGAACGACGATGAGGACCGGCAGATCACCGACAAGCGCGAGGCGAAAGCGCGCGCGATGGCGAAGGGCCCGATCCTGCTCTTCGTCGGGCCGCCGGGTGTGGGCAAGACGAGCATCGCCAAGTCGATCGCGCGTGCGTTAGGCAGAGAATACGTGCGCGCCTCGTTGGGCGGCGCGCGCGACGAAGCGGACATCCGCGGGCATCGCCGCACGTACGTGGGCGCCATGCCGGGCCGCATCGTGCAGGGCATGAAGCAGGCGGGCACCAAGAATCCCGTGTTCCTCCTCGACGAGGTGGACAAGCTCGGCGTCTCGTTCCAGGGCGATCCGGCCAGCGCGCTGCTCGAGGTGCTGGACCCGGCGCAGAACGACACGTTCACCGATCACTATCTGAACGTGCCCTTCGATCTGAGTGAAGTGCTGTTCATCGCGACGGCCAACTTCATCCAGAACATTCCGGCGCCGCTGCTCGACCGCATGGAGGTCGTGGAGTTCTCCGGCTACACCGAGCGCGAGAAGGCGGAGATCGCGAAGAAGTATCTGATTCCGCGCCAGCTCGAGGAGTCGGGCTTGTCGGAGAAGGGCGTGGTGTTCGACGACGACGCGGTGATGAGCGTGGTGAGCCAGTACACGCGCGAGAGCGGGGTGCGGCAGTTGGAGCGCCAGATCGGAGCGGTGGCGCGCAAGGTGGCGCGTCGCATCGCGTCGGGCGAGCAGGTGCCCCGCGAGCTCACGCCGGCGGACGTGCGCGAGTTGTTAGGCCGGCCCAAGGTGCACCCCGAGCACGCGGCCGAGGAGAACGAGGTGGGCGTGGCCACCGGCATGTATTACACGCCGGCGGGCGGCGACATCATGTTCGTCGAAGCGGCGGTCCGGCGCCTCTACGGATCGGCGTCGCCCGACAGCCTCACGCAGGCCGGTCCGTTAGGCACGGTGTCGCTCATTCTCACGGGCCAGTTGGGCGACGTGATGAAGGAGTCGGCGCGGGCGGCGCTCACGTACGCGGCGACGCACGCGCGCAGCCTCAAGATCGCCGAGGATGGGTTGGGCAGCATCGAGGCCCACATCCACGTGCCGGCGGGGGCGATTCCGAAGGATGGTCCGTCGGCGGGCGTCACGATGTCGACGGCGCTCGTGTCCGCGTTGTCCGGCGTGCCCGTGCGGCGCGACGTGGCGATGACGGGCGAAATCACGCTCCGTGGGCGCGTGCTGCCCATCGGCGGCCTGAAGGAAAAGGTGCTCGGCGCGCACCGCGCCGGCATCACGACCATCGTGCTGCCGAAAGAGAACGAGGCCGATCTGGAGGACATTCCGGAGGAGGTGCGCAAGGTGCTCACCTTCCACCCGGTGACGACGCTGGATGAAGTGTTCGCGATCGCGTTGGCGCCTAACGGCGCCGACGCGAGCGCGCATCCGGTCGAAGAGGAAGTCGGCGCCGGCGCGCGCTGAGCGCGGCCGCCCATCCCGCCTTACGGGATCAAGCGCTTGGGCTCGGCCGGCGCGGCGTCCGCCGCGTCGTCGTGCACCGGGCGCGACGCAGCCGGCGGCGCCATGGCGGGCGGGTCGATGTCGTGGCCGCCCAGATTGCGCTTGAAGTCGCGGATTCCCTTGCCTAACGTCGCACCCAGCTCCGGCAATCGGCGCGGCCCGAAAAAGATGAGCACGATCGCCAGAATCAGGAGCAGTTTGTCGATACCGATTTCGCCGAACACGTGACCTCCGGTTCACTGCAAGCCGATCGGGCCCCACGACCACAACGCCCACGCCGCCTGAGCCGGCGCGCCGGGCTGCGTCCCATCCATGAAGTATTCAGTGTAGCGCTGATCGGCGGGAGTGCTATCCGTCGCGGGCTCGCCGCCTAAACGGTCGAGCTCGGCGGTCGCGATGCCGGCGGGCACATCGTCCCAGGTGGCTCCGGGCTGATTGCCTTGATAGTAATGCGCGATCATGTCGCCCCAGATCGGCGCCGCGAGTGTCCCACCGGCTGCGCCCGGCACGATCGGCTGCGGCGTATCGAAGCCCAACCATACGCCGGCGACGACGTCGGGCGTCATGCCGACGAACCATACGTCGGTATTGTCGTTGGTGGTTCCGGTTTTCCCGGCGACCGGAATCGCGTCGGGCACCCATTTGCGCACCGACGTCGCGGTGCCGCGCGCCACGACGTCGCGCATCATGTCGCGCACGATGAACGCGATGCGCGGGTCGAGCGCGAAGCGCGGCGCCTGGGCTTGCGGCGCCCACACCTGATGCCCGGCACGGTCGTCGACACGCACCACGTATCGGGGCTCGACCACGGCGCCCAGGTTGTCGAACACCGTGTACGCGGACACGAGGTCGACGGGCCGCACGGCGCTCGCGCCGATGGCGCTCGACGGATACGGCGCGATCGGCGTGTCGATGCCGAGCCGCTTGGCGAGGGCGATGACGCTGTCCATGCCGACGCGCATGCCTAACTGGACGGCGACCGGGTTGCGCGACCGCACCAGCGCTTCGCGCATGGTGAGCGGGCCGTCGAAGCGCCCGTCCGCGTTGCCCGGCCGATACACTGTTCCGTTAGGCATCGGGATCGCCAGCGCCGAGTCGGTGATGAGGGCGTTGGGCGGAATGCTGTCGCGGAGCGCGCTCGCGTACACGATCGGCTTGAACGCCGACCCTGGCTGGCGCACCGCGTTCACCGCGCGGTTGAACGGCGACGCGGCATAGTCGCGGCCGCCGACCATCGCCAGGACGTCGCCGGTCTGCGGGTCGATCGCCACCACCATCCCCTCGAGGAAATCGGTGCTGCCCTTGGCGCGGTGCGCGTACGTCGGATGATGGTATCCCGGCCGCGCTTCGACGCGCACCAGACCCGAGTCCAGCGCCAGCGTCGCGTCGCGCTCGAGAACGGGATCGATCGTGGTGATGATGCGGTAGCCGCCGTTCATCACCGGGACGCCGGCCTGCTCCGCCTCCTGTCGAACGAGATCGACGACGTACGGCGCCGCCGCGGACATGCCCGCGTCGGGCGCCGTCACCAGCGGCTGTTGCTCGGCGCGATCGGCGTCCTCGCGGCTGATGTAGCCCTGGTCCGCCATCAGCGACAACACGAGGTTGCGCCGCTCCCGCGAGCGTTCCGGATGTCTGATCGGATCGTAGATCGCCGGCCCCTTGGGCAGCGCGGCCAGCGTGGCCGCCTGCTCCAGCGTTAGGCGGGCGGCCTCGATGCCGAAATAGTGGCGCGCCGCCGCCTCGATCCCGTACCAGCCGTGGCCGAAGTCGATGTCGTTGAGGTACGCCTCGAGGATCTGTTCTTTGGTGTAGTGCCGCTCCATCTCGCGCGCGGCCGCCTGCTCGCGCAGCTTGCGCGCGATGCTGCGGTCGCTGCGGTTGATGAGGTCGGGATGCATGTTGCCCACCAGCTGCTGCGTGATCGTGCTCGCCCCGCGCGCGTGTCCCCGGAGCGCATCCTTGAGCGCCGCGGCGACGCCCACCACGTCGACCCCGTCATGTTGGTAGAACCGCTGGTCTTCCACCGAGATGAACGCTTGCCCGACATACTTGGGCAGCGAGCGCAACGACACACTCGTGCGTATCTCGCGACCGATCTCACCGATGAGGGAGGTGCCGTCTCGCGCGAAGACCAACGAGGATTGCGCGGGCTGCACGATCTGCCATGCTTCGCCGGTCGTCCCGCCGCTCTGCGCCCCCGCAACAACGGGCGGCGCGGTCACTGCGACCGCAACTGCCGCGGCCGCGATCCGCATCCAGTGCGGGCGACGACGCACGGCGACTGCAACGTTCATATCGTTCACCAAAGCTCCAGCTATCCCGGCGCACCGCGCGCCGGACATTCTCAATGTGATACCCGAGAGGGCTCCGAATGACACACGATCGGCGGGCGGCAAGATAACCCGCCCTTCCTGGAAGTCTGTGACATTGCTCCACTGAGCCCGCCGCGCCAACTTTTCGTCATGCCTTCCGTCATCGACGTCGCAACCGTGCAGTTCGCGCCTCGCAAAGGCGAATACGAAGCGAACCTCGCGCGCCTGGGTGAGCTGTTCGCGCAGGTGGACACGCTCACGCCACGGCCGCAGGTGCTCCACCTGCCCGAGACCGCGCTCACCGGCTACTTCCTCGAGGGCGGCGTGCGCGAGTTCGCGCTCACCGCGGGCGCCCAAGCCGCCGACCTGCAGCGCGTGTACCGCAACGCGGTCCCGCAGGCAGCCGACCGCACGCTCGAGATCGTGCTGGGGTTTTACGAGGTGTGGAACAACACGCTCTACAACAGCGCGATGTGGGTGCGGGTCGGTGGCGCAGCGCCCCTCGTCCGGCACGTCCACCGAAAGAATTTTCTGCCCACGTACGGGCTGTTCGACGAGGAACGGTTCGTCGAACGGGGCCAGTCGTTTCGAGCGTTCGACACGCCGTGGGGTCGCTGTGCCGTACTCATTTGTGAGGACGCCTGGCACAGCCTGACCGGGACGCTGCTCGCGCTGGATGGCGCGCGCGCGATTTTCATCTGCTCGGCCGCGCCCGCGCGCGGGCCGTGGCCACGGGAAGACGGCATACTCGGCCCTTCCAGCGTGGCGCGCTGGGAGCGGTTGGTGCGCGACATCGCCGAAGAGCACGGCGTGTTCGTCTCGTTCTCGAATCTCGCGTCGAGCGAGGCGGGCAAGTCGTTCCCGGGTGGTGCGTTGGTCGCTGGACCCAAGGGCGAAGTCCGCATGCGCGGGCCGCTCTGGACGGAAGCGATTCTGCCGATCGCGATGGACCTGGGCGACCTCACGCGCGCGCGTGCCGACATGCCGCTGCTTGCGGACCTACGCACGGCGATGCCGCATTTGATCGACACGCTCGGCCGGATCCAGACCGGGCACGCCGAGCCGCCGCAGTTCGACACGGACGGGTGCGAGGCGCGGACCATCCCGCCTGCGTCGGCGGGCACCGCGCGCGCACGATCGATGGTGGTCGTCGATGGCGGCCTGGCCGCGGCGGGGACGCCGCCGCCGCTCGAGATCGACCCGGCGCTCACGGAAGAATGGCTGGCGACGTTCCTGCGCGACGAGATCGCGGGGCGCGGGTTCCACAAGGGGATCGTCGCGTTGTCGGGCGGTGTGGATTCTTCGGTGACGGCGTACCTGGCGGCGCGCGCGTTAGGCCCGGACAACGTGATCGGGCTGAGGCTGCCGTACCGGGCGTCGAGTCCGGAGAGTCTGTCGCACGCGCAGCTGGTGATCGACGCGTTGGGCATCGAGGGCCGCACGCTGGACATCAGCGCGGCGGTGGACGGCTATCTGGCCCACGAGCCCGACGCCGACGCGACGCGCCGCGGGAACGTGATGGCGCGCGCGCGCATGATCGCGCTGTTCGACCTGTCGGCAAAGGACGCGGCGATTCCGTTAGGCACCGGCAACAAGACCGAGCGCCTGCTCGGCTACTTCACCTGGCACGCCGACGACTCGCCGCCGCTCAATCCGTTAGGCGACCTGTACAAGACGCAGGTGTGGGCGCTGGCGCGGCACCTGGGCGTCCCCGGCGACATCATCGACAAGCCGCCCACCGCCGACCTGGTGAGTGGGCAGACCGACGAGGGCGATCTCGGGATCTCGTACGCCAAGGCCGACCTCATACTGCAGTGGCTGCTGCACGGCTATTCGCCGGCGGAGCTCGAGGCGCGCGGGTTCGTGCGGGAGGAGGTGGAGCTGGTGCGTCGCCGGCTCGAGCGCACGCACTGGAAGCGGCGCCTGCCGAGCGTCGCGATCATGAGTTCGACCGCGATCGGCGAGAGTTGGCTCAGGCCCGTCGACTACTGACGCGCGCCGGCCAGCTCGAGCAAGATGCGGGCGCGGCCCGCTTCCACCTCGAGCTCCACGTGCGACGCGGCCCGGCTCACCGGCGGCGCGCCGCGGGCCGGAGGCGCCAGCGTCAGGCTGGCGCGCGTGCCGAGGATGTACGGCAGCACGTTGCCGCAGATGACGTTGGCCATCTCGCCTAACGCATCCCACCGCCACGGCTCGGCGTCGTCGCCATCGAGGCCGAGCATGTTCTCGGCGAGGGCGCGGAAGACGTCGTCCGACACGCGGAGCGTGAGGGAGCCGGCGTTGGCGCCGTCGAACGCGACGCTCACCGCGGCCGGCAGCGCGTCGAGCGCGCTCGGCGGTTCGACGGCCGCGCCGACGCAGAGGAGTCCCAGCTCCTCGAACGCCAGCGTGGCGGCGACGCGCAGCGCGATCGAATTATCGGTCATCGTCCCCGGCGTCCAGCGCGCGCAGCACCACGTCGCGCAGGTCTTCGGGCGCGAACGGCTTGTGCAGAAAGCCGTGGCCCATCTCGAGCACCTGCACTGCGCGCGCGTCGCTGCCGTCGGACGACACGACGATCACGCGCGGGCCCGTGGCCGTGCGGCCGAGCCGCGCGAGCATGTCCAGCCCGCTCAGGCGCGGCATGTTGATGTCGACGAGCGCGAGCGTGACCGGCTCGCGCTCGAGGATACCGAGTCCGGCGAGGCCATCGGCGGCCTCGTGCACGGCGCCTAACGGAAGGCCCGTGAGGCGGAGCGTACGGATGATCATGGCCCGCATCACCCGGCTGTCGTCCACCACGAGCACGGACAGCGGGGCACGCTCGACTCCGGGCGCTTCGACGCGATCGATCATAGCTCGCCCTCCCGCTCCGGTGATTTGAGCCAGACGCGCCCGGTGGCGACGTCCAGCGAGATGGTGCGCCACACCCGCGTGCCGCCCACGTCGAGCGCGTGGATGAGGACGCCGTTCTTCCACAGCAGCCTGCGCAGCATGACCAGGTTCCGCCTGCCGATCTGGAATCCATCGGCGGCCGCGTCGCCGGCGGATGCGCCGCCGGCGACGGCCACGCGCAGGCGCCCTTTGGTGGCGCCTAACCGATAACAGTCGCGGAACAGCGCCGGCACGCCGGTGTCGACGTACTCGAGCGGGCGCCCGCGGGCGCGCTCGCGGTCGTCGGTGGACGACGGCAGCGGCACGTGGAGCAGCCCGCCCACGCGCGCGACCGGGTCGAACACCGCCACACCCAGGCAGCTGCCTAACGCATGAGCCACGAGTCGGTCCCCCGGTGTGTTGGACACGCACATGGCGCCCACGCCGACGATGCGCTCGCCGGTCGTTCGCGTCGCCGCCATCCTAACGCACGTAGACCGCAGGCTGCACGTAGCGGAATCCGTGCGTCAGCGTTCCCAGGCTCTCGGCGTGCCCGACGAACAGATGGCCGCCGGGCGCCAGCAGGTGCCAGAGTCGCTCGACCAGGCGCTGTCTGACCCCGGCATCGAAATAGATCATCACGTTGCGGCAGAAAATCGCGTCGAACGGGCCGCGCAGCGGCCAGTCGCGAATGAGGTTGAGTCGCGCGAAGCGCACGATGGCGCGCAGCTCCTCGCGCACCACGAACCGGTCGCCCGACGACGAGACGTCGAGCGTGCGCCGGCGCAGCGTGGCCGGGATCGCGGTGATCGCGCGTGCGCCGTACGTCGCGGCGCGGGCGCGCGCCAGCGCGCGCGACGAGACGTCGGTCGCCAGGATGCGCGCGCCGGCGAAGCGGTCTGCCGGCAAATGCTCGCGCATCAGCGCAGCGATCGTGAACGGCTCTTCGCCCGTCGAACATCCGGCGCTCCACACGCGGATCGGCCGCGCGCCGTGCGCGATCGCGGGCAGCACCTTCGCCGTGAGGAAATCGAAGTGCGCCGGCTCGCGAAAGAACGCGGTCTGATTCGTGGTGAGCGCATCCACCAATGCGCCGAGCTCGGCGAACTGCCGTCGCGCGGCATCGGTCTCGACGCGATCGAGATACGCGGCGAAACTCGACGCGCCCGCATCGACGACGCGGCGGCCGAGTCGCGAGCGCACGAGCTCTTCCTTGCCATCGCGCAAGCGGATGCCGCACGTCTCGAACAGCAGCTCGCGCATGCGGCGGAACTCGTGCGGTCGAAGCGGAGGAATGAGCGCCCACGGGGCCGCCCCGGCGTCCGCGGCGGGTGCGTCAGAACTCCTCGAGAACGTCGTCATCATCCCGGTCGAACGGGTGCGGCGTTGCGTTAGGCGATGGCGGCGTCGGCGTGTTGAGCGCGTGGCGCGATCCGCCGCGCGGCACGATCGGCCGGATGGGCGATGGACCCGCGGGCACGCCGCGGTGTGGCGTCCGGCGCGCCGCACGGGCCGCGCTGTCGCGGCGCGGCGTGGCGGACGCCGTGGCGAGCTGGAAGTGCCCAACGAGCGATTCCATCTTTTCGGCCTGCCCCGACAACTCTTCGGCCGCGCTGGCGGATTCTTCGGCGTTGGCGGCGGTCTGTTGCGTGACCGCGTTCATCTGCTCGACACCCGCGGCAATTTGCTCGATGCCCTGGCTCTGCTGCTCCGAGCCGGCCGCGATCTCCGCCATCGCCGCGCTCACTTTGTTGACGTGCTCGGTGATGTCGCCGAAGCTCGCCATGACTTCGCGGTTGATGGTCGCGCCGCTCTCCGCGTTTTTCACGGACTCCTCGATGAGGGACGCCGTGTTCTTCGCCGCGTCGGCGCTGCGCATGGCGAGGTTGCGCACTTCTTCCGCAACCACCGCGAAGCCGCGGCCCGCGTCGCCCGCGCGCGCGGCTTCGACCGCTGCGTTGAGCGCGAGGAGATTCGTCTGGAACGCGATTTCATCGATCGTTTTCACGATGCGTGCGGTGGCCGCCGCGGCGCCCGTGATGCGATCGGTTGCGTCGGCGAGACGCTTCATGCTGTGCGCGCCGCGCGTGGCGCTCTCGCGCGTGGCTTCGCTCAGTTTCCGCGCGTCGCGCGCGCTGAGCGCGTTCTGCCGCGTCATCGCGCCCATCTCCTGGAGGCTGCTCGATACTTCCTCGAGCGAGCTCGCCTGCTCCGCCGCGCCCTGCGCGAGCAACTGGCTGCCGGCGCTCACCTGCCCCGCGCCGGCGGCAACTTGCTCGGCGGCCATCGCGACTTCGGCGAGCGCTTCATCGAGCTGGCCGAGTGTCTTGTTCAACGCCTGTTTGATGCGCGCGTGCTCGCCGCGATACTCGCCGCGCATGCGGACGCGCAGGTCGCGCGCGGCCACGCGGTCGAGCACTTCGGCCGCTTCGTGCACCGGAGCAATCACGGCATCGAGCGTCTCATTGAAGCCCGCGACAATGTCGTGGAACGTGCCGCGGTAGCGCCCGGCGTCGCCGCGCCGCATGAGCTCGCCCTGCTTGGCGGCCTCGATGAGCGCGCGCACTTCTCCCGTTAGGCCGCCGAGCGCCTGGACCATCTCCTGGAAGGAGTGGCTGAGCACGTCGTTGGGGCCGCGCGGCGTGACCGCGACTCCGATGTCGCCCTCGCCCAGGTGGCGCGCCACGGCGGCAAAGTCGCGTTGGGCATCGATGATGCGCCGGAGGCCCTGCGCCAGGTCGCCCATCTCGTCGTGCGACGTGACCCAGACGTCGACGTCCACCTGTCCTTTCGCGATGAGGTCCATCTTGGTCGACAGCTCGGACACCGGCCAGTTGACGCCGCGCTCGAGCACGAACGCGGCGACGAGCGTGACGAGCACGGTGACCAGTGTGCCCCAGACGAGCGCGCGTCCGACGTTCGCGTCGCGCGCGGTGCCGGCCGCACGCAGGGTGGAGAGGGCGCTCTGCTCCTGCGCGATTCCCGTCGCGATGAGATGGCGCAGATCATCGAGCTGCTTCTGTTCACCGGTGCCATCGGCGATGGGCGTCGCGGCCGCGGGGCGCGTCCGGAGCGCGGGGGCCACGAGGTCGTCGTGCAGCGACGTGCCTAACCGCCCGATCTGCTCCCACCGCGCGCGCTGCGCGTTGTCGTCGGCCGACATCGCCTGCAGCGAATCGACCTGGCGGCTGAACGCGTCCCACCCCGCGTCGACGTCGTGCTGTGCCGCATCGCCTTGCCCGAGCATCGCGCCGCGGTAGCCCGCGTCCATGGTGAGGAGTCCGGCCAGCGCATCCTGCGCGCCGTCGACCACGGCGATCGCGCGCTGCGTGGCGGCGCGGTCGGCGGCGCCGGTGTTGATCGCGCGATCCATATAAATGCCCTGGGCGACCACCATCGCGAAGACTGCCGCGAAGGCGACCGTCAGCTTCCAGCGCATGCGCAGATCGTAAAACCAGTTCATGGTCATGGCCATCGGTCCCGGATGGAGGGCGGCGCTTCGGGTTAGGCAGCGGTCGGCGCGCCGCCATCGGGGCCGGCGGCCGCGAGGTCGCCGGCGTCGATGACGCGCGAGATGTCGAGGAGGAGGCGCACGCGCACGGCCGACTTCGCGATCCCCACGAGGTAGTCGGTCTGCACGCCGCCGCCTAACGGAGGCGGCGGCTCGATGTCGCCGGCCGCGATGTCGGCCACTTCCGACACGCGGTCGACGAGCAGCCCCACGTGCGCCGCGTGGGCGGCGACGACAATGATGCAGCTGGTCGGCCCGGGATCGACCGCGGGCAGATCGAACTTGCGGCGCAGGTCGAGAATCGAAATCACGCGGCCGCGCAGATTGATCACACCGCGCACGAACGGCGGCGTGCGCGGGACGCGCGTGATGGGCAGCACGCCGATGATCTCGTGCACGGCGAGTATCGCCATGCCGTACTCTTCGGCGCCCAGGAAGAACGTGAGGTACTTGCCGGCGGCGGCGCTCATGCGACCGCCTGCGCGTTCGGTTGCGCGTGCCGCGCGAGCTCCAGCATCTGCGGCACGTCGAGGATGAGACCGACGCGACCGTCGCCCAGAATGGCGGCGCCGGAAATCCCCGGGACGTCGCCGATGCCCGCCGTGACCGGCTTCGCGACCACTTGCTGCTGGCCCACGATCGCGTCCACGAGGAGCGCGCACCGGCGCTCGCCGGCGCCCACCACCATGAGCAGCGCCGCGGTGGGATCCTCGCTCGCGCCGTGCACGTCGAGCAGCCGATGCAGCCGGACTAATGGAAGCACGTCGTGCCGGAGGCGGACCATCTCGCCGCGCCCGCCCACCGTGAACAGCGCGCTGCGCTCGGGGCGGAAGCTCACGACGACGTTGGTCGTGGGCACGATGTAGCGCTCGTCGCCCACGCGCACGAGCATGCCGTCGGTGATGGCGAGCGTGAGCGGCACGCGCAGCGTGATCGTCGTGCCCTGGCCGGGCGTCGACTCGACATCCACGCGGCCGTGCAGCGCCTGGATGTTGCGCCGTACGACGTCCATGCCCACGCCGCGTCCCGAGACGTCGGTCACCTGCTGGGCGGTCGACAGGCCCGGCGCGAAGATGAGGTCGAGGACGTCGGTATCGCTCAGCACCTCGCCGGCGCGCACGAGCCCGCGCGCCTCCGCGCGCGCGAGGATGCGGTCGCGCTGCAGACCGCGGCCGTCGTCGTGCAAGGCGACCACCACCTGGCCGTTCATCTGCGTGGCGCGCAGCGTTAGGCAGCCGGCGGCCGGCTTGCCCTGCGCCGCCCGCTCCTCCGGGAGCTCGATCCCGTGGTCGATCGCGTTGCGCACCATGTGCATGAGCGGATCGGCGACCAGCTCGACCATGTTGCGGTCGAGCTCCGTCATCTCGCCTTCCACGCGGCACGCGACCTGCTTCCCGGCGCGTTGGGCGAGATCGCGCGCCAGCCGCACCAGCTTGTTGCACGTGCCGCGCAGCGGCACCATGCGCAGCCCCATGCTCATGTCGTGCAGATCGCGCACGAGCTTGCCCGCGTGCGCCACCTTGCGCGCGAGCTCGGGATGATCGTGTCCCGATGCGGGATCCTGCGCGATCATCCAGTGCGCGACGACCAACTCGCCGACGATGTCCACGAGTGCATCGAGGCGGTCGAGCCGCACGCGCGCGCTGTGCGTGGCAGCGGCGTCCGACGGCGCCGGAGCGGATGCGACACGCGGCCCGGCGTCCTCGACAGCCGGCGCGCCGGGCTCGGCGCCCAAGACCTCGAGCTCGCGCAGCACCTCGAGGAAGCCGGGCGGATACGCGAGCGGCGCGCCGCCCCGCGATGCGTCGAGATTCTTGACCGTGTCGCGCAGCGCGTCGAGCGCGCGGAGCGACAGCGCGGCGACGCGCCCGGCGAATCCGTCGCGCCGGCGCCGCTCGCCTAACAGCGACTCGCCGTGGTGCGCGAGCGCGACCAGCCCGTCGAGCTTGAGGAAGCCCGCCGTCCCCTTGATCGAATGGAAGGCGCGCATCACCGTCTGCGCCGCGTCGCCGTCGTCCGGCTCCCGCTCGAGCACGAGCAAGGCCGCTTCCGCGCTCTCGATGTACTCGCGCGCTTCGTCGCAGAAATCGCCCAGGAGCGCGCGGTCGGTATCGTTAGGCAAAGCGAGCGCCGGCAGCGACTCGGCCCGCGCCACCACGGAGCGCGGGCGCCGGTCGGTGAGGCCGATCAGGTCCGACGTGCGCGGCTTGAGCGCCGGCGATGCCTCGGGCAGGTTGCGCATGATCGCGATGATCGACCGTTCGGGCGCCTCGATCACCGACAACCGGTCGGGCGCCTTGGCCGACGCGCGGTACGTGCGCACCGCGTCGAGCAGCGCGCGGGCGGCCTGGTGCAACGCCGGCTGCCGATCCCCGCGATCGCGATCCTGTCGAAGCGCTTCAGCGACCAGGCGCAGAGAAACGCACGCGCGCGCATCGCGAGCAGGCATTTGGTCGATGAGTCCCAGCACGCCCGCTCGGAGCGCGCCACGTGTTTCGAGGTCGGACACGCCCAACCGACCGATGGCGGCGCTCAGCTCGGAGAAGCGGGCGAGGATGGCACGGGACGTACGACGGGACGCTGGGGGCACGCGAACGGAAGCGCGATGACGGGTGGCGAGGCACGACCGCCCTAGCGGGAGCGGCGCGGCTGATGCATGTCATCGACGCGCGCGAACTACGGACGCAACTCCCGAGCGTTGCGCGCTTTGCTCGCGGTTCGTCGGTGAGGAGCGCGAACCGTCCTCTACTTGGGGGCCGTGATGTCGAAAACGGTGCTGGTCGTCGAGGACTCGGCCCTGTTCCAGAAGGCGTACGCCGCCGCGCTGTCGACCTACGCACGGGAACCGCTGGACGTGCTCTACGCGTCGAACGGCGAAGAGGCACTCGCCCAGGTCGAACAACGTCCGACCATCGACCTCATTGTGTTGGACGTGAACATGCCGGTGATGGACGGCCCGGTGTTCCTCGAGCGCTTACGCCGCGACTATGCGTCGCTCGAGATTCCCGTGATGTTCTCGAGCACCCGGGCGTACGCGATGCGCGACCAGCTCGGCAACTCGATGGGCGTCGTGGCCTACCTTCAAAAGCCGTTCTCGCCGCGCGAGCTGCACGCGCTCCTCGACAAACTCTGGTCCTAACCGGCGGCGCCGCTCGCCGCCGGCGATGGGTCGCTACGCCGCGTAGGCCAGGCTGATCGCCCGGCGTGCGCCGCGCTTGAGCGCGCGGTGCACGACGCGTGCGTACGTCAGAAAATTGAGGCCGGCGACGGGATATCGAATGAAGAACTCGTGCGGCAGCATGTCGCCCTTCATCCGATTGCAGGGACCGCACGCCACGACGAGGTTGCCCGGCACGTTCGCGCCTCCGCGTGCGAGCGGGTAGACGTGGTCGATGGTGGCGATCGCGAGATCCAACGATGTGCCGCAATACACGCAGCGGCGGCAACAATCACGCATCATCGCGCGCTTGAGCGCGCGCTTTTCCTCGTGGCGACGGGGATGGAGGGGTTTGCGATGCAGCCCGCGTGTGCATCGCGGGAGTGGAGGGACGATGCGGTGAAGAGCATGCCGTGACATTGCACCTCGCCGAAAAGCAGCGACGCCCAGCGTCGGGGATCTCCCGAGCTGGGCGTCGCTGGAAAACGAGACGCGTTCGCACGTTCATTCGATCGTGCATCGCGCTCGACGCTTGATCGATCCGTTGATGTCCTTCGTCGCGGACCGTGGATGCTCATGATCCTCCGATGAGC
>DASVAC010000098.1:0-3033 GCA_036376535.1 Gemmatimonadaceae bacterium | reverse complement strand
GTTCGCGTGCTCGATCACGTCCACGCTCATGATGCGATCCGGCGCGAAGTGCTTGTCGGACAGGATCGTTGCAGGCCGGCCGTCGATGAGGACCTGATCCGTGACGCCCATGCTGCGCTTCGCGTGGATCATGGCCGCCTGCGCCGAGTCGACCAATATTTTCTCCCGGTGCGCCTCGTTCGGATCGATGGCGTCGGCGGTGGGTGAGTCGAGCTGTCCGGCTGCACGCTGCTTCGCCATGTCCGATGCCAGCCAATATTCGACGCGCTTGCGAACGTCGGCGTCGTCCAGTTTGAGCGTCAGCTTGTACCGAATCGCGTTGCCGATGCGCAGGGAATCCGCCTGCAGCTTGCTCGCGCGCTGGCCGTCGATGTGATCGAGAACGATGACGCCCGGTCTCGACAAGCCGCGCGTCACGTCGCCGAGCGGAGCGTGCACCGCGTCGTCCTGATGGGGCGACGTCGGCACCGGCGCGTTGCACGCGATGGCGAAGGCGACGAACGCGGCCGCGGCCAGGAGCGTGCGCCGAGCGGTCGAATGAGGGCGTCGATGCGGCGTCATGGCGATCAACCTCCGTTCCAGATGGGTGAGCGTTAGGCCAAGGACGGGAGCGCCGGCCGCGCGCGCGTCGCGCCCGGCCAAGGCGATGAGCAGTTCGCCGTACGAGCGCGCCGGCGTGCCGCGGTGCAGCACCCGCGCGTCGCAATCCAGCTCGACGGCGAGACGCAGCCGCGTCAGCATCCACCACACGGCGGGGTGCCACGGCAACAGCGCCGCGGCGACGTATCCGGCAGACAGGAGGAGTGGGTCACGCACGCGCAGATGCTCGCGCTCGTGGTCGAGCACGAGGCGCTGTTCGACGCTCGCGCGCGTGACGAGCCACGCGGGCACGACGATCTCGGCGTCGATGGCACCCATCACCGCGGGCCCGGTGCTCGGCGTGAGGCGCACCCTCGTTCCATCGACCGTTGCCAGGGGCCACGCGCGCCGCGCGCGCCGAAAATGTGCGTGCACGGCGATCAGCAACGCGAGCACGATGAGGCTCGAGCCCAACCAACCGATCGCGACCCATCGGTCGAGCGACGGGATGTGCGCCGTTGGGATGCGCGCCAGTGCGCGGTCCGCGATGCGCAGCGCCGTGGAGCGCACGGCGAGCACCGATTGTGCGACCCGGTCGGCAAGCGATGTCGTGTGTCGCGCGGTCGCTGCGCCAGCGACGGTGACCGGGGCGAGTCCGGACGGCGCCAGCGTGCGTGCCGGCGCGGCCGCTGTGCCCGCGAGCGTCACGCCCAACGCGGCGACCCACACGCCGCGGGCGGCGCGTTTCCCTAACCGGAGGCAGGCGTCGAGCGCTCCAGCCGCGATGGCGACGAGCGACCCGAACACCAGCGCGTAGATGAGTGTCCCGATCGTCATGGTTTCTCCTTGAGGCGCTCGGCCAACAGGCGCCGCATGCGCTCGAGCTCCTCGCGGCTCACGTCCTTGTCGGAGACCAGTTGGGCGAACAGGCGCTCGGCCGACCCCTGATAAATCGCTTCGCGGATGCGGGCGAGCGCGCTGCCGCCGGCGCGCTCGGCTTTCACGGTGGGCAGGTACCGGTAGGCGCGACCCTTGGCCCGATGCCTAACGTAGCCCTTCTCCTCGAGCGTCTGGAGCGCGGAGAGCACGGAGGTGTAGGCGAGCTCTTCGCCGAGGGCGTCACGGACTTCGGCGACCGTGGCGGAGCCGAGGCGCCAGAGGACGCCCATGACGCGCAGCTCGCGCGGGGGGAAATAGATGTCGTCGCCCATGGTATCTCTACGGAAGTTTCCGTAGGATATGGCGGGGCGACCCTTCTGTCAACTGCTTTTCCCGTAGCTTCGAGCGAGCTCAGCGCTTCGATCGCCCGCCCAACACCACGTCCACCAGCTCTCCCGCCCGGTTCGGATCGAACGCCTTGCTCGTCATGAGCCGGCAAAAGAAGATCGCGCCGAGCAAACTGAACGCCGTGAGCTCGGCGTCGAGATGCCGCGGAAAGTCGCCCGACTTGGCGCCCTGCTCGAGCAACGCGATGAGCGGCCGCCGCGCGTCCGCCTGGAATCGCCGATGGAACGTGCGCAGCTCCGGGTCTCGCTCGGCGGCGTCGATGAGCGCCGGGAGACACTTCGAGAACGGCGAGTGCTTGGCCACCTCGGCAACGTGCCGCACGATGCGCTCGAGCTTCTCCCGCGGCGTGCCCGTCACGAGCTCCGGGTCGCCCTCGTCCTGCAGCATCCGGAACGCGTCCGCGATGAGCGCCAGCTTGTGTCGCCAGTGGCGATAGATCGTGGCCTTGCCGACACCCGCGCGCTCGGCCACCGACTCGATGCTGAACGCGCCGTAACCGGCCTCGCCTAACTCATCGAGCGCCGCGCCGAGGATGACGCGCCGCGAGCGCTCGACGCGCGGGTCCTCGGCCCGCCGCGCGGGCGCGCGCCGGCGCTGGCCGGTGCGTCCGTTAGGCGTAGGCGCTCACCCGGATGCGGCCCGGCCCGGTGCCCGGTACGCCGCCGTGTTGGGCTCGAACAGCTCCACGAGATTGCCCGACGGATCCTCGAGCAAAATCTGCTTGCCGCCCACCCCCTGCACGACGGCATTCCGGAACCGGCACCCGGCCGCGCGCAGCGCGGCGATCGTCGCGTCGAGATCGGACACGATGAGGTGAATGCGATTCCATCCGCCCGGTGTCTGCGCTTCGCCCGACGGCATGGGCGCGCCGCCGCCGCCCGGTCCGGGCTGCGTGAGGTAGAGGTGCAGGTCGTCGCGCGCGATCTCGGCGAACGCGGGCGCGGGGCGCATCCGGACGGTGAACCCCAGGTGCCGCGTGTAGAAGTCGATCGCGGCGTCGACGTCGGTGACGATGTAGCGGACACACGCGGGCATGGCACGCTCCGGCTCGGGACGATGTGAAACGTAGCCGTATCGTAGCGATACGGCTACGTCTCACATCGGTCCCGGCGCCGCCGAGGCCTCAGGCCGCGGGCGCGATGTTCTGGTTCGTCCGGAGGAGGTTCG
>DASVAC010000097.1:0-23069 GCA_036376535.1 Gemmatimonadaceae bacterium | reverse complement strand
GCTCGCTTTTGTGCTCTACGCGCTCTCAGTTCTTGTCGTGCAGGCAATGAACCGCAATCTGTCGCGGGCGAGCAATTCAGAAGCCGACTACCTGATAGGCCGACTCGAACACGCGGTCGCGAGTGCCGGGTCTGTCGAATCGCCCACTCCTCGAGCGGACTAACTGTCTCACGAAGTGCGTGAATTCCGTTTCTGATGAGTGCGATTTGGAGGTTCAAGGCGACACCGACCTGCCACGCGTGAGGGATGCGGCGTGATACACGATTCGGTCCTCAACGCTGTGCTCGTCTCAACGGGCGGCTACTACGCGCTGCCCATCTCGGTCCTGCTTTTCGGTGACGCGGTGTGGTGGCGGAGGCGCCATCCAGAAGTGGCGCGGAACCTTTGGCTCACTTCGCTGCTGGCGCCTCCGCTGATCATCATTGCGTTAGGCACGTGGTGGTCGCCGAATGGTCCCGGTGTGTGGGCCACGTGGTACTCGAGGGCCTTGCTTGCGGTGAGCGTCCTGGAGGGCGTCCTAGCGGCCATGATCTATCGGAAGCGGGATCGCTTCTGGCCGGGCGTATCCGTGCTCGTGGGCTTGGCGTATTGTGGACATTGTACTTGCTATTGATGGCTCTTCTGGCGCTCAGCGGCGACTCCATGTAGCGTCGCGCAACACGGCGGTTCTTTGCTGCAGTAGCCGCCAAGAAGAAGCCTAACGGGGCAACCGCATCTGCACATGCGCGCCAGGATTCGCGATGAATCGGCGGTAGAACGAGTACCGTTCGCCGAGCGCCGGTATCGCGACCAGATCGACCTTGGAGCCAGGATACGATAATTCCGATGGTACGTTCAAGGTGAGCGTCGCCCTCGCATTGATCCGCCCAACGTCGACGCGTTGGGCGCCCTGGACCAAGTACAGCTCGTACCACGTGCCCATGTCGTTCACCAGCGTGACTTCCGTCGGTGCGTGCGGGTCAGCCGGCACCTGATGGGCACAGCCTTGTGCCGTGAGCATCGACAGGACAGCCAACCAACCAGTCGCGGCAGCGCGGGCGAAGCGGCGCATGGCTTCACTCTCGTGGTCGAAGGTTCACTGTTCCGACGAATCTTGCGTCACCGAGGTATCAGGTCAAGATGCCTTCCGCTCCGTTAGCGCTGCCCCGCGGCGTTCCGCCCGGTTGAGTGCGAGACGAAGCTCTCGGATCGCACAGACATCGCCCGCGGTGCCGACATGGCGAGTCGATCCCTTGGAGGCGCTGCGGGCGGAGTAGTTAGGCGCGCCTTACGGGGCGGTCGTCGCCTTGACAGGAGACCTTGGCGCATCGCATGGTTGGGCATCTCTTGAGGATACCACCATGCCATTCGTCCGTCTGTGTGTCCCGCTGCTGGTCGTCGCCGCGGTCGCGTGCTCGTCGTCGGTCGCGCCGCGACCCGATGTCACCCTGTTAGTCACCAACGACACGTGTGGCTCCGGCGCGTGCGACTCGCTGGAGGTCTTCCTGTACCCAGTTGTGCAACCCGGCACGCCTGGCGGCCTCTGGCATCTGGATCTCGGGGAGATCACTGCGCCAACAACGTGCTTCTCGCTCCCGGCCAGTGCGAAGTTCCTGATCATCGGAGACAACGGCCACGGCATGAGCGACACCAGTACCGTTGCGTGGAACAACGCGAAGGCCATCCGACTCGGGACGTGGACGCCTAACACGCCGTCGTTCGAGGCACTGCCTTCGACCGAGGTGTTCGTTCCGGCAGCCTCCGCCGGGTGGTCGATCAACCTGCCATCGGGCAAGGTCGCGAGCGCGGCGAAGTCCTGCCGGCCGGCGCGCTCGCCCAACTGAGCGGCGTACGGCTGCGTGCGCGACCCGCGTTTCCGTTGGGTCAGCGCAGGATGTTGATCGCGATGACGGGCGTGACCGAGCGCGTCGTGTGGTGACCCTGTGGGATCACCCGCAGCGCGAGCAGCACGCCGAGGTTCGGTGTCCAACTGTACTCGACGGCCGGCGCGATCGCGAACGCATCCGACGCGGGCGCATCGAATCGCGCGGCCGCCGTCGTGCCCGTGGAGTCGACGGCCTCGATCCCGCGGACGCGCGTCGCGGCCTGGTAGCGGTTGTTGAACTCGAGCGCCAGCACCCAGCTTCGCGTGAGGCTGTACTCCCATGCCAGGTCCGCGGCGAACGCCGGTCCGGGCGTCGCGCTTCCGCGGAACGCGGCGTCGGTACCGTATACGCTCACGCCATTCACGTTGGCGGTGCTTGACAAGGCCTGCGACACGTTGACCCGCATCCGCAGGATGCGTCCGTTAGGCAGCCAGAAATAGCTCTGCGTGTAGAGCGACAGCGTCGTCGTGTAGACGCCGCTGCCGAACCCATCGCTCGCGCGCTCGCCGAGCCGGTCGTAGCGGCCGGTGGGGAACGTCTCGGTCACGTTGAAGGCCGTCGCGGGCAGCCAGCTGTCCGGGTTGCGGCGCAGCAGGCGCAGCTGCGCGATCGCGCTGACGTCGCCTAACCCAATTCCCGAGCTGCTGGGCGCGCCCCCCCCGGTGTTGAAGCCGGCGGTCGGCGAGGTGCCGATGGTCAGTCCATCGACGAGTCCGTACAGGATGTACGTGAGATTCCCGTAGCTGTGCGCCTGGCCGGCGTGCACGTCGTAAAAGTACGGCTCGATGAGAAAGTGACCGGGCGTGAGCGTGCCCGAGCCCGGCGCGATCATCGGGCCCGTCCACCACGCGTCGTCCACCGACTGGCGCTGCACGGGGCAGGACTGCACGCAGGGCGGAGTACTGTCCGCCTGAGCGTGGGCGCGCGCCCCGCTCGCGGCCACTACGCACCCGGCGAGACACCACCCGATTCTGACGATCCTGGACATCGCTCGGCCCCCGCGGCTCTCGTTAGGCGGACGCGGCGGCGGTGCGCACCGGTCCATGCGTGAGAGTAGGCCGCGGAGTGGCTTGCCTCAATAACCGCTTTTGTGCGAACTGATATGACCACTTACGCCCCGGTCACCTGGCCGCGTCGCACCCCGCGGCGGCGGTGGCGCCACCGGCGGCGATGCCCGGGAGATGGGCGGCACCGAGCTTGGCGTTGAGCGCGGCGATGTCGGTGGTTTCCAGCCTCGAGAGTGCGCTCAGGGCCTCGTCGATGTCCTTGCAGCTCGCGTCGGCCGCGGCGACATCGCTCGGCGTCGGATCCACGTCACCCGATTCCTGATCCTCGAGGTTGCGCGTGAGATCGCGGTTCGCGGTACCGAACGCACCGCGCGGCCCACTGGCGAGCGCGGCGAGCCGCTGGTCGAGCGACTGGATGTCGCCCCGCAGACCGACGTTGGTCGTGCGCGCCGAGTCGGTGGCGAGCACGCGCCGCATCTCGGCGAGCCGGTTGAACTGGTCGTAGCTCACGGACATTCCGGCCACGAGCCGCTGTTGGAACCGCGCCTGCGCATCGAGGGCTTCCTGCGCCAGTGGCACGCGCGGGTCGTTGCGCACGACGAGCGTGCGCTCGTCGGTGTGCCCGTTCACCGTTAGGCGAACGCGATACGTGCCGGGCGCGACGAGCGGGCCCGTGGGCTGACGCCGCGGCGTCTCGCCTTCGATGGCGTGCACGTTGAGCGTGTACTCCGTGTAGTCGAGGAGTCCGCCGAAGTATCCGTAGTTGAGCACGGGCGGCTCGGGATACCTGAGGTCCCACGCGATGCGGTGCATACCCGGCGTGGTGGGCAGCACCACCGGCACGCGGAACCAGTAGGTCGGAATGTTAGGCGGCGACGTATCGGGTGCGGCCGGCGCGCTGGAGTACTGGCGCACGAGATGACTCCCGTCGTCGTAGACCGACAGCGTCACGCCGCCGCTCGCGGGTGCCGAGAGATAGTAGTCAATGATCGCGCCTTCGGGCGGATTCTGACCCGCGGGCACCTCGGGCGGCAACGGCGTGTCCTCGATGTTATCCCAGCGCACGCGGACCGCGGTGTCCGGCGCGTAGAGGTACGGCTGCGACGAGGCAAGCGCATCGTGCGCCTGCCGGAGCGGCGACAGGTCATCCAGAATCCACAGGCCGCGGCCGTACGTGGAGGCCACGAGGTCGGTACCGTGCACATCGAGATCGGACACGACCGTCGTCGGCAGATTGAGTTGCAGGGACTGCCAATGGTCACCTTGGTCGAACGACACCCACGCGCCGGTCACGGTCCCGGCATACACGATAGTTGGGTCGGCGGGATCCTCGCGCACGGTGCGCACCGCGGCGTCGTTAGGCAGGCCTGAGACGACGAGGTGCCAGGTGGCGCCGAAGTCCGTGGTCCGGAAGATGTAGGGGTGCGCATCGCCGAACGCGAGCACGGCCGCGTACGCCGTTCCTGCGTTAGCGTGAGAGACATCGAGCACGTTGATGCTGCCGCGCGCGGGCATGTCGGGCGGCGTCACGTTCGTCCAGCTCGCGCCGCCGTCGCGGGTGAGCTGGATCTGGCCGTTGCTCGTACCCACCCAGATCTCGCCGGCGGCCACCGTCGACGGCGCGAGGGCCTCGATGGATGGTCCGCCGCGCCGTGGCCCAACGGGCGCTGCGGGCGCGGGAGCGCCGGCGCGCGGCGTCGTGAGATCGGGACTCAGCCGGCGCCACGTGCGCGCGCTGTCGCTCGACGCGAGCACGTACTGCGCGCCCATGTAGAGCACGCGCGGATCCTGCGGCGAGAAGGCGAGCGGCGGCGCGCCGCCGAAACGATCCTCGGGGGACGGCGTGTACAGCACCGCGACCTGTCCCGTCTCCCGGTCGTATCGCCGGAGCACGTGATACCAGCCCTGCGTATACACCCAGCGGTCGTTGGTCGGATCGGTGACGATGAACCCGTCTTCGAAGCCGCCCACCGGAGTCCAGTCCTTGTCGCGAATGGCGCCGAAGTCGCTGCGGCTGAGCACGCACGCGGTGCCGCTATCCTGCTGCGGCGCGCACACGCGATACGGCCAGTGCCGGTCGGTGGACACGCGGTAGAATTGTCCGTTAGGCATGTTGTACCACGGCGTCCACGTGCGGCCGCCGTCCACGGAGATGGTGGGGCCCTGGTCGACGCCAAGGATCATCCGTTGGGAGTTGGCCGGATCGATCCACATATCGCGCGGGTCATCGCCGCCGGGCGAACCCTTGTACGCCTCGACGTGGCGGCCGCCGTCGGTGGAGCGATACACGGCGGTGCCCATGAGGTAGAGGACGTCGGGATGCTGGGGGTCCACGTAAATCGGACCGCCGGCACTGAGGATCTGTCGTGTGCCGAGCTGCCAGGTGCGGCCGCCGTCATCCGACCGGTACAGGCCGCTCGCGTCGCGGCCCGAGCCGCGAGCTTCGGCGTACACGCGTCGTCCGCGTGTGCCGGTCGCGGTCGCAATCTCGTAGCCCTGGGTGCCGGCGGGCAGCCCCGTGCCGGCGATGGGATGCCAGGTGGCGCCCTCGTCTGCCGAGCGATAGATGCCTGTGCCTAACGGACGGAGCGAATCGCGATCGGCCGGGGTGAGACCGAACGCGCTCCGCTGGAAGGCGGCATACACCACGCCGGGCTCGTCGGCATCGGCGGTCATGTCGGCAATACCGGTGAACGCGTCGACGTACAGCACGTGCTTCCACGTGCGGCCGCCGTCCGTGGTGCGATAGACGCCGCGTGCCGTGCTGCTGCCGCCGCCCGCGCGGGTGCCGAGCGCACCGACGAGCACGATGTTCGGGTCGCGCGGGTCGACGATGAGGGCGGTGATGTACCGGGTCTCGTCCAATCCCAGGTGGTGCCATGACACGCCGCCATCGGCGGACTTGTAGACGCCGTTGCCGGGCGTGAAGGACCAGCCCGTGGGATCGCCGGTGCCGACGTACACTGTGTTAGGCGCCGAGGGTGCCACGGCGACGGCGCCGATGGACGCGACGTGTGCGGAGTCGAACACGGGCTTCCACACGGTGCCGGCGTCGACGGTCTTCCAGACGCCGCCCTCCGGCAGGCCGAGGTAGTAGATGTCGGGATTGCCGGGGATGCCGGAGACGGAGTAGACGTTGCCGGAGCGATAGGGTCCGATGGAGCGCCATCGCATGCCGGCGTAGGCGGCTGGCCTAACGGTCTGCGCGGGGGCGGCGGCCGGAGTGCCCGCGGCGGCGAGGCCGAGGGCGAGCGCGAGAGGACGGGCGAGGACGCGGGTGCGGGAACGGCGGGTGGGCGCCATGGGCGAGGGCCGGCGATGGGGTTCGCAGATAGTATCCAATATCCAATTCCGGTGGAAGTAGTCGCCTCGGGGTTCCGTTGGTCTCGGGGGCTCGTTGGGCCGCGCTCGGGCGCCGTATCTCATCGGGCCGGCCGGCTCGGCGCCACGCTCCCTGAGGCGATCGCGTCGTACACCGCCTTTGCCTTCTCGAGCGACGCCGTGAAGGCATCGTGCTCGGCTTGCGTGCGCCACGGCGCGTGCTCCACCCGCTGCTCGAGCGCGGCGATCGCGTCCGACAAGAACTTCGCGTCGTCAGGCGACGTGAAGCGGTGAGCGCCGCGGACGACGTACACGGGGCTCGTCTGGGCAAACGCGTAGTCGTCGCCCACGTAGCGCGACGCGGGTCCAATCGCGCGGGCTGCGATCCAGCCGCCCGCGGGCACCGCCACCGTGTCGTCGAACGCGAGGCGGGAGGAATCGGTGGTGGCCGGGACGGTGGCGGCGACGGCGCCGTTCACGATGATGTCGAGCTTGTCCATCGGAGCGATCGATGTTGCGGTCGCGCGCACGTGCAGGGTGCGGGGCGCCGACGCCGAGAGCGCGATCGCGTCACCCGGCTCGCGGCCCTGGACGTCGAGCATGACGAGCGGCCCGGTGGTGGCGAACGTGTGTTGCGCTTTGATCCCCGCGAGCCAGCTCGCGGGCGTTAGGCGGCCGGCGACGTGCACGTACGTGCGGTCGGAGCCCGGCGGCGGGTCGCGCCACACGTCGGAGAAGTTGTCGGTGCCGGCGGTGGCGGGGAGCCGGAACCCGCAATTGAGGAGCCGGTAGTAGAGGTCCGTGGAGCCGATCTCGTCGGACCACAAGGATGCGACGTCGTAGTAGTCGCCCTTGCCTAACGCGATGTCGACCGGGATCAGGGTGCTGGCGGCGCGGGCCGGCGTGGTGGGGGGCAGGTAGTACGGGTGCGGGAACCCCGCGATGCCGCCCTGGGCGTGGGCGGAATCGATGTAGGTCTGGTCGAGCACCGGCTGCGCGTACGCCGTGCCGCGCACGCCCGCGGTGAGCGGCAGCACGAAGCGGGAGATGCCGAGGAGCTCCATGTGGCCTAACGAGCCGCGGAACTCCTCGGCGTACTGCAGGATGTAGGCGGGCGTCGAGAGCGGGCTCGGGCGTCCCGTGAGGTCGCTCCACCGCCCCATGATGCGCGTGCCGTCCATGTGGATGAGGGCCCACGTCATGTGCAGGTCTTCGGCGCGCAGCTCGTCGACGAAATCCTGGTGCGTTAGGCCGAAGCGCCCCTGGTGCAGATCGTGGATGTGCGTGTCCCCCGAGTACCAGCCTTTGGCCGGCATGTCGAGCAGGCGCGTGAGCGTGACCGTCGCCGTCGCGGTGGCTCCGGCGGTGACGTCGAGCGACACCATGTGCGGGCGATACTCGGGTCCGCGCACGACTTCCACCGACGTGTGGCCGGCGGGGACCTCGACCGTGAAGTCGCCCGTCGTCTCGAAGTAGTGCGTTTCCGTGGCGGCCATCACGCGATGGAATCCGCCATCCGGCGCGTACGACCGGCCGTCGCTCGCCACGAGGTAGATGCGCGCGGGCGTCAGCGTCCCATGTTCATCGAGGACGCGCACGCGAACGTGCCCGGTGGCCACGCGGGGACGCCGCGAGGTGATGGGCACTTGGCGCCACGATGACAGCCGTCCGCCGCCGGCGTTGGCGACGTAGAGCGTCGTCGGGCCGGTGCGGTTCGAGACGAACGCGATCAGCGCGCCGTCGGGGCTCGGGCTGGGCGCGTACTCGTCGTGATCGTCGATCGTTAGGCGTTCCGGATTCCCGCCTTGGGCGGGGACGACCATCACGTCGTTCGAGCCGGCGTCATCGGACACGTAGTAGAGCGCGGTGCCGTCCGGCGTCCACGCGGGTTTCATGCGGTATTCGGTCTCGTCGTACTGGACCAGCGTGGGCGCGGCGGTTGTGTCCGTGAGCGAGCGGATCCAGAGGCCGCCCGTGCCTAACCGTCCGCGGACGGGAGCCACGTACGCGAGCTCGCCGCCGTTGGGCGAAACCGCCGGCTGGATGCCCTGGACGACGGGGACATCGGTGTTGGCGGCGAGGTCGTGCCGGTAGATGGTGAATCGCTCGCCGCGCTGGTGCCCGCGGCCGCTCACGAAATACACGCTGGCGCCGTCGCGACTCCACGCCGGCTCGACATCGACGTCGCGATCGGTGGTGAGGCGGTCGACGTCGCCGCCATCGGCGTTCACGACACCGATGTCCAGGTTGCCGCCCACGTCCATCGAGAATGCGAGGCGCTTGCCGTCGGGACTCCACGCCGGCTCGAAGTAGTAGGCAGGCCCCTGGGTGAGCGCGATCGCCTGGCCTCCGGCGGCGGGCACCTTCCAGATGTCGCCGCGCATGGAGAACGCGATCCATTTCCCGTCGGGGCTCCACGCCGGATCGAGTGGACCGGTGGAGACGGCGGGCAGCATGTGCTTCTCGACGCGATCCGAGTAGCCGTAGCGGTTGGGATCCGCGCGGAGGCTGGCCGCGCCGGCGAGTGTCGCGACGGCGAGGGCGGTGGCGGCGAGGAGGGTCCGGTTGCGCATGGCAAGGGTGGGGTTGCGTTGGATATAATATACGAACGGACCACGCAAACCGTTCGCGCGAGTGGATTGTCTCGATAGGCTGGCATGCGCAAAATTGATATGACCACTTTCCGGGTGCAGCATGCCACGCTTGGCGCCGGGTTTCGTGCCGCCGGTCGCGATCGACGGGCGACGACGCACGCCGATCTACCAGCAGATGTACGAGTGGTTTCGGACGGCGATCCTCACCGGGCAACTCCGCCCCGGTCAGCGCGTGCCGTCCACGCGTCAGCTCGCCGCCGAGCTCGGCGTCTCGCGCATTCCGGTGCTGGGCGCGTACGAGCAGCTGCACGCCGAGGGGTACCTCGAGTCGTTCGTCGGGGCGGGGACCTGCGTGGCGCGGTCGATTCCCGAGCGGGCGCCGCTCATCGGCCGGCCCGCCGTGCGCCACGCCGGCGCGCGCGCGCCTAACGGAAGCGGCCCGCGGCGCACGTCGCGCCTGGCCGGGACGATCTTCCAGACCGACCAGTCCTGGTTAGGCAACCCCGGCGCCTTCCGCATCAGCCTGCCCGCGCTCGACCAGTTTCCGTCGACGGTGTGGGCTCGCCTCGTGAACCGGCACGCGCGACGCGTCACGCGGGCGATGATGGCGTACGGCGATCCCATGGGCGACCGGTCGCTCCGCGAAGCGATCGCCGAGTACGTGGGCGCCGCGCGGGCGGTGCGGTGCGACGCGTCGCAGATCATGGTGACCACGGGGTCGCAGCAGGGACTGCTGCTCGCGGCGCGCGTGCTGCTCGATGCGCGCGACGCCGTGTGGGTGGAGGACCCCGCGTATCCCGGCGCGCGGCAGGCGCTGCTCGCGGCGGGCGCGCGCATGGTCCCGGTGCCGGTGGACGCGGATGGGCTCGACGTCGCCCGCGGCGCGCGTGCGTCCCCGTCCGCCCGGGCCGTGTACATCACGCCGTCGCACCAGCATCCGTTAGGCGTGACGATGAGCGCCACGCGGCGGATGACGCTGCTCGACTGGGCGTCGCGCGCCGGCGCGTGGATCATCGAGGACGACTACGACAGCGAGTACCGGTTCGACAGCCGGCCGATCGCGTCGCTGCACAGCATGGATGGCGACGCGCGCGTGATTTACGTCGGCACGTTCAGCAAGGTGTTGTTCCCGGCGCTGCGGTTAGGCTATGTGGTGGTGCCCAAGGATCTGATCCCTGCGTTCTCGGCGATGCGCGACGCGTCCGATGTGTTCTCGTCGACGCTGTTTCAGGCCGTCGTGAACGACTTCATCCGCGAGGGGCATTTCGCGCGGCACATCCGGCGCATGCGCATGGTGTACATGGAGCGGCGGCAGGCGTTGGTCGATGCGATCGAGGCGGAGGCGGGTGAGCGGCTCGAGGTGATCGGCGCGGCGGCGGGGCTGCACCTGGCGGCACTGCTGCCGCGGGGCGTGAGCGACGAAGCCGTGGCGAAGAAGGCGGCGGCCAAGGGCATCCTGGTCACACCGCTTTCCAGTTGCTACTTCCGTCCGCCCGAGCGCGGCGGGCTCATCCTTGGCTACGGAGGTGTCACGCCGAAGGAGATCCGCGAGGGGGTGCGGACGCTCGCGCCGTGCCTGCCCACCTAGTCTGGACTTGCAGTTAGGCCAGTGGCGATCGGACGCTTCCTAACCCGCCGTTCTCGCCTCATATTGGCTGCGCTTGGCATTGGGCACGCGCCGCCGCGACGACCACATTCTCCCCGATCGACGTATGAACGGAATGCCACTGGGCGGTTATGAGTCGTCGGGCTCGGTCTGGATCACTGGCGTCGCGATCATCGCTGCAGTCCTGCTCGTCCTCTCCTGGCTGTTTGCGTCGGCCACCCTTGCGCTTCGCGGAGACAACGTGGAAAAGCCTAACCGGATTCCGCAGTTCTACGGGTTTACCGTGTGCCTGCTGGCCATCATCGTCGGGCTCACGACCATCTCGTCGATCATCGGCACGCTGTTCGACCGCGTCAACCCGCTCGACTCGAGCGGAACCTTTGGCCAATCCCTAGCCTCGTTCAGTGCGTTCAAAGCGACCGGTGCGGCACGACGCGTATTCGTGGAGTCACAGGCCGCGGGAGCAGGGGTGCAACGATACACCATGGACTCGACGCGCCTCAGGTCGGATTCATCGCTGCGCGCCGAGTACAATGCCCGTGTGGCCGACCGCGTGGCGCACGTGCGGTACGACACGAGCAAGTCGCTGGTGACGAATGGGCTGCTGTTGCTCGCGGCGATCGTCTTGTTCGCGATCCACTGGAAATGGCTGCGTCGCATGAACGGTGCAGCTCCCGCCTAACGTCGTGTACTTGCTAGGGCGCTGCCCAACCGACGCGGCGGAGAAGTGCGCGGTATTCGGGCGCCCCGCGCAGGGCCGCGAGGGTCGGATGGTACAGCGCCATGGCGGGAAACAAGGCCTCGTGTGTCTCGACGGCACGGGTCAACAGCGCCAGCGCCTCCGCGCGGTGTCCGGCATTGAGCGCCACCACGGCGAACATGGTGTCCTGCACGTACTCCAGCTGTGAGCGTCCCTTGAGCTCCGTATACACGGCGACGGCCTCGCTGTCGCGCCCGACGCGTCGGGCGGCGATCGAAATCGCGCCAAGCAGCCATGTGTGGCGGCCGAAGCGAGGCATGAGACCGAGCGCGTATTCGGTCACCTGATCGTAGTGCCCGCGAAGCGCGAGCGCGTGGATGAGAGACCACTGCGCATAGAAGGAATCGGGCTCGAGCTCCACTGCGCGATTGCCGGACTCCACCGCGTCGTCGTATCGGCCCGCGTACGCGAACACGATCGACTGTCCGGCAAGTACGTAGGCGCTTTGCGGGTCGCGCGTCATGGCGCCGTCGATCTCGCGCAGCGTCAAGTCGAAATTGCCGTTCGCATAGCATGAGTCAAAGAGCGCACGAAACATACGAGCGTCAGGATTTGCGGGATCGAGCTCGCATGCGCGCGCCCAACTGCGAGCGGCCGCGTCACGGTCGTACTGCATCGCGAACGCGGTGAGGCCGGCGGCGATGTGCACCTCCGACTGCGCGTCATCGGTCGCGAGCGCGCGAGCGGCTGACTCCAACGCACGCGTTCGCACTGCCCCTGGCGGCGCGAGTCCCCAGAAGTTCAAGAGCACGAGTGCCTGGGCCAAGCCGGCGAGAGCGAGCGCGAAATCCGGATCGAGGCGGATCGCGTTTTCGAACGCACGCACTGCGAGGAAGAGCGATGCACCGCGCTGCCGAAGAGCGGCCCGTCCTCTGAGGTACAGATCGTATGCGTCGAGGCTGCCGGTCGATGGTTTGACGAGACGGGCGTCCGTGCCGCCGCTCAGCGTCACCTCGAGGCGAGTCGCGATCGCGGTCGCGATCTCGTCCTGGATCGCGAAGATGTCGGTAAAGCGCCGATCATAGCGCTGCGACCACAGTTGGAATCCGTCGGCGACGTCGACTAACTGGACCGTGATGCGGACATTGCCGCCATCACGCCGAACGCTCCCGGTGAGCACGGTGCGCACATGGAGCAGCTCGCCGATCGTCCGCAGATCCTCGTTCTTTCCCTTGAACGAAAAGCTGGACGTGCGCGCCACGACGCGCAGCTCCGGCAGCTGCATCAGCGCGGTGATGATCTCCTCCGCGATGCCGTCGGCAAAGTATTCATTCTCGGAGTCGGCGCTCATGTTGACGAAGGGCAGCACGGCGACCGACTTTCCCCCGCTTCCGTTAGGCAAACGGACGCGGGCGGGCAGATCCAGCGCGTCGACGAACTGGGCCATGGTGGCGTAGCGTTCTTCAGGGGCGCGCGCCATGGCGGTCGCGAGCGCCGCGTCGATCGATTGCGGAACGTCGGGCACCTTGCGTGAGGCTCTCGGCGGTGGTCGCATGAAGCGCTTGAGCAGAAGCGACTCCACCGACGGGCCAGCGAATGGAGGCTCGCCGGTGAGCATCTCGTAGATCACGCACGCGAGACTGTATTCGTCGCTGCGCCCATCGGCATCGAGATCGCCGGCCGCCTGTTCGGGACTCATGTAGCGCGGCGTGCCCATCGCTGTGCCGACGAGCGTCATCCGATCCACACCGTCAGCGGCCAATTGGCGCGCGATACCGAAGTCGGCAACCAGCGCCGCGCCGTCGTGGAGCAGAATGTTTTCGGGTTTGATGTCGCGGTGGACCACACCGTGGCGGTGCGCGTAGTCCAGTGCGCCACCCACCTCGCGCGCGATGCGCAGCGCATCGTCAACCTTCAACTTGGACTCGCGATCGATGCACTCGCGGAGGGACTCGCCCTCGACGAACGGCATCACGTAATACAGCAGATCGCCGGCCTCCCCCGAATCGAGCAGCGGCAGGATGTGCGGGTGTTGGAGTCGTGCCGCGATACGGATCTCGCGCAGAAATCGCTCGGCGCCGATCGTCGCAGCGATTTCCGGCCGGAGGGCCTTCATGGCCACGGCGCGATCGTGCTTGACGTCGTGGGCGAGATAGACAGTGGACATCCCGCCCGTCCCAAGCTCACGCCGGATTACGTAGCGGCCCGCGACCGCCGTGGCAAGGCGATCGAGTGGCGGTGTTGCCGATGCACCCATGGTTCTGGCGCGGCTCCGAAGGGGCGCCGTCGAGGGTCGGGGCGTACCCTCCGAACATATGTGTGACCGGCTCTTCTGTCGAGCGAGCCGCACCGTGAGAAACGGACGGCGTCACGGCGCACCGGCGGATACTGCGCGCCGGTGCGCTGTATCGCGCAGTCGTGGCGGTGCGGCGCCAACGCACAGCCACCGGCCTAACGAATCGCCTAACGGACGTCCAATTGCCGGCCCGCGTTCAGGTCGTCCCAGTTCATGATCGCGTTGAACACCAGCGTGTAACTGGCGATCGTCTCACCCCGGTACACCGGGTTGTTGGCGAACAGCACCACGTGGCCTTTGCCCGACGGCGCGTCGATCACCACGGCGCGGTCGGCGATGTCGCGGCCCCCGTCGAGCAGTCCCGACACCAGCAGATTGCTCTGATCCGCGTAGCGCAAAATCACGCGCGGGCGCTGGTCGGGCGGAATCACGTCGAGCGCGTTGCGCATCTGATCGTCGGTGATGGGCTGCGCCTGCCACGGTTCCACGTGGGGCTCGACGGGCGCCTGCTCGTCCGGCGTGAGCGGCGGGCGACCCTGCACGGTCTCGGGTTCGTCGGCGGTGCCGCGGCCCGTCTCGCGCGTCACGCTCTCGCCGCCTAACCGGCGCCGGCGGCTGCGCCCACCATAAAAATTGCTCACGCCGTAGCTCTCGCCGTCGTCGCTGTACACGGCGAGACTGTCCTTGATGCCGTACGCGATCGGACTCGCGGCGTCCACGAGCCGCGTCCGCAGCAAACTGCCCACCACTTCCTGCGAGCGCGGGCTCTCGCTGCTCACGCCGTTGGTCAAGCCGACCTGCATCGCGAGATCCGAGATGTCGCCGCCGGTGACGAGCAGGCCGCCGTTCTTCACGAACGCCTGGAGATGCGCGATGCCGGTCCAGCCGAGTCCGGGACGGATGTCATCGGTGGAGTCGAGACGGCCAATGTTGGGCGTCTCCGGTGTCGTCTTCCACGGCATCGGGTTTCGCCACATCGGCATGCCGGCGATGATCGAATTGATGCTGTAGCCCGCGGGCGGGAACACGAGCACGTCGTACCTGGCATTGAGGTCCGCGGTAGCCGCGACGTCCTGCGTGCTGATGTACTCGTAGGGCACGTGCTGTGCGTCGAACGCCAGCCGCCACCAGCCTTCCGTCTGCGTGCCTTCCCACGGGTGCACGATCGCGATGCGCGGCGCGCGCACCGGATGCGTCTTCACGTTAGGCGCGGCGGCCAGTGCGATCGATTGGATGCCTAACGCACTGGCGGCCTTGGCGAAGTCGTCGCGGCCCACGCCACTCACGAGCATCGAGCCGCGCGCGAAATGCCGGCCCGCCGCGTCGAACGGGTCTTCGGCCACGCGGATGTCGGCCGACTTGAGCTGGTAGCGGAGCGTGATGAGCGCGTTGTCGCCGGTGTTGTCGATCGCGAAGGTCGAGCCCGAGCCGCGGACACCGCCCGGCGCGGCCACGTCACCGCTCACGCGGGTCATCGGCGCACGCAGCACGGCGGTGTCCATCACGCGCACGCACTGGACACCGAATCCCTCGGGGAACGTCCAGCCGGTATCGTCGTACGGGTGCTTCTGCGGATCGTCCGGCGACCAGTACTGATAGTCGAGAATCGCATCGGCGATCCGCGAATACGGCTGGTCCATGCGGATGATGTAGCTGCCCGCCGGGAACGTGCGCGAGACGGTCTTGCCGGTTGCGCCCGTCGTGTCCGCGCTGTGCGCGCGTCCGCCGCGTTGGGCACGCGTGCCGGCCGACACGCCGTGCGACGCGGGCACCTGGACCGTGAACGGCGCCGTCGCCCGCGATACCTCCACGTGCTGTCGCTGCATCACCCGCATCAACTCGGCTTGCGCGCCTAACCGGGGATCATCGCCGGGCAGCACGTACGCGGCGGGGCCTTCGGTTTTCGCCTTGAGGATGGAGCGCTTGGACTTGGTGTAGAAGTTCTCGAGGAAAAGCTGGCGATTGTTGGCGAAATACTCGAGCGATACGAGCAAGCCCGTCTGCTCGTAGTTGTTGTTGTCGCGCAGCGACCATTTGACGTGCGGCAAGGGCGGGTCCTGCCGGTACCATGTTTTGGCGGTCTCGTCCGACGAGAGCGTGCGCTCGAGCGTCTCCGCGGTGCCGCCGTTGCCGAACGTCTCATACAGCCGGCTGATGCCGTTGTGCAGTGCGGCGATGAACATCAAGTAGCCGGGCGACCACGTGTCGAAATCGCCGTGCGCGAACACGCCCGGCATTCCAAAGCGCGTCATCTCCTGCACGTTGTTCCAGCCGATCATCTGCCACTCGTTGGCGAGCAGCGGATCGATCCAGGCGTTGTACGGCTCGTCGCCGATGGTGTTGTCGTACAGGAACGGCACCGACTCGTGCAGATCGTGCAGCACCTGCGCGTTCCACGCGACGTACGTGTTCATCACGTTCTGCGTGAGCTTGAGCGTCACGCCCATCGCATCGCGATTGTTGTCGTGCGCCACGTAATGGCCCCAATAGATGAGCGGCAGCGGCGTGTCGTTCGGGTGCGCCATGTGCCAGCGCACGATGTCGACTAACCGGTCGCGTCCATCCACTTCCACGATCGGCGTGATGAGTGTAATGAGATGGTCCCGGATGTTCGCGATGTAGGGGCTCTCGTCGACCGCGAGGCGGTACGCGAGCTCCATGAGCGCGGTGGGCGCGCCCGACTCCGTCGAGTGAATCGTGCCGGTGATGTAGTAGACCGGCACCGTTTCGGGGATGAGCTTCGCGGCGGTCGAGTCGTTCATGTCGATCGTGCGCGGGTCGGCGAGCTTGGCGAGGTTTGCTTTGTTGCGATCGAGATTCTTCCAGATCTCCTCCGACGCGACGCCGACGACGATCATCTCGCGGCCTTCTTCCGTTTTGCCGATGGACCACACGCGAACGCGCGGGCTCGCCTTGGCGAGCATGCGCATGTACTCGTATACCTGCGATGAATACGGCAAGTTGTCGCGCGCGCCCGCGATGTCGCCCAACACAGCCTTGGGTGTGGGCACGGTGCTCGACGCGGGCAGGTAGTCCACGAGCGGCGACGTGAAGAACGGCTCGGTGGTGTATTCCTTGATCTTCGCCGTGTACGCGGTATCGATGGGCTGGCGTGGATCGCGGCCCGGCGTTAGGCCATGCAGCTCGCCCTGGGCGTGAGCCGGAGCCATCCCGGCGACGACGGCAATGGTGAACGCGACGAGACCGGCGCAGGTGGAACAGCGCTTCATGACGAGCCTCTGCAAAAGGTCGGGAAGGGAACGCGATATCGAACGCTCGGCGCAGGAAACTGCACACGGGCGCAGGCCGCCGCCAGCGGCCTCGAGTCAGAACGCGGTGCCGAGCGCGAGGTGGATCTGGAACCGCCGATACCACTGTGACGGGACGGCGGAAATCGGCGTGCCGGCGATGATGGCGTCGAGCACTTTCTGTGGGTCGCGCACGTCGGCGAGCGAGGGATTGAGCTTGTAGCCGATCGACACCCGCACGGCGCCGATGACCGTGTTGTAATCGACGCCGGCGCCGACCGACGTGAAGAAGCGGTCGTCGCCCGGCAGCGTGAAGCTGGTCTTGAAGCGTTGGTCGGGCGTCCACACGCGGCCGCCGTCCACGAACACGTGCGTGCCCCAGCTGTCGCCTAACCCCGGGAACGGCATCCGGAGCTCGAACGTGCCCGCGATGCGCGCGAGGCCGCCGATGGGCACGTAGCCGCTGGCGACGGCCGTGGTGTCGGTGCCGTTGATGTTGAAGCGCAGGTCGGGGAACTTGGGGCCGAGGAGTCCGCTGCTCCAGCCGCGGACATCCGCGGAGCCGCCGGCGGTGAACGCGACGTCGCGCAGCTCGAGAAACTTGAGCGTCGAATCGCTGCCGCCTAACAGAAGGCTCTTGCCGCGCGGATACAAGCGGCCGGCGCTGAACCGGACCGCAATGCCGACGCGCCGATTGATCGGATGGTACGCGGCGCCGGTGACGTCGAGGCGCGTGTACTCCACCGTGTTGAGCGCGCTGCCTGCCGTGACCTCGATGCTCGGCCGAAGCACGAACCCCTGCCGCGGCGTGGTGACGTTGTCGAGAGTCCCGAGTGTCGCGTCGAAGGTGAGCGTGCTCCGGCGAATGGTCGTGCGCAACGAGTCGAGCAGCGCGTTCTGCGCCAACAGCGTGAGGAAGTCGATCCGGCCCGACGAGAAGTCGCCGTTGCGATACTGCAGGACGTGGCGCGATGAGTAGCTGTACTTGGCCGACAGCAGGAGGATCGGGCCTAACCGATAGAGCAGGGTGGCGTCCGAGCCCACGGCCCACGAGCGATCGCGAAAGTCGTCGCGATACTCGGCGAACGGGCTGAGCAGCGCCGACAACTCGGGCATGAGCACGTACGGCTGCTTGAGCGTCGCCACGCCGCGGACGAATCGTTCGGGGTTCTGGTCCACGGCCAACCATGCCGTCGACGTGCCTAACGACGCGGTGAGCGTGCGCGCGTCGTTGGTGAAGTTGCGGTGTGTCCATATGACCTGCGCGGTCGCGCCATCCTGCGAGGAGTATCCGGTCTCGCCGGTGATTACGTGCACGGGTTGTTCGGTGACGGCGACGTTGATGCCGACCGCGGTGTCCGGCTTCTGCCCGGGCGCGAGCTCGACGCGCGCTTCGCGAATGAGGTCCAGTCCCTGAATGGCCCGGCGCCCCTTCGACAACTCCGAGGCGGTGTAATAGTCGCCGACGCGGAAGGGCAGCTCCCGCTCGATGATGTGGTCGCTCAGGAGATCGTTCCCGGTGACGTCGATGCGCGCGATGTGCGCCTGAGGTCCCGCGCGGAGCCGCAGCTCGAAGGCGGCGGTGTCGGCAACGGTGTCGATCAGCGTTCGCGACCACACGCGGCTGAACGCGTAGCCCAAATTACGCATCGCGGTACGCGTTCGGCGTTCGGCTGTGCTGGCTTCCATCGAGCCGAAGCGATGGTCCTGCGCGGGCGCGACGGCGCGGTGCGCCGCTCGCATCACCGCGGGCGGCAGAGCGGTCGTCGAATCGACGCCCGCGCTGTCGCCGTTCTCCACGCGCACGGTCTTGAGGAGCGTCGATTTGCCCTCGTCGATCACGAACGTGACCTGGGCGCGGTGCGTGCTCGTATCGGGCGTCACCTCGAATCCGACGTTGGTATGCAGGATGCCGCGTTGCTCGTAGTAATCGCGGATGCGTACGGCGTCGCGCTCGAGCTCGAGCGGGTCGAAGTTAGGCATCGGCGGCCGTTCGCGCCGGAACAGGAAATCCAGCACCTTGCCGAAGAGGCCTTCCGGTTCCGGCGCCGTGGTCGCGATGTGTTCGCGGAGGTCCTCCGCGGTGAGCGTCCGGTCGTGGATCCAACGGAAGTCGACCGATTGCACGCGCGTGCCCGCGGGCAGGACCATGGGCGCTTGCTGCGCGGCAATCGGACACAGCGCGGCGCTCGACCACAGCGGCGCGGCAATGAGCGCGAGCAGGAGTCGCCGGTGCCGCACCGTTAGTACGAGTACCGCGAGCGCAGCAGGAAGCGCATGTCGGCCACGCCTCCCTCGAGACGCATGAGCAGCCACTTGAACGCGTTGTACTCCACCTGGGCCTCGGGATACAGGTTGCGATTCAGTTGGGCGGTGGCCGCCTGCCCGAAGCCGAGCGGTTGGGCGAAGCCGAGGTAGACGCGCGGCGACACATAGCGGCCGGCGACGAGGGTCGCGCCGCGCACCGCGTCCTGCCGGATCTCGACCACGTCGAGCTGCAGCTGATCCTGTCCCACGCCTTCGATCACGCCTTGCAACTGACTAACGGCGACCGATGTCCCTGCCTGTAAGGCGAGGTTCGACGAGCCCGTCGAGTTGCCGCCGATGCCGAGGCCAGCCGCCTCGGGGTGGCCGGTCGCGATGTACGAAATGATGTCCGAGTTGCTCATCTGCGGATCCGAGCTGAGCACCAGCTGGATGCGATCGGGGGTGCCGCTCACGTCGAGATTGATCGTCACCTCGGCCGCGTTCGGATCGCCGGTGGACGGTACGATGTATTGTGTCTGGATATTCATGCGTAATCGCTGCGGCGGCCCGTTGAACGTGAGCTCGCCTTCGCTCACCGTGAAGCGGCGGCCGAATTGCGCGACGTAGCTGCGTCCCTCGACCGGCTCGAGCGTGCCGTAGAGGCGCAACGGTCCGCCCGGATCCTTGCGTACCGTCACGGTTCCGCTCAGCTCGACCTGCAGCTGTGGGTTGGCGCGGCGCCGCACCCAAGCATCGCGATCGGTCGTGACCTTGAGGTTGAGGGCCAGTTTGTCGAAGAACGGCTGCTCCTGTTTGCCGCCCGGACGTACCGCTTCGACGCCGAAGCGCGCCGCGATGGAGCGGAGCTCCGCGTCCGTTAGCGTCACCGGTTTTGCATTGCCGCCCGAGCCGGTGGCTGACAGGTCGAGCGTGCCTTGGTCGACGGTAACGGCGCCCGAGACCGCCGGCGCCTTGGTGCTGCCCTGGAACGCGACGTCGCCGGACGCCACGACCTGATACGCGCTGGCCCATACCGCGCGGAACTTGCGCATCGACGCGTGCAGGTCGAACTGGCCAAGGGTGAGCTGGCGGAGGATGACGCCGCCCGTTAGGCGAACGCTGCCGTCGCCCGAGCGCAGCACGGCGGTATCGATCGTGAAGCGGTCGTCGGCGAGGTGCGCGTCCACCGTGGCCTTCTCATAGGTGACGCCCATCGCCGGCAGGCCTAACGTCAGGTCGTGGAGCGCGAGCGTCCCGCTCAGTTCCGGCGCATCGGCCGCGCCGCCCACGCGGGCATCGATGGCGAGCGATCCTTCCGCCTTGTCGATCGTCTGCGCGTCGAGAAACGGCTCGATGGTCTTGAGATCGAATCCGGCTGCCGCGATCCGCACATCCACCGGGCCGTGCTCGATGACCGAGATCGGCGCGCCCCGCGTGAAGGACAATTGCATCGGGAGGTTGCCCTTCACGGTGAGGGGATGGCCATCGCGGGGCGTCATCGCGGCATCGATGTCGAGCTGCTTCGCCGTCCAGTCGACCACGGCGTGCACCGTGCCCGAGTCGGCGGTCGCCTTGGGCAGCACGACGGTCGCGTCGGCGTGCAGACGGGGCGCGGCTGCGGTGCCGTCGAGCGTCGCCTTCCCGACGAGCGTGGCGCCGGCGAGCGCGTGATAGCCTAACGCGCGGGCCAGCGGCGACAGCGACACCGAGTCGGCGAGCACCGTGAGGCGCTCGGTGCCGGTGCGGCCCACCGAGCCGTCGATCGCGATGCGCCGCCCGGTGTTGGACGCGAGCACGAAGTCCGTGATGCCATAGCGCTCGCCGTACGTGATCGGCACGGGGTGCGTGAGGCGCCATTGATATTTCGCGTGGTTGATCTCGAGCGAATCGAGGCGGAGCGCGCTCCGGACGGAGTCGGGCACCGCCGACGCGACGATGGACGCCGTCGTGCCATCCTCGAGCGTCGTCGCCACCGAGACACGGGCCGCGCTATCGGCGTAGCCCAACTTCACGTTCAGCTCGCGCGCCGCCAGGCCGGCCAGGGCGGCATCGGTCGCGCGCACCGTTCCGGTCGTCCCCGAGAGACGTCGCCAACCCGGCACGGCGGCCGTGATGTCGGCGTCGAGCGCGTCGACGCGATCCGTGTTGTAGACGATGCCGCGCGCGCGCGCGACGACGTGCACCTGGGGGGTATCGGCGGTTCCGGTCACCGCGAGTGCGACGCGCGCGCTGTCGGCGCCGAGCACGTTGATATCGAGGACCTGGGCAACGGGCGTCAGGTCGCGCGTGTCGGCCACGAGGTTCACGTTGGACGGCGGCGCACCGGCGTTTCGGGCGGCGGACACGGCGACCTGCCCCGTGCCGGTGAGCCTGCCGAGGACGCTGTGCACGGCCAGCGTGTCGATGGTAACGCGGCCTTGCGTTAGGCGGAGCGCCACGACGCCGGAGTCGGGCGGGAGCGTGATCGTGTCGACGCTCGCCAGCATGATCGCGGTATCCGGCGCGGACTCGGCCAATCGCCAGTCGGCGCGTGCCCGGAGGCGGAGGTCGGCCTCGGCGAGGATCCGCTCGAGCGAGAGCTTCTGCTTGGCGCCGGCCGCGACCACCCGGCCGTCGATGGATCCATTGCCGCGGCCATCGGGTGCGGCGACGCCGACGGTGAGGTGCACCATGCCGGTATCGAGCGCCACGCCTAACTTGACGCTGTCGATCGCGATCCCGCGGACCACCGACGGCGCGACGGCGAGCGCGAGCCGCCAGTGCGCGGAATCGGGGTCGAGTCCGTCGACGTGCGCGGTGAGCCGGGCATCGAGCGACGTGTGCAGGTCGGGCCGGCCCAGGAACCCGGCCAGGTCGAGTCCGCGCACGACGCCGGTGTCGATCGTGAACACCGGTCGCGCGGCGAAGGGCCGTGCCGTGCCGCCTAACGCAAGCGCGGCGTGCGGGGCCGCGGCTGACGCGTGCCAGTCGGCCGTGCCGTTCCGGATCGCGACGGTGGCCGACGCGGAATCGATGCGCTGCGAGCCGGCGCGCGATCGATCGAGCGTGAAGCGCGCGGCGCCCTGCAGCGTTTTGGTGGGCGCGGCGCCGGCGCGCCACGCCGCACGCCCGGTGAGCGAGCCCGTCAGGTCGGTGGACAGCGCGGTGTCGCCGGCGAGCCGCCCCGCGTCGACGTGCGCGAAGGCAAGCCGGCGGATCACGACCGCGCGGCGCGCGCCGCCCGGCGTGACCGAGGCATTCAAGGCGATGGTGCCGGTGTCTAACGCGGCGGTCGCATGGACGGTCGCCACGCCGCCGCGCACGGCGACCGACGCGTCGGCGCGGCGCAGACGGATCGCGCCGTACGTGGAGGACGCGAGACGGATGCGCGCCTGCGCGAGTGCGCTGGCGAGCGACGTGCCGCGTCCGGTGGCCGTGAACCGGCCGGTGAGCTCGCTTGCACTCGTGTCGCCCGTCACGCGCGCGAGGTTGATCCGCGAGACCGTTCCGTTCGTCACGCGCCAGACGAGCGGCGCGCCGAGCGTCACACCGCCCGTCGCCGTGGCGGTGCCGCCGGCGATGGCCGCGCGAAGGGCGAACGCGATCTGTTTTGCATGGAGGGTCGCGTGCACATCGGCTGAATCGAGCGCCGCCGGATGTGTGCCCACGGTGACCACGTGGGCGCGGATGTCGTGCGCGCGCGTGGTGTCGAACGGCGCGAGGGTCGCGGCCGCCGCGACCCGCCACGGCCGCAGCGTGCCGCGCAGCGTGGCGCGCACCACTCCGTTAGTCATCACGGCCCGCGCGGAGACATTGCGCACGGTGTACGAGCCGTAGCGTACGGTGGGCGCGAGGTCGAGCGACGCGGTGCCGCTCGCCGTACGCAACAGTGCGCCGCGCACGCGGACGGCGAGTGCGCCGCTCACGGTGCCCGTGTCGGTGGCGGACGCGAGCAGCGCCCTCGGCTCGACATCGCGGACACGCACGTCGAGTGAGTCGAACACGTTTGCCGCGGCCGTCGTGATGACGCCGCCGATCGTGGCGTGTCCGCCGCGCGCCAACTCCGCCGTGGCAGCCACGTGCACGGTGTCGGTCGCACCGCGTGCTTCGACGTGCAGTGTGGCCGACTCGTGCGGCGCGAGTCCGGCGACGAGGATCGAGAGGTCGGCGAACCGAACCGGTTGGGCATCGAGCACGACGTTCACG